>DAINOF010000001.1:0-4458 GCA_036735505.1 Paracoccaceae bacterium
CCCGCAAGGACTCGGGCGAGTTGATCGAGATGGCCGTGAAGGCCGGTGACCGGGTCCTCTTCGGCAAGTGGTCGGGCACCGAGGTCACGATCGACGGTGTTGAACTGATGATCATGAAGGAATCCGACATCCTCGGGATCATCGACCTCAAGGCCGCCGCAAAAGCTGCCTGAATCCATCGCGGTTCATCCACATCGTTCGAGACATCAGGGAGCTGACACAATGGCCAAAGACGTCAAATTCAACACCGAAGCCCGCAACCGCATGCTCAAGGGGGTGAACACCCTCGCCAACGCCGTGAAGGTGACCCTGGGCCCGAAGGGCCGCAACGTGGTCATCGACAAGAGCTACGGGTCCCCCCGGATTACCAAGGACGGTGTAACCGTTGCCAAGGAAATCGAACTGGAGGACAAGTTCGAGAACATGGGCGCCCAGATGGTGAAGGAAGTCGCGTCCCGCACCAATGACGAGGCAGGCGATGGTACCACCACCGCGACCGTGCTCGCCCAGGCGATCATCCGGGAAGGCATGAAGTCGGTTGCGGCCGGCATGAACCCGATGGACCTCAAGCGCGGCATCGACATGGCGACCCTCAAGGTCGTCGAAGCGATCCGCAAGGCGGCCCGCCCGGTGAACGACACTGCAGAAATCGCACAGGTGGGCACGATCGCGGCGAACGGCGAAGCCGAGATCGGCCGTCAGATCGCCGACGCCATGAAGAAGGTCGGGAATGACGGCGTCATCACTGTCGAGGAGAACAAGGGGCTCGAGACCGAAACCGATGTCGTCGAGGGCATGCAGTTCGATCGCGGCTATCTCTCGCCGTATTTCGTGACCAACGCCGAGAAGATGACCGTCGAGCTCGAGGACGTGATCATCCTGCTGCACGAGAGGAAGCTCTCGTCGCTTCAGCCGATGGTGCCGCTGCTCGAGCAGGTCATCCAGGCCGGCAAGCCGCTCCTGATCATCTCGGAAGATGTCGAGGGCGAAGCCCTGGCGACGCTCGTCGTCAACAAGCTGCGGGGCGGCCTCAAGATCGCCGCCGTGAAGGCCCCCGGCTTCGGGGACCGCCGCAAGGCGATGATGCAGGACATCGCGATCGTCACCGGCGGCCAGGTGATCTCCGACGACCTCGGGATGAAGCTGGAATCCGTCACGATCGACATGCTCGGCTCCGCGAAGCGGGTCACGGTCACCAAGGACGAGACCACCATCATCGATGGCGGCGGAGCCAGGGCCGAGATCGAAGCGCGGGTGACGCAGATCCGCGGACAGATCGAGGAGACCACCTCGGACTACGACAAGGAGAAGCTGCAGGAACGCGTGGCCAAGCTGGCTGGCGGCGTTGCGGTCATCCGCGTCGGCGGCATGACCGAGACCGAGGTGAAGGAGCGCAAGGACCGCGTCGACGACGCGCTCAACGCGACCCGCGCCGCGGTCCAGGAGGGCATTGTCGTCGGCGGTGGCGTGGCGCTGGTGCAGGGCGCCAAGGCGCTCGACGGTCTCAAGGGCGAGAACCCGGATCAGGATGCGGGCATCCAGATCGTCCGCCGGGCGCTCGAGGCGCCGCTGCGCCAGATCGCCGAGAACGCAGGGGTCGACGGTTCGGTCGTCGCGGGCAAGGTCCGCGAAAGCGACGACATGACCTTCGGGTTCAACGCTCAGACGGAGGAATATGGCGACATGTTCAAGTTTGGCGTGGTCGATCCGGCCAAGGTCGTACGGACTGCGCTTCAGGATGCCGCCTCGGTCGCTGGTCTGCTGGTCACGACCGAAGCCATGATTGCCGACAGGCCGTCGAAGGAAAGCGCTGGCGGTGGCATGGGTGACATGGGCGGCATGGGTGGGATGGGCGGCATGATGTAATCGCCGCCTACCGCAGAAGCTTGAGGGCCCGCCGACGCGGGTCCTCCATCGTTCTGGGCGCGCGCCGACGAATAACTGGGCAAGGTCGACGGCAAACCTGATGGTTCAACGCGTGCCGTCGCCCGGCCGGACCGGTTGGCCCACGTCCAGGCTATTCAGGGTCGCCCGAGGGTTCCACCCGAGCCACGACCAACGTGACCCTCGCGCGAGGGCACAGGCGCGGATCCAGCGGCGAGATCGTGAACCAGATCACGATCGACCGGATTTCCGGTTCTTCCGCGCCGCGTAGCGCGCGTCCCGCGCTTCCTTCTTCTCCGTCTCGGTGCGCACGGGCACTGCGGCCTTGGCCTGCTCGGCTTCGGCCATGCGCGCCTTCTCACGGTCGTCCCGCTCGCCTTGCTCCTTTGCCGCACGCGCTGCCGACCGCTTGGCCTCTGCCCTTGCTTCCCGTTCAGCTTTGCGGGCAGCTCGCGCCGCCACTTCGGCTTCATCCGGTACCGGCATCGGCTTCATCTGCTCCAGAGCCTTCTTCTTGGCACGAGCGGATGCCTCTGCCCGATCCTGAAATCCAGGTTCCTTGTAGCCCTTCATGTTGGTTCCTCGATGCATCCGGCTGCGATGCGGCGTCTTGGCAGATGCGAGCCGAATTTCAAGTGAATACGGTCAGCATTACCCGAAATCGTTCTTTCATCGACGGCTCATGGACCGTCCTTGACTCCGGAGATGATGAAAAGCTGCACCGCCTGCCCCCGAAGCGCCACGTCCGCCCCGAAGCGCGCCGCCTCGCCGCGGTCGAGCGTGAGGCGCCATTCGATGCCCGGGAGCGGGCGCGTGTCGGTCACGTCGGTAAATCCGCCGATCCGGTCCATTTCCGCGCGCACGCGCTCCACGACCTCGCCCTGCACGGCCGGGTCGGGGGTCCGGATCTCGAGCTGCACGGGCTTGCCTGCCGACGGCCCCTGGTCCTGCGACTGCACCTGCACGTCGATGCCCGGGATCGCCGCCATCTCGGTGCGGATGTCCTCGCCGATCTCGGCGGCCGGGCGGCGGATGTCCCAATCGTCAAGGTCGAGCTGGAGGGCGTGGCGAGCGTGTACGCGCGGACCGGGTCGGACCGGGCGGCGGACGAAGAGGGGATCGTGACCTGCATGAACTCGGGCTCGACCTCGGGGAAGAAGGTCACTCCGGTCCCGTGGCGCGCATAGGCGGTGAAGGATCCGACAAGTCGCGCGAGCGCGTGGACAAGTGTCGTCCAGGGGCGGGCGATGGACCGGTCGAGCAGGCGGGCATAGGCGCCGGTCATCCCGCCCACGCGCCGCGGATCGCCGCTGTCTGCGGCCTTGAGGATCGCCCGGCTGCGCGCCGTCTGCCCGATGACGCCACCGAGGACCGGGATGAACACCAGCGCCATGGCGAGCGAGGCGGTAAGCGTCAGGATGACCGTGATCGGCAGGAACTTCATGAACTCGCCCACGATCCCCGACCAGAAGAGCAGCGGGAAGAACACGCTCAGCGTCGTCACGGTCGAGGCGATGATGGGCCAGGCCATCCGTTTGGCGGCATGGGCATAGGCCGCGGGCGGGGCGTCGCCCTCCTCGAGCCGGCGGTCGGCCAGTTCCGTCGTCACGATGGCACCGTCGACCAGCATGCCCACGACGAGGATGAGCGAGAAGAGCACGACGATGTTCATCGTGTAGCCCATGAACCACAGCGCCGCGACGCCCGACAGGAAGGCGCCCGGAATGGCGAGGCCCACGAGGATGGCCGACCGGATGCCCAGCGCCCGGACCACCACGATCATCACGAGGATCACGGCCAAGATCACGTTGGCCCCGAGGTCGTTCAGGATCGTCTTCACCTGCTCCGACTGGTCCTGAAGGTGGTCGATCTGCACGCTGTCGGGCCAATCGGCGCGGGCCTCCTCGACCGCGGCGCGCACCGCCTCCACCGTCTCGATGATGTTGGCGCCCGACCGCTTCGTCACCTCGAGCGCGAGCGCGGGCTGCCCGTCGATCCGCGCGAAGCTGTCGGGATCGACGAAGGTCGGGCGGATCGTGGCCACCTCGCCGAAGGTGACGACGGTGTCGTCGCGCACCTTCACGGGCAGGTCCATCAGTTCGTCCACGTCCTCGATCAGGCCCGCGACCTTCAGCACGAGCCGCCCCGCGCCGGTCTCGATCGCGCCCGCGGCGATCAGGCGGTTGTTGCGCGAGTTCTGGCCGATGAGTTCGTCGACGGAGAGGACGTAGGTCTCGAAGACCATCGGGTCGATCAGCACCTCGAGCAGGTCCTCGCGGGCGCCGCCGACCCCAGCCTCGAACACGCCGGGCACGGCCTCGATCGTGTTCTGAAGCTCGACCGCCAGGGCGTTCAGCGTGCGCTCGGGGATCGGGCCGGACAGGATCACCGTCAGGATCGGGAAGAGCGCCGTGTTGACCTCGTTCACGGTGGGCTCTGATGCGTCCGCGGGCAGGTCGGGCTGCGCCCGGTCCATCGCCTCGCGCACCGAGTCCAGCGCCTCGTCCGCGTCGAAGCCGGGCTCGAACTCGAGCGTGACCGAGGCGAAGCCCTCGCCCGCACTCGCGCTCATCT
>DAINOF010000001.1:4558-38328 GCA_036735505.1 Paracoccaceae bacterium
CTTGGGGATGAGCACATAGGCGATGGCCCTGGCCACGAGGATGAAGACGAGCGTCATGGCCACCACCGGAGCGCGCGAGAAGGCCGCCTCGATCAGGGCGTTCACGGCGCATCCCCTGCAAGCTCCGGGCCGCGACGCACGCGGCCGATCTCCAGGTCGGTCTCCTCACGGGTCAGCACCTCCTCGCCTGCGCTGACGAAACCCTGCCCCACGGTGACGATGCGGGCGGTGTCCGGAAGGCCCGTGATCCAGACGCCGTCAGTCTGCGCGCGCACGATCTCGGCCGCTTGGAACGCCACCCGCCCCGCCTCCGTCACCGTCTTGACGCCCAACGTGCCGGAGACATCCAGCGACAAGACCGCCGGCGAGACGAAATGCGCGCGGGCCTCGCCCGTCGGCAGGCGCACCTGCGCGCTGATGCCGGCCGGGATCGCGCGGTCATCGTTGGGCACCTCCACCTCGGCCTCGACGGTCCGGGTCTCGGGGTCGGCGGCGGCGCCCACGAAGACCACCCCGCCCTCGCGGGTCTGGCCGGTGATGAAGCTCACCTCCGCCCGCTGCCCCTCCTTCACCTGCGCCACCGCCTGCTGCGGAATCCGGATGAGGACCCGGACCGGATCGAGATCGACGAGCCGCGCGACCCGTGCGCCGGCCTGCACGAATTCCCCCGCCTCAACGTCAGCGTCTCGACGCGTCCCGCAAACGGCGCCCGCAGCACGAGGTTGCCCAGCGCGTCCTCGGCGGCGGCGAGCATGCTGCGCGACTGCACCAGCCGGTCGACGGTGCCCACACCCCGGTCGAGCAGCGTCTGCGCGTTCTCGAAATCGCGCCGCGAGCGGTCGAGTTCGGCCCGGGCCTGGTCCAGCGCCGCCTGCCGCTCGGGCGATCCGATCCGGGCGAGAATGTCGCCCGCCCGCACGTCCGCGCCGCGCCGGACGCCCACTTTGGTCAGCGGCGGCGACCCACCGGGAGTGGTTTGCCCCCGGCCTTCTCCAGATCCTGTTCTCGATCCGCTCCGAGCGGCAGCTGATCGAGCAGATGCAGGAGGCCTGTGTCACTCCGCACGTGGCCGGGAGATCCCGATATTCAGCGATCGACAGGCGCAGCACACGGCACGAAGGCTCTGCCCTGTCCCTCAAACACCGAAAGCGGATCGACCTGCGTCGGGACAACGATCCCCCAGATCGTTGTCTGATCCTCCTCACCTTCGGTTGGGCCAAGACCGTCGGCGGCATGGCTCAGACCGTCTATCGGGGCGTCGAGCGCGTGCGCTCGCGCTGCATACTGACGATGGCCGCCAACAACCTCGCCCGACTGCCCCGGTTGCTGGCGGCATGAGGCCGCGAGCGCGACAGCTGGCGCGCACTCCGTTCCCGCTGACAGGCCGAGTACCCAAGGCGGCTGGTCCTGCGAAAGGGAAACCGTTCTGCCTCGGCGACTTCTTCAGCAGCCTGCAAGGGCCTGTCCGGCCCCTCAATCGGGAGAGGCCGGGCGATCAGACGAACAAGCGCAGCCGGTCAGCGACGGCGGCCGCCGTTTCCTCGTGGATTGCCGGGCCGGGAACGGCGATGGCAGTGGCCGGCCCGCCGCGGTCGCCCCATGCCCTGTACGGCGCGCCGGTCCCGCATGCGCGAGGGCTCGTCGCGACGACGACCCCGGCGAGGCGGGACCGGATCGCGTCGATCATCTCCGCCGTGACGAAGAGCGGGTCGGAGGGCCGGTGCAGAGCGCAGGGGTCCTGCGGCTGGCGTTCGGCCATCCACAAGAGCACGACCGGCGCCGCGACGGCGTCAAGAAAGCCGGTCATGCGGGACAGCCAGTTCGACCGCAGTTCGTCGAGCACGGGCGCGAACCGCTCCGGCCCGGTCTCGACGAGGCTCTGGACCAGGTGCCGCGTGAAGGCGAACTCGGTGAAGTCGATGTCGGGGTAGAGCGCGCGCAGCTCGGGCGAGGCCCCGAGGAACCGGTCGTTCCGGCGCGGATGCACCCTGTAGAACCGGTTGCTGGAGTTCTGCGCGCCCATGGCCTGCAGCACGACCGCCCGCGCCCCCGAGCAGGCCTCGAGCACCGCGCCTTCAAGGCAAAAGACGTCGATACCGGCGTTGACCGCCCCGAAGTTCGCGACCGGAACCCCGAGATGGTCCTCGAGCAGGTCCGGATAGGGACGCGCGACATGCTTGCCGTGCGTCTCGGTTCCCCCCAGTGCGACGACATAGTGCCCGTCGCGCTGCGAATACGGTCTCCGGAAGGCGACCCTCGGGCCGCCGAACCGGAACGGAGCATCGTCAAGGCCGCCCCCGGCCAAGCCAAGATATGTCATTTCCCACCCATGCTGAAGTCGTTCACACCCACGACACAGTCTTGCACCCATGGCTTACCCAAGTGCTAACCGGCGGCCGGTTTCCGGGCGCGCCTTCGCGCTTGCAACGATCCGGGGGCGGTGCATAAGGTCGCGCGGGCAGCCAAGCGAGGCAGAGATGGAGATAACCCGGATCGGCGTGGTGGGCGCCGGCCAGATGGGCAACGGCATCGCCCATGTCCTGTCGCTCGCGGGCTACGAGGTTCTTCTCAACGACGTCCGGCAGGAGGCGATCGAGGCCGCGCTCGGCACGATCTCGGCCAACATGGACCGCCAGGTCAGCCGGGGCAAGATCACCGCCGAGGACAAGGCCGCCGCGCTCGCCCGGATCACGCCGACGCTGGCGCTGACCGATCTCGGCCGGACAGATCTGGTGATCGAGGCGGCGACCGAGCGGGAAACGGTCAAGCAGGCGATCTTCGCCGATCTCGTGCCGCATCTCGAACCGCACACGATCCTGACCTCGAACACCTCCTCGATCTCGATCACCCGCCTCGCCTCGCGCACCGACCGGCCCGAGAAGTTCATGGGCTTCCACTTCATGAACCCCGTGCCCGTGATGCAGCTGGTCGAGCTGATCCGCGGGATTGCGACCGACGAGGAGACCTTCGCGGCCTGCCTCGCCGTGGTCGAGCGGATCGGCAAGACCGCCGCCTCGGCCGAGGATTTCCCGGCCTTCATCGTCAACCGCATCCTCATGCCCATGATCAACGAGGCGGTCTATACGCTCTACGAAGGCGTGGGCTCGGTCCGCTCGATCGACGAGTCGCTGAAGCTCGGCGCGAACCATCCGATGGGGCCGCTCGAGCTTGCGGACTTCATCGGGCTCGACACCTGTCTCGCCATCATGAACGTGCTGCACGACGGGCTGGCGGACACCAAGTACCGCCCCTGCCCGCTTCTGGTGAAGTACGTCGAGGCCGGCTGGCTCGGCCGGAAGACGCAGCGCGGCTTCTACGACTATCGCGGCGAGACGCCGGTTCCCACCCGATAGGCAAGGCAGGGCGACTTCCCTAGCGGAACGACGCGGGAGCTGCGGACCCGCGGTCGCCGGCGCCGCGGATGACGCTTAATCTCGGGGTAACCCCCCTCGGCTATGCCCAAGCAAGTCCCTGAGACGTGAGGTGACCGTGCCCGCCCTGACTGCGGCAAGCTGCGATCCGTCGGACGACGGAAGGCGCGAGGACTGGACCATCGTCGTGCTTCGCCGGGATGGTGCGCCTCCGATCCGCTTTTCCGGCCGCGAGATCGTCCGGAGCCGCGACGGCGCGCTGGCCGTCGGCATCTGGCAGACGCGGACGGGCGGCTTCGTTCTCTCCCGCTCGATCGGCGACGGAACAGGCGAGGTCGCCGATCGCCACGCGACGGAGGAAGAGACGATGACCGCCCTCGAAACCTTCTGCCGCGCCATGGACACGCTTCTGGCGAGGCCGCCGGACGGACGGCTTGCCGAGCGGCTCGAGGTCGCCGATCTCGTCGAGGAGCTGGCGATCAGGGCCGACCGGCGGCGCCGGTTCCGGATACTGGCCGGACAGGCGCTCGATACCTTCGACGCGTGGAGCGTCGGGCAGCGGGTGAAGGATGCAGGAGGCGGGACATGAGCGATCGCGACGGATACCGGCAGCGGGTGATCACCGTGCGCGGACGCGCCCGCGCACAGCTGCAGGCAATGCGGAAGGAGCGCCTCGCCAGAAAGCGCAAGCCGCTCGTCGGGCACGATGGCTGGCCGATGACGGCACAGCCGGCACCGGCGGGGGCCGGCGCATCCGAGGTGCGGGATCTGCCCGCCCCGGATGGGGGGATCCGGGCTGACCCGGATGCCGCAGCGCTTGCGGAGGACGCCGTCGCTGATTCGTCCGGAATCGCCCCGACTGCGGATGACGACTCAGAGGCAGGGACCGGCGCTCCGGACCAGCCGATCGTGCCCGCGCCGGAGGGGGACGTCACCGTGGGACCGGATGCCGACGACCTTGATCCGCACGCGGACACGACGTTTGCGCTGCAAGGGGACGACGCCGACGCCCCGGCGGCCGAAGGCGCTCCGCCGGACGGCGTCGAGGCAGAGACCGTCGCACCGGACGATCCGCAAATGCCCGCACCAGAGGTGGCGTTCGCGGGACCCGATGCCGAGGTGCTCGACCGCGACGGGGCAGCGGCCCCTGCGCTGCAAGAGAGCGACGCCGTCGCCGCGGCACCGGAAGGCGCTTCGCCTGAGGGCAGCCTGGCGGAGACGCAGCCAGTCGAGGTCGCGGATCCGGCAGGTCCGGCCGACCTGACCGAGCCCCGGGCCGATGCTGCGCAGGAGTCGTCGGAATCGCCGGAGACGGCGCCGGCCGCGGAAGCCGCCCCCTCCGACCCGGACCACGCGGCGAAGCAGCCCGCGACGCCCGGACCTGTCGAGACAAGGCGGACGGACGAAACGGATCTTTTCGAGATCCCCGGGATCGGTTCGGGTCTTGTGTGGATGCTCAGGTCGGAAGGCGTCACGTCGTTGGCCGAACTCGCCTGCTCCGACGCCGGCGAGCTCGGCCGGCGGCTCGGCGTCGTCTCCCGTCTTCTCGACCTCGACGATCTCGTCAGGTTCGCGCGCGCGAATCAGGGGCGGCCCGACCCGTCCGGGCGTGCGGACGCGACGGCCCCGTGAACGGGCCGCGCCGGCTGCGATCAGTGTCTTACAGGCTGGATCAGGAAGCGCGCGTCCGGCAGGAACGCGGACAGGAAAGTCATCATCTCGACGGCGTCGGATATCTTCCCGAAGCAGTAGACGAGGATGTCCCTGCCATCCTCGGCGACCCGAAGTTCCACCATCCCACAGCCTCCACCCACCCGGCTTGCGTAAAAGCATCTTCATATTGGGGCCCAGACCACCCTGGCGTCAACGCTTCGTTCAATCGTTCCGCCTAACGATGTGGGCGTTCCGATAGCAGGAACGGACAATGCCGAACGCCGCCGAAAGGAGCTTCTCCGCATGAAGGAACTTGGGCAAATCTTCGAGGTCGAGGGGCGATACGAGTTTCGCTACGCCGACCTCAACCTCATCGTCCGCGGCGATCATCCCGAATGGGTGCTTCAGGCCGCCAGCGAGGTGCTGGGCAAGACGGCCCGCCTCGAGACCGAGAGCAAGATCGACGAGCTGTGTTCACTCGTCGAGTTCGAGGCCGCGACCGAAACCGAGGTCGACGCTGCCAAATACGCTCTCAAGGAACGCTTCGAGATCATCCCCCAGTGCATCGTGAGCATGGGCCGGATGGACTACCGCTGGGCCGCGGAAGAAGCGCGCAGGAAACTGGACCCGGAGTTCGGCAACCAGCCGATCAAGAGAATCCACGACATGTCGCTGACCATGAACGACTCGTTCCTCGCGAACGAGCCCGGTGTCGACCTTTCCGAATAAGCTCCCACTCCAGCCATCAAGGACCATACGATGGAAATCATTCCCTTCGGCAGCCAGGACGTCGACAACATCCTGAGCCGTGAACCCCAGCGCGCCGAGTACCTTCCGTTCGGGGCCGTGCTTCTCGATCGGCAGGGCACGATCGTCAAGTACAACAAGGCCGAGAGCGTCATCGCCAACCGCAACCCGGCGGATGTCATCGGGAAGAACTTCTTCAACGAGATCGCGCCCTGCGCGAAGGGCAAGCGGTTCCACGGCGAATTCCTCAAGTTCCACCAGACGGGCCAGATCAACGTGATGTTCGACTACCGCTTCGCCTACAAGGGCGCGGATGTGGGCGTGCGGATCCACCTGAAGTCCCAGCCCGACGGCCAGTTCTGCTGGCTCTTCGTCAAGCGCGCCTGAGGCGGGACAGCAGGCGATGCAGGGCGCGGTGGCCCCCGACCACGTGGTCACGGTCTCGGCCGAATTGCGGCACCTGCTGTCGCTCGCCGGCCTGCCGCGCAAGCCCCGCCCGGGCTCCGGACCCGACGAGGGCCCCGGCGCCGCGCCGGCCGCCGGCGACCAGACCGGGGAGTGCCCGGGCGCGGCGTCGGGTCCGCCGCGGGTCGATGTCCTGCTCCGGCGCGACGGCGGCAGGCCACTGAAACTCCGGGGCATCCTCCTCGTCGACGCAGGCGCGGAGGGGCCCTGGGGGAGCTCACGCCTGCGCGTCTTCCTTGCCGACGACGGGCGCGCCGTCGCACAGATCGCCTATCTTCCCGACGAGACGCTGCCCGCGCGCCCGGTCTTCCGCGTCGCGAGGATCGGATCGGCCGAGGACCTGCACCGTTTCGTCGCCGAGACCGAACCCGCTCTGTGCTTCGCGGCGAGCTTCCTTCTGCCCGATGACCCTGCACGACACGCAACCAAGGACCGCCTGGCCCTGCCCGACTTTCTTCCCGGGCTCATGCGGCTCCGGCGAACCTCTCCTCCCTCACGCGAAGGACTGCATCCATGACCCCGACCCTCACGATGACCGACGGCTATTCCCGCACGGCGGACATGCCGAGTCTCGGCAGCGGCACCACCCACCGGATCCGGCGTCAGGGCGCGCGGCCGCTCGCCTTCACCGGCACGGAGCTGGCGATGGCGATGAGCTTCACGCCGACGCTGCCCTACTGGTACGAGATCACGATCTACCGCACCAACACCCAGGCCTTCGTGCTCGCCATCCGACTCTTCCATGTCTCGGAGGACGAGAAGGACCAGTCGGATGCCTGGACGTTCGACACTCTTCCGGAGGTGCTCGACGCGATTGAGACCTATGATGCGGGTCGCGACGTCGTCGCGGACATTGTCAGCCTTCCCTCGGACGCGCCTGCAATCGAGCTTGCCGCACGGGCGATGGATCTGCGCGCCCGCGTCAGCGCCGCGCGCCACCATTTCGCCGGCCTGGTCGGCGAGCTTTTCGCCGAGCTCGACATCGCCGCAGAGGCCGCGTGACTACTCGGACGGACGCACCCCTGTCGGCTCCGGGCGACCTCGCGCCCGGCGCCTTCCTTTCGCCGGCGTCCGTCCGCCGCATCTGCATCGACCTGATCGGGGCCGAACAGGACCGGATGATCCGGGACAGGCGGCTCCAGGAGCGTCATCACATCGCGCGGCGGCTTCACGCTCCCGCGTCGAATGACGCCGACCTCGAGATCGGCGAGGAAGCGCTGGGCCTCGACAGCCTCGCGCGGCTCGACCTCGTCGGCTCGGTAAGCCGGTTCTTTTGCCTCGCCGACACCGGCGCGGAGGACCTCCTCCTCGTCCATCGCGGGCTGCGCGACTGGGTCCGGATCGTTTCGGCGCATCTCGACCGGGTCGGGGCGACCGCGCGGATCGGCTTCGAGACGTCAGGCAGCACCGGCACCCCAAAGAGGATCGTTCATGCCGGCCGTGACCTTGACGCCGAAGTGGCGGAGGGCCTGGGGGTCGTCCTCGGCCACTCGGCGAAAGGAGCGCGGTTCCTCATCGCCGTCCCGCCAAGGCACATCTACGGCTTTCTCTGGGGCACACTGCTGCCCGATCGGGCAGAGGGCGCTGTGATCGACCTGCAGCACTCGGTGGGAGAAGCCCTGTTCCGGCACTGCCGCCCCGGCGACGTGGTCATCGGCACACCCTTCACGTGGGAACGTGCCGCCCGTCGGGGACAGACCCTCCCGCGAAGCGTGACGGGCCTGTGTTCGGCCGGACCGTCCACCCCCGCGACATGGGAGGCAGCGGACCGCCTGGGCCTCGACAGGTTCGTCGAGATCTACGGCTCGACCGAGACGGGCGGCGTCGGCTGGCGGCAGCGGCCGGACGAGCCGTTCCGTCTCTCGGCGCGGCTCGACCGTCACGGCGCGGGACTTCGGCGGCGATCGGACGGTGTCGAGCTTGCCTTGCAGGACCGCCTCGACTGGCGTGGAAACGACAGCTTCGACCTTGCGGGACGGCGCGACGACGTGGTGCAGGTCGCCGGCACCAACGTGAGTATCGGCCGTGTCGCCCTGCTCCTCGGCGGTGTGGACGGTGTCGCCGAAGCTGCGGTGCGTCTCGACGGGGAGCGACTGAAGGCCCTGATCGTCCCTGAGGATACGGGCGCGGGGACCGAAGACCTCGAAGTGGCGCTGCGCGACCGCGCCGCGCGCAACCTCGACGCGCCGGCGCGCCCGGATCGGTATTCCTTCGCCGCCGCCATGCCACGGAACGCCATGGGAAAACTCGCCGACTGGTAAGTGCGGGCGGGCGCCGCCGCCCGCGACCCGGGCGCGCTTCCTCCAACGCTGACATCCGGTCGCGCCATCGCCAGCCCGATCCGCGGCCGGGGAAGGAGCCAAGCGCAACCTCCTCGCGTCGGACGGGCTGACCGCCAAGCTTTCGGGGCGTGCCACGAAATGCATCCTTAAGGGACTGGCTTTAGTGTCCGCCCCGCCGCCGAAGGGAGAATGACGATGACAGCAAAGACAGTGCCGGACCCATCGCCCGAGGAAAGGCTGTCGCGTGTCGCTGCCGCGTTTGCCCAGCACGCCCTCGCAAGATCGCTCACGCTCGTGTTCGACGCGGCGACGAAGTCTCTCTGGCACGCCAGCGGTGATGCGATCACGCTGCTGGAACTGTCGGAGGACATGCTGTCCGCCGCGGGCTTCCTCGACCTGTGCGGCGCCTCGGACCAGGACATCGCCGACATCTGGTGGGCGCTCGCGGCCGGGGGGAGCGCCGAATGGTCGGGCCACCTGACCGCCAGCCTCTCGTCGACGCGGACGCCCGCGCGATTCGAGGCCGTCTTCGCGGCGACCGGAGAGGGCGAGGGAAGCGTCGTCGTCGTCGCCCGGAAACTGCATGCCGAGCAGGGGGCGCTCGCAGCGACCATGACGGCGGCAGGCCCATGGACCGCGCTGCAGGAGGTCGTCGGCGTCATAGAATACGACACGGACGGCAACGTGCTCAGCGCAAACGACCGAGCCGCCATGGCGCTCGAATATGTCGACGAGCTCGCGGGGCGCAACCACGAGGCGCTCTGGCCGCAATCGCGCACGGCGACGCCCGACTACATCGAATTCTGGGAGAAGCTGCGGCAGGGCCGGATCGTCGAGGGACGGCACCCGCACCGGTCGGCGGAGGGCGGGGAGCTCTGGTTCCAGTCGACTTTCGTTCCCGTCCGCGGCGAAGACGGCAGGGTCGCCCGGGTCGTGCAGTGCCTCATGGACGTCACCGAGGAGGCCGGCAGGGCCGCGCGCGACCGGATTCTGCTCGACGCCGTCTATGGCGGTCTTCCAGTTCTCGAATACGACCTCGAAGGGCATGTCGTCTCGGCCAACGCGGCGATGCTCGATGCGCTCGGCGAGACGGCAGAAGAGGTCGGCGGCAAGCACAGCCGGCGCCTGCTGGACGCGGAGTTCGCGCGCATGCCGCGCTTCATCGAGGCGTGGAACATCGCGCTCGAGGGCGTCGCGCAGATCATCGACATCCACCACCTGCGCAAGAACCGCGTCTCGCTGTGGACCCGAAGCGCTCTCCTTCCGCTGAAGGACCCTGCCGGCGCGGTGCAGCGGGTGATGGAGATCGCCGTCGACATCCACGGCCTGCAGGAGCGACTGACCAACCTCGAGATGCTCTACGGTGCCGCCAACGCCGCACTTCCCATCCTCGAGATCGACCTGTCGGGAAAGATCCTGTCGGCGAATGACGCCGCCTGCAGCCTGTTCGACGTCAAGTCGTCCGCCCTCGCCGCCGTCAACTTCCGGACACTCGTGCCGAGCGACTTCGGCAGCTCGAAGAAGTACCAGACCTTCTTCGACCGCCTCGCGCGGGGAGAGACGATTTCGGGCGCCTTCAAGCGGATCAGGCCCGACGGTCAGGTCATCTGGGTGCGCGGACATCATGTCCCGCTCGTCGCCGAGGGGCAGGAGGTTCCGCAGCGCATCCTCGTGCTGATGACAGACATCACCGGGGAAAGCGTCAGCCTCGTCGAGGCAGAGGGCAAGTTCGCCGCGATCGAACAGTCCCTGGCGCTCGCCCAGTTCGACATCGACGGGACCGTGGACTGGACCAACAGGAAGCTCGAGGACGCGCTCGGCCACAGCGCGCTGGACCTGAAGGGGCGCGCGATCGCGAGCCTCCTGCCGCCGGATGACGTCGATCGGAACCGCACCCGGTGGGAAACGCTGCGAAACGGCGAGTCCGTCGATATGGACATGCGACTCATCGGCAAGCAGGGCAATGACGTCTGGCTGAACGGGACCTTCAACCCCGTGCTCGACGACGGCAAGGTGGTGCGCATCATCGCCGTCGCGTCGGTCGTTACCGAGCGGAAGCTGCGCGTACACGACCTCGAGGCGAACTGGGCAGCTGCAACGCAGGCGGTCCCGCTGGCGGAGTTCGACCCGGACGGCCGCATCGTCTCGGCGAGCGAGGGCTTCCTGCGGATGGTCGGCTACTCCCTGCGGGAGATCGTGGGCCAGCACCACAGCATGTTCTGTTCGGCCGATCACGTGCGCTCGGCCGACTATCGCGACTTCTGGCTGTCGCTGGGCAAGGGCGAGGCGCGGAGCGGACGCTTCAGCAACGTCGGCCGGTTCGACCGCGACATCCACATCGATGGGAGCTATGTCCCGATCCGCGGGACCTCGGGCGACGTCACCAAGGTCCTGATGTTCGGCCACGAGGTGTCCGATCACGTCGGCCTGCGGCAACTGGCCGTCGACACGGTCGAGCATGTGCGGGAGGCGGTGCAGGAGGTGCTTCAGGCGCACGCGAGGCTGCGCAGCGCCGCGACCGAAGTCGCCTCGAGCCTCGAGGGCGAGCGCAGCGCCATAGAGACGGGCTCCACGGCGCTGGCCGGGGGTGTGGCCGAGATCGATGCCGTGGCCGGCGCGGTGGACAGCGTGGCCCGGGTCACAGAGGTCCTGCGCGACATCGCCATCCAGACGAACCTGCTCGCCTTCAACGCCGCCATCGAGGCGGCGCGGGCCGGCGAACACGGCATCGGCTTCTCGGTCGTCGCCGACGACGTCCGGAAACTCGCCGAGAACAACTCCGAGGCCGCGCGCGACATCTCGCGGCATCTGCAGACCGTGGCGCAGGGTCTGGCGCGTACGCGCGACGCGGCCAGCAGGACGCTGGGGATGGTGGGCGACGTGGCTTCCGATCTCGATGTCCAGACCGAACGGGTCTCGGGTCTCGCCGACACCTCCGATGTCCACGTCAAGGCGGCCGATGCGATTGCGAAGGCCATCGACAGGCTCCGCACCGCGGCCGTCGCGTGATGCCGGCCGAAACCCGGACGAAAGTGCGGCTGGGGCTGATGACGACCGGCGGCATCACCGTCGGGGTGGACGTGACTTGCGTCGCCGAGGTGTGCCGGGTCCGGAGCATCTCGCCGATCTTTGCCGCCGCCCCCGGTCTTCTCGGGGCCATCGATCTGCGCGGGGATCCCATCCCGCTCTTCGATCCAAAGGCGCTCGCGGGGCTCGGGCAGTCAGGCTCCTCCCCCGACCTGGCGGTGATCGCCTCCGGAGAGGGGCGTCGCATCGCGCTTGGCTTCGACACGATCGAAGGGCTGACCGAGGTCGGCACGAACCGGCTCGCGGCCGCGAGGGGTGTCGGCGGATCGGCTTTCGCAGGCACGCTCGAGGATCGCGGCCGCATCGTCAGCCTTCTCGATCCCCGCCCGATCCTCGCCCGCACGGACATCCCGTCCGCGACCGTGGCGACCGCCAGCGAAACGCGAGGCGCCGTCGGCGCGACTTCCCACCTGACGGTGGAGTCGGGCAGCGCGCGCTTCGGCATCGTGGCGACGGCCATCGAAGCCACCGTCCCGCGCCAGACGATCGAACCGCACAGCCTCGCGAACGGCGCCTGGCTCGGGATCATCGGCCATTATGGCCGGAGGGTCCCGGTCATGCATCTGAACGCGGTTCTCGGACTGGGCGAGATCCGCGATCTCGGCACCGCCGAGATCGTGATCCTGCGGCTCCCCGGCGACCGGCTCATCGGCTTCGCCGTCGAGATGATCTGCCGCATGGAGCTTGTCCCCCTCGCCGGGGAGGCCCCCTTGCCCGCGCTGCTGGCCGGGCGGACGGCAGCGATCCGCTCGGTCCTGCCGGACGGGTCGGGAGGCGATACATTCCTCGTCGACGTCGACGCCCTCGGCGCGGACGAGGCGCTGCTGGGGATCGCGAGCCTCTCCGTCGAACCCGCCGCGGCGACCTCTGCGGGGACGCGCGCCGCCGCGGCCGAGGAGGGCGCGCGTTCCGAACGCGAGCGGTATCTCGTCGCGCGGGCGGGGGCGCCCATCGCGATCCCGATCTGCCAGGTCGCGCGGATCGCCAAGCCTCCAGAACGCGTCACGGCCTTGCCGAGGGCGCCGGACTGGGTCCGCGGGGTGTTTCGCGAGGCAGGCGCCCCCGGCCCCCTCGTCGACCTGCGGCATCGCCTCGGTTATCCGCCGGCCGAGGCCATGGAGCGGTCGCGCGTCCTGATCGCCGGGTCGGCATCCTCGCCGATCGGCTTCATCGTGGAGGGTGTCGATCACCTCGAATGGTCGGACTGGCGGTCCGACGGCCGGCAGGAGGGCATGATCAACGGCGTGGTGTCCCTGCCACGCCTCGGCGCGCAAAGCGTGATGCCCCTCGTCGACCTGACCCGCATCGCGGCGACGCTTGAAGGGCTTGCGTGACGCATCGGGGTTAACGGTCCTGCAACCCGAACGGGCGTAGGACTGCAGTATCGACAGAAAGGCGATCCCCCTTGAACCAGCCCGCGCTCGACGTTGCGAAACTCGCGGCGGCCACGATCGGCCCCGAACGGCCCTGGATCGGCCTCGCGACCGGCCGATCCTTCTTCATGGACGACGACATCCGCAGGATTGCGGAAAAGGCCGCCTTCTACGCGCGCGCCGGAGCGAGCGTGCATTTCCGCGGGATGGCGGGATCGGGCAAAACCTCGCTCGCCTTCCACGTGGCCGAGATGCTCGGCCGCCCGATCTCGTTCATCGCCGGCAACAACTGGCTGACCAGCACCGACTTCATCGGCAAGGAGATCGGCCATTCCTCGGTCTCGGTGGTGGACCGCTACGTGCAGACGGTCCGCCGGACCGAAAGCATGACCCGCGGGGAATGGAAGGAGTCCGTGCTCGCCGTCGCGATGGATCGGGGACACACCCTCATCTACGACGAGTTCACGCGCGCCTCGCCCGAAGCGAACTCGACGCTCCTGTCGGTTCTCGAGGAAGGCGTGCTGGTGGTGACGGACCAGACGAGCGAGCGCCCCTACATCAACGCCCATCCCTGCTTCCGGGTGATCCTCACGTCCAACCCCCACGACTACGTCGGCGTCAACTCCGCTCCCGACGCCCTCATGGACCGTCTCCTGACGCTCGAACTCGGCGAACCGTCGAGCGCCACGCTCACCGGGATCGTCGCGGTCCGCAGCGGGATCGACCGTCCGACCGCCCGGCGCATCGTGAGGCTCGTGGAGGCCGCACACAAGGCGACGCCCGATACATCGCTCGGCTCGATGCGCACGGCCATCCTGATCGCGCGGATCGCGGCCTTCGCCCGCACCGAGGGCCTCCTCAGCGACGAGCTTCTGGCACAGATCGCGGCCGACGTCCTCGCCGGTCGCGGCGCCGAACTCGGGGCGGCCGCGATGGCGCGGCTCCTCGCAGCCGACACGTGAACCCGGGGGATCGAGCATGCAGCGTCCCAAGACCTCTCCGATGCGGCGTCCCGCGGCCATGTCCGGCAAGGCCGCGCGAACGCCGAAGGAGGCCGCCATCCATCTCGTCCGGCTCGAGTTCGACCGCAGCAGGATCCAGATCGGCCTGAGGCAGGCCGAGATGCGGGCCGATCTCTACCGGGCCGAAGATGCCGCCATCGAGCGGCGACGGCGCGCGCTGCTCGACATCCTCACGCGCTGACCCTCCCCAAGGAGCCACGTCCATGGAACACCCGGCACCCGACGTCTTCAGCAGCAAGCGCAAGGCCGCCGGCGTCGGCCCGACCGAGGCCATCGAGGCGGCCCGGCGCGCCATCTCGGCGACCGGGCACGCCGACATCGACGCCGTCGCCGCCTGCGAGGCCGTCGAGGACGGATCCTGGCGGGTCGAGGTCGAGGTGGTGGAGAGCCACGCGAGGATGGGCGACAACGATCTCATCGCCGCCTTCGACGTGCGCGTCGCCGAGACGGGCGAAGTCCGCGGCTTCCGCCGCCTGCGCCGCTACTTCCGGGAAGACGGGCCGCAGACATGAGCTTCAGCGTGCAGAACCCGATGCACCGTGACGGCCTCGCCGACGTGCTCGAACGGATCCTCGACAAGGGGATCGTCATCGCCGGCGACGTCTCGGTGTCGCTCGTCGGCATCGAGCTTCTGACGATCCGGCTCCGCCTGCTGATCGCGACGGTGGACAAGGCCAAGGAGCTCGGCATCAACTGGTGGGAGACCGACCCGCGCCTGACGGCCTCCGCCGATCGGCTGGCCGAGGACAACGCAGGCCTCCTGCGGCGCATCGAAGAGCTCGAGGCGCGGCTTCTGGCCTCGGACCGCGCGCAGGAGGCCGTCGGATGAAGGGTCCACGAAAGCCGGCCGGCGGCGATGCGCGTGGCGACATCGACCTGAAGCTCGGCAACCTCCTTGGCGAACTCGGCTCCGCCCTGTCCGAGATGATCGACCGGCTGGACCAGGGAACCACGGGCGAGATCCGGCGCGACCGCGAGTTCACGACCGAGCGGGGTCCGGTCCGGGCCCAGGCGGGGATCCGGATCCGGCTCGCAGGGACCGAGGTGCCGCTCAAACGGAACGCTGCGGCGCCGGCAGCGACTCCCGACGCGGCCGCGCCCCCACCACGCGCCGCAACCGCGCCTGCCCCGCGCCCGATCCAGGCCGAGGTGGTCGACGACGGCCGGGTCTGGCGGCTGACGGCCGAGCTTCCCGGCGCCGCCCGGGAGGACCTCGATCTCGCCGTCGAGGAGGGACATCTCCTGATCACGGCGCGGACCCGCACCCGCAGCTTCGCCGACCGCGTCGCGCTGCCCGCCTCGACCGGGATCGCCGATCTGAGGGTGAGCCTGCAGAACGGGATCCTCGAGATCGAGGCCGCGTCACACAGGGGTCCGGACCGATGATCTACCTCTACGGCCTCCTTGCCCCCGATTTCGACACGGACGCGACGACGCTCACCGCGCTCGAGGGCGTGACCGGGGAGGTCGCGCTCGCGAACCTCGGCCCGGCTCTTCTCGTCCATGGCCGCTGCGAGGAGACGGAGATCCTGCCGCGGCGGCGCCACCTTCTCGCCCATGCGCGCGTCCTCGAGACGCTGGCCGGGGCCGGCGCGGTGCTGCCCATGCGCTTCGGGATGATCACACCGTCCATCGAGACCGTCGCTGCGGCGCTGACGCAGCAGAAGGACGACCTCGCCGCCCAGTTTGCGGCGGTGCAGGGCTGCGCCGAATATGGCATCCGCGTCGTGTTCCCCCGCGACGCGGCGCTGCCCGCCGCCGTCGACGGCAATGCGGCGCTCGCGCGCGAGCGGTCGCGGCTTCTGGCCGCGGGGCGCGCGGGGCGCATGGAAACGGCCGAGTTCGGGCGGCAGCTTGCGGAGGTGGTCGACCGGCGCCGGGCCGCCACGCAGCGCGAGCTTGTCGCAGCCCTCGCCCCCGAATTCGCCTCCTACGTGCTGCGGGCGCCTGAGGAAGACGTGCAGGTCCTGGCGGTGGATGCGCTCGTTCCCGACAGCCGCGCGGACGGTCTCGGGGCCCGGATCGAGGCGCTGGCGCGGGCGTCGGCCTTCGCGCCCGGAGCAGAGCCGCAGGTTTCCATCGTCGGCCCGGGCCCGGCCTACAGTTTCGTGCGGCTCACCCTGGAACTCGCGCGGCAGGCCGCCTGATGGGCCTCCTGTCGCGACTCCTTCTCCTGCCGGTCTCGGCACCGCTCTCGGGGTCGCTGTGGATCGCCCAGCAGATCACCGAAAGCGTGGAGCGGGAAAGAAACAGCCCCGCGGCCCTTCGCGCCGCCCTGCGCGAGGCCGAGCTGCGCCTTATCGCGGGCGAGCTCTCCGAAGAGGACTACGAAGTGATCGAGACCGACCTCCTCGTCCGCATGAGGGAAGCGGGATGACCGAGGCGGGCGTCTTCCGCATCGTGGTGGCAGGCGAGAGGTCGCGGGGCCTCGTGCGCATGGCGCGCGCCGATCTCGAAGCGCTGGCGCTGCGGTCGGGCGACACGGTCCGCATCGACGGCGCCCGAAGCACGCATGCGCGCGTGGTCGCCGGACAGGGCCCGGAGGGCACCGTCGTCATGGAGCCGCTCGTGGCCGAGAACGCGGGCCTCGGGCCCGACGGGGCGGCGCAGGTGACGCCCGCGCGCCTGCCCCGTCTGGACAGCGTGCTCCTGCGGATCGAGACCGGGCATGCCCCGGCCCCGGCGGATCTTTCGGACGCCCTCTTCGACATGACCCTCACGCAGGGCGACCGGATCCGGCTCGTCCTGCCTGGCGGCCGCGCCGCCGAGGCGTCGGTCGTCGCGGCGGCCCCGCCCGGCGGCGGCCTGTTCGGCGAGGGCTCCGTCGTGACGCTCGAGGCCGCACCGGCGACGGCGCCCGCCTTCGACGGCGTGGGCGGCCTTCAGGAGCAGATCGCGCGTGTCGAGGAGATGATCAGCACCCCGTTGCTCCGGCCCGAACTCTACGAGCGGCTCGGGATCTCGCCGCCGCGCGGCATCCTGTTCTGCGGCCCGCCCGGATCGGGCAAGACGCTTCTCGCCCGTGCCGTCGCGCGCCGCACCGAGGCAGCGTTCTTCCACATCGACGGCCCCGAAATCATCTCGAAGCACTACGGCGACAGCGAAGAGGCGCTGCGCCGCGTCTTTGACGCCGCTGTAAAGCGCGCGCCCTCCATCGTCTTCATCGACGAACTCGACGCCATCGCGCCGCGCCGCGACGCGCTGTCGAGCGAAAAACAGGTCGAGCGCCGCGTCGTGGCGCAGCTCCTGACCCTTCTCGACGGGATCGAGGACCGGGGCCGGGTGGTGGTCATGGCTGCCACGAACCTGCCCGACAGCCTCGATCCGGCGCTCCGCCGTCCGGGCCGGTTCGACCGCGAGATCGTGTTCCGCCCGCCGACGGAGGCGCAGCGGCGCGACATCCTGCGCATTCAGCTCGACCGCGCACCGCTCGACGCCGATGCCGATCTCGACTCGGTTGCGGCCGCGACGCATGGCTACGTCGGCGCCGATCTCGCCGCCCTGGCGCGGGAGGCAGCGGTGGCGGCGCTCACCCGCACCGTCGCCGAGGCGGGCGGCGAAGACCGCGTGCGGCTCGAGGACCTGAGGATCACCCGTGCAGACCTGGCGCGGGGGCTCGCGGCGACCGGGCCCAGCGCGCTGCGCGGCGCGACGCAGGATGCGGTTCCGGTGACCTGGGACGACGTGGCCGGCGCGGATGCGGCGCGCGAGGCGCTGCAGCAGGCGGTGATCTGGCCCCAGCGGCATCCTGCCCTCCTCGCCGCACTCGGCGTCCGCCCGGCGCGGGGCGTGCTGCTCGCCGGCCCGCCCGGCTGCGGCAAGACGCTCGCGGCACGCGCCCTCGCAACCGAGAGCCGGATGAACTTCCTTCACGTGCGCCCGCCGACCCTCCTGTCGCGATATCTGGGCGAGGCCGAGCGCGCGGTCGCCGAGCTCTTCGAGCGCGCCCGCGCCACGGCGCCGGCGCTCATCTTCTTCGACGAGTTCGACGCGCTGGCGCCGCGTCGCACCGGGCGCGACCCCACGCTCGACCGCATCGTCGCGCAGCTCCTGACCGAGTTCGACGGCCTTGCCGGTCACCCCGGCGTCGTGGTCCTCGCCGCGACGAACCGACCCGCCGCGATCGACCAGGCCCTGACCCGGCCGGGCCGGTTCGATGTCGTCGTCCGGTTCGCCCTTCCCGACGCGGCCGCGCGGCAGGCGATCCTTGCCGCGCATCTGAAGGGCCGCGCGGCGAGTGCGGACGTCGACACCGCTGTGCTCGCCGCGGCGACGCCGGACTTCTCGGGCGCCGATCTCGCGGCGCTTGTCGACGAGGCCGCGCGCGGGGCTCTCGCCAGCGCGCTCGCCGGCGGCGCGGGCGAGATCCGATCGCTCGGCCGGGACGATCTCGAGGCCGCGCTGCGCCGGATGCTCGAGGGGCGCGCGGTGCGCCGGGACGACTACATAGCGGAGGTCACCGAATGATGCGGCGCGAACTCGTGGCCATCCTTCCCGGCGAGGGTCCGCCGACCCCTCCCGAGGGATGCACCGTCGTCCGCGCGGCGAAACATGCCGCGGTGCTTCGGTGGAGCGGTCTCCTGCCGGCACCACGCAAGGCCGACGCACTGCGCGCCGCGGCGGCACGGGCGCGCATTCTCGAGACGCTGATGACCTCGGGCACGGTGCTGCCGGTCCTGCCCGGCCAGCGCATCCGCGCGTCGGAGGCCGAGCGGCTCGTGACGGCGAACCTTCCCGTGCTCGAACGACTGGCGTCCCAGTTCGCAGGACGCCGGCAGTTCCAGATCACGCTGCGCTGGGACGTGACGCGGGCCGTCGCCCGGTTCGGCGCTTCGGAGGGCGCGGCGGCCGCAGACGCCGCGGGTCCAGCCATCGCCGCGCGCCTGCGGGAGCGCGTGGCGCAGGCGCTCGAGGACACCGGTGCCGAGGTGATGATGCTCCCCGTGGCCGAAGATGTGGTGGCCAACGCGGTCGTGCTTGTCGACGCGGCGTCGGAACCGCTGCTCGACGCGGCGCTCGCCGAGATCGACGGTCTGTGGACCGAGGGGTTCCGCATCAGGATGATCGGCCCCTATCCGCCGGTCAGCTTCGCCTCGCTCGTCTTCGACCGGATGGACCGGCGTCAGATCGAGGAGGCGCAGGCGGCCTTCGGCCTCGACCCTGGCTTCTCCGAAACCGCGCTGCGGCAGGCCCGGCGCGAGGTCATCATGCAGGCGGGGGCGGACCGGCACGAGGCGCTGCGCCGGCAGGCCGACCTGCTCGCCTGCGTGGCACGGCTTGGAGGGGCCTGCGCCCGGGTCCACGTCGCCCGCGTCTGGAGCGAAGGACTGTCCTCGGCCACGGCCGCCCGGGCGCGCGCAGCATGACGGGGCGCCCGCTCCTCCTCCTCGGCCTCGTGCCCGCCGGATCCCATCCCGCGGCGCAGGTGCCGCCCCACCGCCGCATCGCCTGCGAGCCGGACCTCGTCGCGATCGCCCTCGACGCGCCGGAGGATCCGGGGGACAACCCCGAAGAGGCGGCGCTGGGACTCGCCGTCCTCCAGGCCACGATCCTGTCCGTCTATGCGGAAGCGGGCGACGTCCTGCCCGTCGCGCTCGGCGCCGCGTTCTCGGATCCCCGCGCGCTCATCGCGCATCTGATGCTCCATGCGGACCGCATCGCGGCCGAACGCGGCGCGCTCGCGGGATCGGCCGAATATGTCCTCGCGATCGACCGGCGCGCGCCGCCCCCGCGGGCGGTCCCCGCGTCCGGACCCTCCGGCTACCTCCGGCAGCGCCTGGCCGAGCGCAACGTCCGCCGCGACCTCGAGGACGACAGGCGCGCCTTCGCCGCCACGGCGCTCGCGGCGCTTCGGTCCGCGGGTGCGGAGCTTGCGCTGCCGCGGACGCCGGCGCCGACCGTCCTCCTCTCGGTTTCGGCGCTCCTGCCGCGTCCGGCGGTCGCGAAGGTCGCGGACGCACTGGCCGACATGGCGACCAAGGCGGCAGCCCTCGGGCTCGCCATGCGCATGATCGGGCCCTGCGCCCCGTTCAGTTTCGTGTCGTCGGATCGACCCGATGCATGACCGCGCCGGCGAGATCCGCATCGCCTCGGCGGAAGACGCGCTGCAGAGCCGGGAAGGCCGTCTTGTCGATCTGGTCGATTCGCTTCTCGACAAGGGCGTCTGCCTGAGGGGGGAACTCTGGCTGTCGGTGGCGGATGTGGACCTCGTCTTCGTCGGGCTTGATCTCGTCCTCGGCAGCCATGACACGATCTCGCGCACAGGCCGGCGCGCATGAGGGCGCTGGGCTGGACACTGCCAGGCGAAGCGGCACCCGATGGTCTTGCAACGGTCGATCTCGACACCTGCGCGGTGGTCGTGGCCGCCGATGCGGCCGGCGCGCAACCGCGGGACCTGATGCGGCTGCAGATCGCTTGCGCGCGCCACCTCCCTGCCTTCCTGCCGCTCGCGCCGAACGGCGTCACGACGCTCGCCGCGGCGCTCGACACGGGCCGCACCCGCAGCGCGGCGATCGCCGCCCGCCTCGAGGCACTGCGGGGTCTCGTGCAGGTCTCGCTGCGCGCCGACTGGTCCGCCCCGTCCGCGGACGGATATCCCTCGCGCCCCACGGCCACGCCCGGCCGGGGCTGGCTCGCTGCGCGCGCGGAGGTCCGGCGCCGGAACGAGGAGCAGAGGGTTCGCATCGCAGCAAGCCTTCGTGCCGTCCTCGCAGCGCATGCGACCCGGGGGCTCGTCGAACGGAACGCGCCCACCATCCTGCGGCTCGACGCGCTCATGCCGGCTGAAGCGGCCACGCCCGTGGACGGGCTGGCCGACGCGCTGGCCGGGCGCACGGACTTGCGCGACGCGCGGCTGGTGCTGACGGGGCCCTGGCCAGCGCTCGCCTTCGCGGATCTGCCGGAGGCCGGGCCATGCTGAACGCTGACGACCCTCTCGCCGTGGACCCGGAAGATATCCGGGAGGCGCTGGCGGCGATCACCCGGAGCGGCCGGGTCAGGATCGATCCCGACCGGGTCGAGCAGGACCTCGCCCGCCTCGTGCTGGGACTGGTCGAGTTCCTGCGACAGCTGATGGAGCTTCAGGCTATCCGCCGGATGGAGAACGGCACGCTGACGCCCGAACAGGAAGAACAGGTCGGAATGACGCTCATGCGCGCCGAGGGTGCGATCCATGATCTCGCCGGCAAGTTCGGCCTCTCGCCCGGCGATCTCGCGCTCGATCTCGGCCCGCTCGGCCGCACGATCTGAGCGCGGGAAAGGTGGCGGTAACCTTTGTTGCCTTACGGTCCGACGTGGAGGTTGCGACGTGCCCCGGGATGACGCTCGCCAGAAGGCGGTCTTCGAACTCGCCGATCGGATCGGTCTCGCCGACGCCAACGCGGTGGTCGACGGCACTCTGCGTCTCGCCCTGTCGCCTGCGGCGCGGGCGCGCTGCGCGCGGTCGCAGGACCGGCTGGCGCGGATCATCGCGGAGGGTCGGCATGTCTATGGCCTGACGACCGGCTTCGGTCCGCTCGCGAACCGGCTGATCGGGCCCGGACAGGGTGTAGAGCTCCAGCAGAACCTGATCCATCATCTGGCGAGCGGCCTCGGCCCCCCTCTGTCCTGGCCCGAGGCCCGCGCGGTCGTTCTGTCGCGGCTCGTGTCGATCTCCCGCGGCGCCTCGGGGGCCTCGTCCGAGACCATCGCGGCGCTCGAGGTCCTGCTCGCCTCGGATCTCGCCCCTGCCCTGCCATCGCGTGGCACGGTCGGCGCCTCCGGCGATCTCACGCCGCTCGCGCATCTCGCCCTCTGCCTTCAGGGCCGCGGGTCGTTCCTGACGCGGGACGGGGCGGCTGTGCCTGGCACCGCGGCGCTCGCGCAACTCGGGCTGCAGCCTCTGTCGCTCGCAGCGCGCGACGGCCTCGCGCTTGTGAACGGAACCTCGGCCATGACCGGGATCGCGCTCCGCAACGCGCAGACCGCCGGGCGCAGCGCCGGCTGGGCGCTCGCCCTGACGGCAGCGGCAGCCGAGTGCCTCGCCGCGCGGGCGGAGGCGTGGAGCGCCGAGGTCTCAAGTCTGCGACCGCATCCGGGACAGGTCCGGGCGGCCGCCATCCTGCGCGACCGGATCGCGGGCAGCGAACGGGTCGAGAAGCGCCCCCTCGCCCTGCGTCGGCTCGGCGTGGACGGTGTCGCGGTCGAGGCGACGGCCGGGCAGGACGCCTATTCGCTGCGCTGTGTCCCGCAGGTCGTCGGCGCCTTCCTCGATCAGCTCACCTGGCACGATCAGGTGGTCGAGACAGAGCTGAATGCGGTGACCGACAATCCCGTCCTGCCTGAAGATGGCGAAGCGCCGGCCCTGCACGGGGGCAACTTCATGGGCCAGCATGTGGCCCAGGTCTCGGACGGGCTGAGCGTCGCGGCGACGGTGCTCGGGGGACTCGCCGAGCGCCAGATCGCCCGGCTCACGGACGAGAAGCTGAACGCGGGCCTGCCGGCCTTTCTCCATGGCGGCGCGGCAGGTCTCAATTCGGGGTTCATGGGCGCGCAGGTCACGGCGACGGCGATCGTGGCGGAGATGCGCGCGACCGGGGCGGCCTCGATCCATTCCGTGTCGACGAACGGCGCGAATCAGGATGTCGTCTCGCTGGGGACGATCGCCGCAAGGCTCGCCGCGGCGCGCCTCAGGAACGTCGCCGAGATTCACGCGATCCTCGCGCTCTGCGTGGCGCAGGCGATGGAGCACCGCGGCGGACCGGAGTGCCGGGGCTTCTCGCCTGCCGCGCGGGCCGTCCACGCGGCAGTACGGACTGTGAGCCCTTCACTCGTGACGGACCGTCCGCTAGCGGAGGAGATCGAGATCATGACGCAGGTCGTGGCCTCGGCACCTCCCCCGTAACGGCGCGGCGGATCAGGCCGACGCGGGATCGACCGTCAGGCCCACGGCCTCGGCATATTTCAGCCAGCTTTCGATGGAGGCCACAACGGCCCTCACCTCGATGGCGATCAGCTCGATCCCCACCAGCGACACGCGGACGAAGGCGTCGATGACGATGCCCTTGTCCAGGATGCGGTCGACCACTTCCGCGATGGACGCGGACGCAACACTTTTCTCGATAGCCACCACGGCCTCCTTGTACGATGATGCGCACCCTGACTGGATGCGCAAAAGAGGCTAGCTTGAGACGTCCTAAGGTCTCATGAACAAGAGAGATTTGCGAATACGCCTGCGTCGGGCGCTGGTGTCACGCGACGTGCAGGCGCCGATTCTCGGCGACGATCTCGGCCACGGTCATGCGCATGTCGCGCAGCGTTTCCTCGATCGAGGCGCGGCGTCCGCGCGCATCCTCTTCGAGCGCCCCTGCGAGGAGCAGGGCGAGATGGTCGAGCCGGCCCGCGATCGAGGCGATCTCTGGGGGCGTCGCGGCGGGTGGTCCGGCCCCGATGGCCCGGGCCAGCGCGCCGATCCGGTCGCCGAGCAGTCCGAGCGAGGTCTCGAGACCGGCAGAGGGGCTGGCGGCGGAGGGTTCGGCCGGCGGCGGCTGCTCGCCCTTCGCATCCAGCCGGGCCTCGACCGCCTCGAGGCGGGCGGCGAAGGTGCCGAGCGCCAGCACGATCTCCTGCGCCGCCGCCTCCTGTCGCCCGAGCGTCGTCTGGAGCGCCGCGGCGAAGCCGGCGAAGCTGCGGTGCTGGGCCGTGAGATCGGGCGCGGGTGCGGGCCGGGTCGCGATCCGCTCGACCGCGGCGACAAGCGCCGCATGCCGCGTCTCGGTGCCGGAGGCCGCGTCCGCGATCGCCCGCTCGAGCCCGTCGAGCCGCGCCGCCAACGCGTCCAGTCGCCGCTCACCTTCTGAGTCGTCCCGGTCCGTCGGGCGGACCGGGTCGTGCGACAGGTGTTCGACCGCCGCCTCGATGCGGTCGAGACGGTCGCGCAGGCTGCCCGCGGGCACCCCGCCCGCGTGGATCATCCCGGGTTCGAACTGCTCGATGATGACGAATTCAAGCTGATCGAAGCGCTCGGCCAGGCGTTCGATCCGCATGTCGAGGTCGGCGGCCTGCCCGGCATCGCCGCGCTCGGCGCCGGCCGCATCCAACGCATCGGAAGGACCGCGCCCGGGAACGCCGGCGGCCGCGCGCTTGGCGAGGCTGAAGCAGATCGCGGGCGATGTCGCGTCCAAAGCATCGGTGACTGGCGTCTGATCGTTCATGTTGCACTCCCGCTCATGAACTCCAGCTTTGCAGCCTGCCATGACTTCCTTAAGCGGGTGTTGAGGGCCGCGACCATCCCGGGCATCGGCGGCCTCAGGCGGGCTGCGCGCGGATCCGCTGAAGATCGGGCCGCTCGACGATCCAGTGGCGCAGCTCCTGCTCGGGGAGCGCGGAGCAGTAGAGGTGGCCCTGCAGCACGTCGCAGCCGACGCGGCGCAGGGCCCTTGCCTGCAGTTCGGTCTCGACGCCCTCGGCGGTCATATGGATGCCGAGCGATCGCGCCATCTGCCCGATCGCCCGCAGGATCGGGCTTTCCCGCGGGACGTCGGACTCCACGACGCCCACGAGCTGCTGGTCGATCTTGATGCGCTTCGGCTTGATCTTGAGAAGCGTGGTGATCGAGGCGCGCCCCGAGCCGAAGTCGTCGATCTCGATCTCGACCCCCCTCTCCCTCAGTTCGTCGAGGACGAAGGCGAAGGCGTCCGAGCCCCGGTCGAAATCGATCGTCTCGAGAAGCTCGAAGGCGATGCGGCAGGGCCAGGTGTCCGCACCGCCGAGCTGGCGGCCGAGGTTGCTGTCGGCGAGCCGCCGGTAGCTCACGTTGACCGAGAGCTTCGGCATCGGGATGCCGTCGGCCTTCAGCCGATGCGCCATGGCCAGCGCCTTGGTCAGGATGATCTCGTCGATCTCGGACATCAGCCCCAGATCCTCGGCGACGGGCAGGAAGAGGGACGGGGGCACCAGACCCTCGACCCTGTGGGGCCAGCGGACGAGCGCCTCGACGCCGATGAACTCGCGCGTGTCGGCTGCGACCTGGGGCTGGAAGTACGGCAGGATCTCGTCGTCGGAAAGCGCCTTGACCAGCTCGTCGGCGATCCGCTTGCGCTTCTTGGCCAGCGCGCGGAGGCGCGGCGTGAAGACGGCGCTGCGGTTGCGGCCCTCGCCCTTCGCCTCGTAGAGCGCGATGTCGGCGTCGTTGAGCAGCGCGGCGGCCAGGTGCGGCGCGCCGCTCGCGATCCCGATGCTGGCGCCGACGTGAAGCTCCTTGTCGCCGTAGCGGATCGCCTCGCGGCACCGCGCGATGATCCGCTCCGCCACGGTGCTCGCGAAGTCGTCGCGGGGCGGCGCGATGAGGACGAGGACGAACTCGTCGCCGCCGACGCGCGCGATGAGGTCGCTCGGGCGCACGCAGTCGGTCAGCACGCCCGCGATGTGCCGGATGACGTGGTCGCCCGCCGGATGCCCGAAGGCGTCGTTGATCGACTTGAAGTGGTCGAGGTCGACGTGGAGGATGCTGACCGTAGCGTCCTTGACCACCGTGCCGGCCAGCGACCGCAATTTGTCGTCGAGCGCGCGGCGGTTGCCGAGGCCCGTCAACGGATCCGTTATCGACGCGACCTGGGCGTCACGCCGCGCGCACTCCAGCGCCTCGGCGTTTTCGGCGAGCTGCCGCTTCTGGCGCTTGAGCTCGGTCACGTCCATCCGGAAGCCCACTGTGTCGCCATTGGCGGTGCGGACCTCGTGGATCCTCAGGTGCCGGTCGCCGGGAAGCACCTGCTCGATGGCGCCGACGGGGTTGCGGTGCTGGTGCATCCGCTTTTCGATCCATTCCGCCTCACGTCCGATCGCCTCGGGGTACTGTCCGAGCTCGACCCCGAACTTCAAGACGTCCTCGAACTGCACTCCAATTCGAAGCACCGAAGCGGATTCCGCATAAACTTCGTGGTAGCAGCGGTTGAACGCCACGAGCCGATCCTCGGGATCGAAGATCACGAAGGCCTCGGGGATGGCGTTGATGGCGTCCCAGAGCCGTTGCTGCGCCCGCTGCGCGTTGCGGTTCGCGCTTTCGAGGTCCTGCTTCAGCTGCACATGCGCGGTGATGTCCCGCTGCACGCCGACCCAATAGTGGTACCATCCGGTCTCGTCCTTGATCGGGGTCAGCGAGAGGTCGACCCAGAACGGGAACCCTTCCTTGCGGTAGTTGAGCAACTGCCCGCGCACGCGGGACCAGGCGGCGATACCCTCGCGGATACGGCCGACCGTCTCGGCATCGGTACCCGGACCCTGCAGCATGCGGGGCGACTTGCCGCGCACTTCGGCGAGCTCGTAGCCGGTCTGCTCGGTAAATGCCGCATTGCACCAGACGATCAGCGGCTGTGCGCTCGCGTCGGTGATGATGATCGCGTCGGTGATGGCGCCGGCAAGGCGTCCGACGAGGGCCTCGAGATTCATGCAGCGGGTCCGTTCGCGATAAGGCGCTCTCCCCTTGCGCGGGCCGGCTTGAGGTTCGGTTAAGTGGAAACTTTTCGGAAGTGCCGAAACAGAGGGCGTCGTTCCGATTGTGCCGCCGAAACGGGCGGCTTGGAGGCGACGGGGCGCCGCAGGCGCGCAGGCCCTTGCCGGACAGCCGAGGCGGCGAATACTGTCGCCCGAATGCCGCCTGCGTCATGCGACGGGCGGGTCCAGAGGGAGATCGCCACCATGCCGCCCATCATCCGCCGCTTCCTGCTGTGCGCCGCGGCCGCCTCGTTCATCGTTGCTGTCCTGACCGCCCCGGGGTCGCCCGCCAGCGCGCAGGAGCGCACGCCGCAGGACCCGAGTCTCGTCACGCCCGGCAAGCTCACCGTCGGAACCGGGGATCCGGTCTATCCGCCCTGGATGCTCGACAACGACCCGGCCGGCGGCCAGGGCTTCGAGAACGGGCTGGTCTACGCGCTGGCGGCCCGGATGGGTTTCTCGCCCGAGGACGTGGTCTGGGTGGGCCAGACCTTCGACCAGACGATCGCGCCGGGGGCCAAGCCCTTCGACTTCGCGATCCAGCAGATCTCGGTCACCGAGGCGCGGGCCGAGGTGGTGAGCTTCAGCCAGGTCTACTTCCAGCCGGAGAAGGCGGTCATCGCCCTGCCGGGCAGCCCGGTCGAGGGCGCGGGAAGCTTCGCCGACCTGCGCGGCGCGCGCTGGGGCGCGGTGATCGGGACGACCGACCTCGCCTATCTGGAAACCATCCTCGGGATCAACGACGCGGCCGTCTACGACGACCAGATCGGCGTCTTCCAGGCGATGCAGGCCGGCCAGATCGATGCGACGCTCGCCGCGCTGCCGACGGCGCTCTTCGCCACCGCGGTGCAGATTCCCGAAGCCTCGATCGTCGCCATCCTGCCGCCCGACGCGAACGACCAGGGCCACGGCCTGCTGTTCGAGTTCGGCAACCCGCTCGTCGAGTGGGTGGACGCGGCGCTGTCCGAGGTCATCGCCGAGGGCGTGGTGGAGGAGCTGAAGACGACCTACCTCGTCGCCGATCCGGACCTGCCCCTCATCACCGAATGAGCGACGGCGCGCGCGGCGTCCCGCCCGGGATCGCGGCGCGCCGCCCGACCGCGCCCCGCCACCGGCGCGGCGCCTGGCGGGACGCGCTCCTTCCCGTGTTCATCTCGGCCGCGAGCGTCGCGGTCGTCTTCGGTGCGCTCGGCTGGTGGGTCACCTCGTCGCCACAGTGGCCACGGGTGCAGGCGCAGTTCTTCAGCCTCGAGAACATGCAGGCCGCCTTCCCGCGCGTCCTGCAGGGCTTCGGGGTGTCGATGCGGGTCTGGCTCACCGCGCTCGCCTGCATCGCGCTCTGGGCGCTGGTGCTGGCGGTGGTCCGGTCGCTGCGGGCGCCGTGGTTCACGCCCTTCCGCCTTCTGGTGGTCGTCTACATCGACTTCTTCCGCGGCGTGCCGGTGCTGCTTCTGGTGCTGCTCTTCGGCTTCGGAGTGCCGGCGCTGAACCTGCCGGGGCTGCCGAACTCGGCGCTGTTCTGGGGCAGCGTCGCGATGATCCTGACCTATTCCGCCTACGTGGCCGAGATCTACCGCTCGGGGATCGACTCGGTCCACGAGGGGCAGCGGGCGGCGGCCAAGTCGCTCGGCCTGACCGAGTGGCAGACCATGCGCTATGCCATCCTTCCCCAGGCCTTGCGCAACGTCCTGCCCGCGCTCATGAACATCGTTGTCGCGCTGCAGAAGGACGTGGCGCTCCTGTCGGTCCTCGGCGTCCGCGACGCGGTGCGCGAGGCGCAGATCTACACTGCGACCACCTTCAACTACTCGGCGCTGATCGTGGCGGCGGGACTGTTCCTGCTCGCGACCATCCCGATGGCGCGGCTGGCCGACTGGGTCACCCGACGCGACCGCGCCCGGCGTCTCCAGAGGGCCGCATGACCCCCCGGATCGAGATCGAGGCGCTGTCGAAGTCCTATGGCCGGTCGCTGGTGCTCGACGCCATCGACCTGACCGTGGCGCCCCACGAGGTGGTCTGCCTCATCGGCGCGTCGGGGTCGGGCAAGTCGACGCTCCTGCGCTGCATCAACCGGCTCGAGGACTGGGACCGGGGCGAGATCCGGCTCGACGGCGTCGCGGTGGACGATCCCGCCTTCGGCCGCACCGGCCTGCAGCGGCGCATCGGCATCGTCTTCCAGTCGTTCAACCTGTTTCCCACGATGACGGTCCTCGGCAACGTGACGCTCGCCCCCTGCAAGGTGCACGGCCGTCCGCGCCGCGCGGCCGAAGAGGCGGCGCGCGCGCTCCTCGACCGGTTCGGCATGGCGCGCTTCGCGGACAGCTACCCCGAGCAGCTGTCGGGCGGTCAGCAGCAGCGGGTGGCCATCGTCCGCGCGCTGGCGACCGAGCCGGACGTGCTTCTGCTCGACGAGGTCACGGCGGCGCTCGACCCCGAACTGGTGGGCGAGGTCCTGGCGATCATCCGGGGGCTGAAGGAGCGCGGCCTGACCATGGTGATCGTCACCCACGAGATGGGCTTCGCCCGCGAGGTGGCCGACCGGGTCGCCTTTCTAGAAGCCGGGCGCATCCTGGAAGAAGGCCCGCCCGCCCGCCTCTTCGGGGCCCCGGAAAGCCCCGAGGCGCGCCGGTTCCTTCAGCGCATCATCGCCGCCGGCCGGCTCTAGGCCGGGCTGCCCCGGCACCGTCCTCAACCCTGCATCACGTCCTTCGCAGCGGGGTAGAGACGCAGGTAGCGCTGGTAGATCTCGTCGTAGCGCGCCACGTTGCGCGGGTCGGGCTCGACCTTTCGCCCCGGCCGCACCATGGCTTCTATGCCCTCGTCGATCGAGACGAAGTGCCCCGCGCCGTGGGCCGCCAGCACCGCCGAGCCGGTCGAGGGCGCGTCGGGCGAGGCCGGAATGCGGATCGGCAGGCCCGAGGTGTCGGCGTGGATCTGCATCCAGAGGTCGGAGGCCGAGGCGCCGCCCCCCACCGTCATCTCGCCGCTGTCGTAGCCCGCGCGGCGGAAGGCGTCGAGGATGGCGCGGGTGCCGAAGCCTATCCCCTCCATGATCGCGCGGAAGATGTGGTGCTTCTCGTGCGCCAGCGTCAGGCCGAGGATCGCGCCGCGCGACAGCGGGTCGGTGTAGGGCGTGCGGTTGCCCTGGAAGTGGTCCTGCACGATCAGCCCGTCGCAGCCGGGCTCGAGCGCCGCGGCCTTCGCGTTCAACTCGGCGAAGTCGAGCCCCCCGGTCAGCCGTCCGAGCCAGTTGACGATGGACCCCGTCGAGGTCTGCCCGCCCTCCACGATGTAGCGGCCCGGATAGACGATGTCGGCATAGGTGCCCCAGACGCCCGGCGCATGCAGCGGCGCCTCCGTCACGCCGAACTGGAGATGCGAGGACCCGGTGATGAGCGCGAGCTGCCCGGGCCGTGCCACGCCCAGCCCGATCATCCCGATGAGCGCATCCGCGCCCCCCTGCACGACCTTCACCGATCGCGGCAGGCCCAGCTCTTCCGCCGCTCTCGCGGTCAGCGTGCCGATCACCTCGCCCGGCGCCACCACCCGCGGCGGCCACTTGTCGAGGATCGCCTCCATCCCGAGCGCCCGCGCGATGCCCCCGGCCCAGCCGTCCGCGTCGTTGCGGTAATGCCAGCGAAGGCCCACGTTGTTCAGGCTCGCCGCCCAATCGCCGGTCAGCTTGTAGGTCAGGAAATCCTGGTATTCGCAGATGCGGTGGGCCCGGTCGAAGACAGCGGGCTCGTTCCGCTTCAGCCAGAGCGCCTTGGGGATCATCCACTCGGCCGAGACCGGCCCCTGCCCTCCGCCGTTCAGGCAGAGCGCGGCGTCGCCGGTGGCCAGCACCGCGTCGGCCTCGGCATGGGCGCGGACGTCCATCCAGATGAGCGCCGGGCGCAGCGCGTCGCCGTTCTCGTCCAGCGCCACGACCGAACAGCAGGTGGTGGCATAGGCGATGGCCTCGACCGCGCGCGGGTCGACGCCCGCCTGGGCGATCGCGCCGCGGCTGGCGGTCACGAAATTGGCCCACCAGTCGGCCGGATCCTGCTCGGCCCGCGCCCCGGCCGAGAACCTCGTCTCGTAGGGCACCGCGACGTTGCCGAGGCATGTGCCGCTCAGGTCGTAGAGCCGGGCGCGCAGGCTTTCGGTGCCGCCGTCCGCCGTCAGGAAATAGGCCATCGTCCCCCCCATCGCCCCGCTGCACGCGGGGTCGTTATCGCTCCGTCACCCGGGCCAGGATCGCCGCCACCTCGGCCAGCGCCTCCCATTGCGGCATGTGGCCTACCCGCGGCAGATGATGTACCGCGATCAGGGGCGAGACGTCGAGGCTTTCGCGCCAGTCGAGGATGCGATCGCGGTGGCCGAGGATCAGGTGCACCGGCATCCGCCCGGCCAGCCGCGCGAGATCGGCGCGGAGGTTCACCGCCTGCCCCGTCTCGCCCAGAAGGTTGTCGGCGAGGCCCGCGAGCCGCCCCTGCGCCAGAGCCGCCGCGATACCCGCGACGGCGGCGGCCGACAGCCCGTTCGGCCCGTCGGTCAGCCGGTCGAGAAGATGCGCGACCTCGCCCGGCGCCCGCGCCCGCGCGAGGCCGCGGACGAAGCCCGCGTCGATCGTGGGTCCGAGCCCCGCGGGCGCGATCAGCGTGAGCGTCGCGGAGGGAAGGCGCAGGGCCAGGTCAACGGCCGGAATGGCGCCCATCGAATGCGCCACGAGATGCAGCGGTGCCGCGCCGACGAGATCGCGCAGGAGGTCCGGCAGCGGGGCGGAAAGATCGGCGACCGCAGCCGCGTCCATCGTGGTCTGCCCGTGGCCCGGAAGGTCGACCGCGATGGCGCGGCGGCCCGCCTTGGCCAGCACCGCCGACAGACCCGCCCAGGCGGTTTGATCGGCCGCGTAGCCGTGCAGGAGCAGGACCGGCACGCCGTTCGCGGGCCCCTGCTCGCGCCAGGCGATGCCGCCGTGATCCTTGGGGCCGGCGTCGCCGGCTCCGCCCGCCGCCTCGACGTCGTGAAGTTCGATCCGCCCGCGCCGCCCGGTGCCGCGGAGCGTGGAGAGCGCGATTCCCCGCTGCCGCGCCATCCGGCGGGCCAGCGGCGTGGCCCGCGCGCGCCGCTGCACCTCGGGCCGGGGCGTATCGCGGGGCGCGGATCCAGAAGACGGAGCCGGGGCGGTCTTGGACGACATGTCGGGCGCGGCCGCCTCGGGCGCCACGCCCTCGACCTCGATCCGCGCGATGGGCGTGCCCACCGCCACACGGTCGCCCACCGCGACCAGCGTCTCGAGAAGAACGCCATCTGTCAGCGCCGGGAACTCGGCCACCGTCTTGTCCGTCTCGATCTCCACCAGCGGATCGCCGCGCCGGAACGCCGCACCGGGCGCCACCAGCCAGCCCACGACCACGCCATCCTCCATCGTCTCGCCCAGCCGCGGCATCGGCAGGATCGTCGTGGTCATCGCACCAACCTCCGCGCCGTCTCCACGATCAGCCCGGGCGTCGGGACCGAGTGCTTCTCGAGCTCGACCGAGACCGAGATCGGGATGTCCTCGCCCGCCACCCGCGCCACGGGGTTCTCGAGGAAGTCGAAGCATTCCTCGGAAATCCGCGCCGCGAGCTCGGCCGCGACACCCGCCGTCATCGGCGCCTCGGACACGACCATGGCGCGGCCGGTGCGCTCCACCGCCACGCGCACCGTGTCGAAGTCGAGCGGGTTTAGTGTGCGCAGGTCGATCACCGTGGCCTCGATTCCCTCGGCGGCAAGCGTTCCGGCTGCCTCGAGCGCATGGTGCACTTGCCGCGAATAGGTGACGATGACGAGGTCGCCCCCCTCGCGCCGCACCGCCGCGCGGCCCCAGTCGGGGGCGGGCGCGGCGAGGTCCACGTCCTCGGCCATGGCATAAAGCGCCTTGTGCTCGATGAAGACGACCGGGTCGGGCTGGCGCAGCGCCTGCCGGAGAAGGTGGTAGGCGTCGTGCACCGTGGCCGGCATGGCAAGCCGCAGGCCCGGCGTGTGCATGACGAAGGCTTCGAGGCTCTGGCTGTGCTGGGCGCCCGCCGACCGCCCCGTGCCGCCTTGGGTCCGCAGCACCATCGGCACGCCGATCTGGCCGCCGAACATGTAGCGGATCTTGGCCGCCTGGTTGCCGAGCTGGTCCATCGTCATGCCGATGAAGTCGACATACATGAGCTCGGCCACCGGCCGCATTCCCGCCATGGCCGCGCCCACCGCCGCGCCCACGATGGCGGGTTCGGAAATCGGCGTGTCGAGAAGCCGCTCGGGCCCGAATTCGTCGATCAGGCCCTTCGTCACGCCATAGGCGCCGCCGTAGCGGCCGACCTCCTCGCCGATGACGAAGATGTCGGGGTCGGCGCGCATGGCGTCGGCCAGAGCCTGCCGGAGCGCGTCGCGATAGGTGAGGTCCATCTCAGCCCTCCGCCAACACGCGGTCGAGCCGGGCGCGCACCGGCTCTGGCTCGGGCTCTCCGGGGGCGTAGACGTCGCGGAACATGGTGTCGAGCGCGGGCGCCTGCGCCCCAATGGCGAAGTCGATGGCGCCGTCCATCTCCTGCGCGATGGCCGCGTCGAGCGCATCGAGCCCGCCTGCGTCCTCGCCCATGTCGAGGAGCGCGCGGCGGGCGTGGTCCACCGGGTCGCGGGCGCGGCCCTCGGCCTCCTCGGCTTCCGTCCTGTAAGGGCTCTTGTCCTTCCGGCCGTGGCCGTAGAAGCGGTAGCAATCGATGGCGAGGAAGCCGGGCCGCCCGGCCCGCGCGCCCCCGAAGATGCGAAGGGCCGCCTCGCGCACCTCAAGCACGTCGAGCCCGTCGACGGTTTCCGCGTTCAGCCCGAAGGCGCGCGCGCGCTCGTGCAGCGCGGTGGCCTTGGTGGCCTGGTCGATCCGCGTGCCCATGCCCCACTGGTTGTTCACGCAGACGAAGACCGCCGGCAGGTCCCAGAGCGCGGCCATGTTCATCGATTCGTAGAGGATGCCCTGCTGCATCGCGCCATCGCCGAAGAAGGCGGCCGAGACGGCGCCGGTCCCGCGCCGCCTGGCCACCAGCGCCGCGCCCACCACGGCCGGAATGCCGCCGCCCACGATGGCGTTGGCGCCGAGGTGCCCGAGCCCCATGTCGGCGATGTGCATCGACCCGCCCTTGCCCCGGCAGTAGCCCGCGTCCTTGCCGGCGATCTCGGCCATCATGCGGTTCGGGTCCGCGCCGCGCGCAAGGAAGATGCCGTGGCCGCGATGGTGCGTCGTGAAGGTGTCGCCGCCCTGCATGGCGGCGCCGGCGCCGGCGGCGGCCG
>DAINOF010000002.1:0-11234 GCA_036735505.1 Paracoccaceae bacterium
CCTGCCGCTCGTGCCGGAAGTGGCGGCCGAGGCCGCGCTCGACCGCACGGTCTTCGCGGGCGGCTGCGCCGAAAGCGCCGAGGTGTCGACCGGTGCGCTCGAGACCGACATCCTCAAGCTCTACTACGAGGATTTCGTCGCCCAGTGGGACGGGCTCCTGCGCGATCTCCGCCTCGCGCCGATCGAGGACCTGACCACGGCGAGCGCCAACCTGCGCGACCTTTCCTCGGCCGACAGCGCGCTCTCCCGCCTTCTCCGGGCGGTCGTGGCCGAGACGCACCTGACCCGCGATCCCGAGGCGAACGCGGCCGGCGACGCCGCTCAGGCCGGTGTCCTCAAGATCGCGCAGCAGAAGCTCGGCAAGTTCGGCAAGCTCGCGGGCAAGGCGGTCGCGGCGACCGCGGGCGGCGCCAGCGGCGATCCGCCGGGGCTGCCCGTCGCGCAGCACTTCGCCCCGATCCGCGGCACGGTCGAGGAGATCGAGGGCATCCCGCCGCTTCTGGGCGACGTGCAGCTGGCGCTGACGGCGCTCTCGAACCAGGTGCAGACGGTGCTGGCGACGCCGAACCCGCAGCAGGCGCTCCTGCAGCAGGGCGGCCTGCCGGAGCTCACGGGGGCCGTGGCGAACGTTGCGCAGACGCTGCCCGACCCGGTCGACGACTGGATCGGCGGCATTGCAGGGGACACGCTCGGCGTGACGCGCGAGGCGGTGATCGCACAGCTCAACGCCCGCTGGCGGGCCGATGTCCTGCCGTTCTGCACATCGGCCGTGCAGGGCCGCTACCCCTTCGACGAGGCGAGCGCCATCGACGTCAACACGCTCGACTTCGCGCGGCTGTTCGGGCCGGGCGGGCTGATCGACGGCTTCACCTCGACGCATCTCCTGCCCTACATCGACAATTCCACGCGGCCGTGGCGGTGGCGGGCGGACTTCGGTCTCGACGACGCCCTCCTCGACCCCTTCGAGAACGCGCGGTCGATCCGCGACGCGCTGTTCCCGGGCGGCGCGGGGCCGGTCATGGCCTTCACGCTCGAACCGAAGGACCTGTCGGCCAACGCCTCGCGCGTGACGCTGAACGTGGACGGCCAGTCGCTGGCCTTCTTCAACGCCGCCGCGCGCCCGTTCCCGATGACCTGGCCCGGGCCGGACGCCACCGGCATGGTCACGCTGTCCTTCACGCCGGTCGACGGCTCGGCCGAGGTGATCACCTCGGAAATCGGCAGCTGGGCGCTTCTGCGGCTGATCCGGAAGGGGCGGCTCACCGGGACGGCGCTGCCCGAGCTCTTCCAGCTCAGGCTCGGCGCGCAGTCCTTCGTCGCCGACTTCGAGCTGCGCGCGAGCAGCGTCGAGAACCCCTTCGACCTCACGATCTTCTCGGGCTTCCGCTGTCCGCAAGGGTTCTGATGACGCCCGCCGCCGGGTTCTTCGGCAAGATGCCGGCGACGGGCGATTTCGTGGCGCGGGGACTGGCGCCGGGCCTGCGCAGCCCGCTCGACCGCTGGCTTACCGCCTGCCTCGGCGGCGTCGCGCCCGAACGCTGGCCCGAGGACGGGCTGCGCGCCAAGCTGGACCTCGGGCAGGTGGTGATCCTCGCGCTCGTGCCGAGCGGGGACCGGCTGGGCCGGCTCTATCCGCTCGCCGGCGTGGCGCCGGGGGCGGGCGTGGCGCGCCCCGCGGCGGACGCCTGGGTGGAGGCGGTGCTCTACGACCTCGCCGATGCCGCCGAGGGGCTGATCGGCCCCGAGGACCTCGCCCGGCGGCTCGAGGCGGCGCCGCGACCGTCTCCGGGCGACGACGCGACCGCCGGCATCGCCTGGCGTACTGGCGCCGCACCCGTCCCGGCCACGCCAGAGGGCGTCGCGCGCCTCCTCAGTTCTGGTTGATCTTCGACCCCTTGATCGTGAAGTCCGACGAGGCTTCGGCGTTGATCTTGCCCGACCCCTTGATCGTGATGTCCTTGCCCTCGATGGTGATCGTGCCGTCCTTCTTCATGGCGATGGCGGCCTTGCCCGTCTTGATGATGATGGAATCGCCGGCCTCGATCAGGATGTTCTTGCCGGCCTTCACCACCACGTCCTTGCCCGCGTCAAGCGCGCTGGTCTTGCCGACCTTGACGGACTGCGCCTCGCCCACGCTGGTGGACTGGTTCTTGGCGATGCTGACCGTCATGCTGTCGCCGACGCTCACGGTCTGGTTGGCGCCGATCGTCACCGATTGGTCGGCCCCGATCGTCCAGGTATCGTTGTTGGCAATCGTATGCGCCTGCTCGGCCCCGACGGTGACGCTCCGCGCCGCGCCCACGGTGATCTGCTGCGCGGCGGTCACCGTGACGGCCTCGGCCGCGCCGACGCTGCGCGTCCGGCTCGAGCCCACGCTCAACTTCTGGTTCGCGCCCACGCTCTGCGTGTGGTCGGCGCCGATCGACTCGGTCGAGTTCGCGCCGACCGTGATCGTCTCGTCCGACCCGACCGACAGGCTGCGGTTCGAGCCGACCGTCTCGCTGTCGTCGACGCCTATCGAGACGGTGCGGTTGTTGCCGACCGAGGTCGACTTGTCGTTGCCCACGCTTTCCGTCCGGTCGTTGCCGACCGACTGCGTCGCGTCATGGCCCACATCCTCGACCCAGTCGTTGCCGATGGTGCGCGTCTCGTTGTTCTTGACGAGCTCTGTGTGGTCCTTCTGGGCCTGGAAATAGACCTCTTCCGACCCCGCCTTGTCCTCGAAGCGCAGCTCGTTCCAGCCGCCGCCGCCCGGCGTCGAGTTCGACTTCCATCCCGATTGCGTGGCGCTTCCCGGAAGGCCGTAGGGCGGCATCTGCTCGGCGTTGTAGACCCGGCCAGTGATGATCGGCTGGTCCGGATCGCCCTCGAGGAAGTCGACGATCACCTCCTGCCCGATCCGCGGGATCTGGATGAAGCCCCAGCCGGCGCCCGCCCAGGCGGAACTGACCCGGACGAAACAGGACGACGCCTCGTCCCGCCCGCCCAGCCTGTCCCAGTGGAACTGGACCTTCACGCGGGCATATTCGTCGGTGAAGATCTCCTCGCCCGAGGGCCCCACGACGACGGCGGTCTGGGGGCCCTTCATCGCCGGCTTGCGGGTGCGCCGCGCCGGGCGGTAGGCGGCCGAGGCTGGCTGCAGGAGGTAGGACACGCCCCCCGACAGCCCCGCATCGACCGCCTCGGCGTCGTGCCGCGCGTTCGACAGGCGGTACTCGGCGCGCAGCACGGCATAGGCGACGTTCTCGGCCTCGAGCGGATGGGCAGCAAGGGTGAAGGTCGACCCCGACCAGAGCCCCACCGCGTCGCCCGTGGCCTCGACCGTGCGGGCCGGCGCCTGCAGTTCCTCGCGCCGCAGGTCCGACAGGCCGTCGCCGCGCGACAGGACGGTGTAGGTGCCCGGATAGTCGTAGACCTCGCCGTCGTCCGAGGCATGCCCAAGGGGCTTCTCGCTCTTGCTCATGAGGTCGGCCGAGGGCTTGACGAAGTCGTAATCCGTCTGCGCGAAGGCCCCCGGCACGACCCGCGCGGTCCTCCGCCAGCTCCGCAGCCCCTCGCCATGCGGCGCGGCGGCGTCCGTCGTCCCGAGGAAGGGTACCTCTTCGTAGCCCGGGACGGTCTCGAGCGCGCTCACCGCGTCGGTGAGGATCATCCGGTGTTCGCCGTCGGCATGTTCGAAGAAGTACCAGATACCCTCGTGCTCGAGCAGGCGCTGGACGAAGTCGAGGTCGGTCTCGTCGTACTGCACGCAGTATTCGCGCTGCGGATAGCTGCCCTGCAAGCGCTTCTCGAAGGCAGCATCGGGGTAGGCGGCGAAGACCTCTTCCACGATCTCGACGACGCTCATGTTCTGGAAGATGCGGTTGTCGCGGGTCTTGGAGAGAAGCCAGGTCCAGGGCCTGAGCGCCGCGAAGTAGAGAACCTCGCGCGCCGTGAAGCCCGAGATCCCGAACTCGTCCACGATGCCGCTGAAGAAGCGGTCGCCCAGCTTCGAGACCACCTTGACCGTCACCATCTTGCCAAGGATGTCGGCCGGATCTGCGGCGTCGACGGGCGCGCCGGCCGCCGAGGGCAGGAGGAGCTGGAGGTCGTACCGGAAGGGTCGGCTGATCTCGTCCCCTCCCGCCATCCGGACGAACTCCATCCCGTCAGGGAACGGACCCGAGACCTCGATGCTCGCAAGTTCGGCCATGGAAGATCCTTTCCCTTCTGGCGGTCGGCCCGACTATAGCGGGTTATCGGCGTAGTCGTGCGTGTCGAAACCTTTGCGACGTCAGAGCACCGGCGGACAGGCAAGCCCGGACAGGAGCCGTCGCGCCGACACCGGGTTGCCCGGCTCGGCAAAGCGCATCTCGAGAAACAGGCGGCCCGTCTCGCCCCGGATGTCGAGGAGCATCCGCGCGCCGCCGTCCCGCGCGCGGACCGGCGTGGCGTCGAGCAGGCGGAAGAGGCCCCAGGCGCCGGGCTCGACGATCCGCGACGAGGCCGCGCCCTCGCGGAACGCGACCTCCGCCCCCGCCGAGGGGTCGGGCCCCGGCCATGCCAGCCGTTCGGCCGCGCCCGTCGCGCGCACCGGAACGCCCGCGCCGCCAAGCAGCATCGTCGCCTCGCCCTTCTCGGCGAGCGCGGCGAGGTCCATCGTGGTCCCCAGACCGGGCTCGCCGAAGATGGCCGTCACCATCTCGAGGAAGACCGCGCTTTCCGGCGTCAGGCCCGACAGGCGCGCCTCGGGCTTCCAGCGCCAGGGGCTCTCGGAAGTGTCGAGATAGCGCACGGCCTCGCCGCCCACGAAGCGCGACAGCGCGCCGCCCGGACCGAAGAGCGCGGCGAAGTCCGCAAGGTCGGCATCGGGTCCGTCGCCGAAGGGATAGCGCCCCGTGACCGTCCCGTGGCAGAGCGGATAGACCTGCGCCTGCCAACGCCGGGTCAGCGGATTGCCGAGCAGCGAGGCATGCGCAGCGCTGGTCTGGGCGAGCACGTCCTCGGCGATCTGCGCGACGACCGGCGGCGCCGCGGCGAGCGCCGCCACCGAGCGCGCGCGGTCCTGCACCGTCATCAGCCGCTCGCCGCCCCGCGCCTCGTCGAAATCCATCGAGCCGAGCGCCACGTTCAGCGACGAGAACAGCGCCGACAGCTCGGCGATGCGCCCCTGTTCGGCGTACTGGATCATCGGGCCGAAGGTGCTGGCGATCAGAAGTTGCAACTCGTGCGGCCTCGTCCTGTCGGCCCCGCCCGCCTCGACCCAGACTGCCCGGATCAGGCGGTCGAGCGGCGAGTCGCGCTGCGCGAGGCTGCCCGAGATGCGGATGGCGCTGTCGCGGTCGGAAAACGGTCGCACCCGAAGATCGCCGAGCCAGTCCTTCCAGCGCGCGAGGGTCTGGCGCTGAAGCTCTTCGAGCACGCGGTCGGGCGCGTCCTGTTGGACCGGGGGGGCCGCGCCGAGGATCAGGGGCGCGACGGCGCGCGCCCGCTGCACGGCGACGCCCGCGCCGACCTGCCGGGCATGGGTCCAGCCCGCGGCCGTGTAGAGCCCGTCGAGGCCTGCGCCGAGCGGTCGGCCCGAGCGGCGCAGGACGACCTCGCCAAGCCCTGGGACCGCGGTTTCGGGCAGGAAGGCGGGAAGCGCCCGCACCTCGTCCGAGCGCTGAAGCTCGAGCCAGGCGCGCTCGGCTTCCGGCACTTCGGCCGCGAAGGTGCGCGCCTGCGCGACGAGCTCGGCATCGGGCGGCGGCAGGGCGAGGGAGGGGCCGGGCAGAGCCGCGACATGCGGGGCGAGGGGCGCAACCGTGGGCCGGGCCTCGAGCCAGCCTGCAAGATAGCCGGGCGACCAGCCGGCCTCTCCCGACAGGACCGACCAGGCGCGCAGCGTGTCGAAGAGCGGCAGGCTCGCGCCTTCGGTCGCCAGTTCCTCGGCCATCGCCTCGGCGAGCGCCGCGGGCAGGACCGCCGCGACCTCGGCGCGGTAGACCTCGCCGGCACGGGCGTCGCTTGCCCAGACCGGGATGCGGACGAGATCCGCAAGCGGCGCGTTGTCCGCCGCGCGGTCCACCCGCGCCCGCGCCGCCGCCAGCGCATCGAGCCGCGCGGCGAGGCTGCCGTCGAAGGTGCCGGCCCCTGCGGGGATCGAGGCCGCGTCCGTGGCGAAGGCGGCGCTGGTCCGCGCGTGGTAGCGCCAGTCGAGGAAGGCCGCATACCCCGCGAGCGCCGTCACGAGACCGGCCACCCCGGCAAAGAGGAGCAGCGTCGGCGCATGCGACACGCGCTCGCGCCGGCGCCGCGCGCCCTCGAGATCGCCCAGCACGCCGTCGAGGAAGGCCGCGAGCGGCGCGAAGGCGTCGCCGCCCGAGGCGGCCGTCTCCCGGAACTTGCGGATGCGGTCGACCGACATGTCGCGCCCGTCGAAGAGCCGTGCATGCGCCGTCGCGGTCCAGGCGCTCATCCTCAGCCCCCGGGCCGCCCGCGCGCGCTGGTCGATCAGGACGGCGAGCGCATAGCGCGCGGGCGGGCCCGCCGGCGCGGGCGCCCCCGCCGCCGCGACCTGCGCCTCGAACCGCGCCAGAAGCGCGGCCGCCCGTTCGCCGATCGTCCGCTCGCCCTCGCGCACCATGTCCGGAATCGCGTCGGCAAAGCGCAGCACCTCGGCCGCGGCCGAACGGTAGGGCTCGTCCCGGGCGGTCACAACTGCCCCTCGGCCGCCCAGCGGCGCAGCGTCTCCTCGCTCACCTCGAAGTGCATCGAATCCTCGCGCGAATAGGTCGCGCCCCAGAACCAGCCCTCTTCATTGAAGAGCTCGGCGAGAAGGAGAAGCCCGAACTGCGTGCCGCCGTCGCCGAAGCCGTCGAGCTGGTCCTCGAGCTTGAGGTCGATCGCCGTGCCCCAGGAGTGGTTCGAGATCGCCGTGGACGAGCCGCGGATCAGTCGGGCGCAAAGCGCCCCCGCCGTGCCGAGCGCGGCATAGACCTCGGGCTCGTCGGCCTCGAGCCGGGCCAGGATGCGGGCGAGCGAATCGAGCGCCGGGCGCACCATGGTGACCCGGATCGGGCCGATCTCGCGCGTTTCGAGCAGCCCCTGGAGGCGCGGGTCGGTGACCGGCGCGCAGTCGGTCGTGAAGCTGTCGCGCGGCCGACCGAGGATCTCGAGCATCGCCGCGTTGCGCGGCTGGGTCATCCCCTGGTTGAAGCGGGAGCGGGCGAGCAGCATGACCTCGGTCAGCCCCTCGGCTCCGGGTCCGCCCTCGTCCTCGCCGGGCGCGATCAGGACCTGTGGCAGCGCCACCGTCGGCGGCGGCGGCGCGGCGGCGCGGAGCGCGATCTCCTCCAGAAGCCGCCGCTGTTCTCCTTGCGTCTCGCGCAGGTCGGCCGACAGGCGCCCGATCTCGCCCTGCAGACCCGCGATCTCGGTCTCAAGGCGTTCAAGCCGGATCTCGGTGTCGCCCTCGGCCCGGTCGAGCACGGCGCCCACGAGCGCGAAGGAGATGCCGGCCACGACGAGCCCGATGGCGACGATGATGGGTCCGATGAGCGTGCCCTGCCGCATCGCGTCAGCCCGCGTCCATGAAGACCGCGACGACCGAGACGTTGTCGGGCGCGCCGTCCTCGAGCGCCGCCCTGAGAAGGCTGCGGCAGGCCTCGTCCGGAGTCTCCGCCGCCCCGAGAAGCGCCGCGATGGTCCCGTCGCCGACCGAACCGGTCAGCCCGTCGCTGCACAGGATCATCCGGTCGCCCGCCAGGAACGGCACGGTCGCCGTGTCGATCTCGACCTCCGGCTCGGCGCCGATGGCGCGGGTGACGACGTTCGCCTCGGCATGGCCGCGCGCCTCTTCGGGGCGGATCAGGCCGTCCTCCACGAGATCCTGGATCACCGTGTGGTCCCGCGTGAGAAGCCGCAGCCGGCCGCCCCGCAAGAGATAGGCGCGGCTGTCCCCGGCCCAGGCGAGGTAGCCCACCGCGTTCTCGATCATCAGCGCGACGACGGTGGCGCCCATGGTCCGGCCCCGCTGGCAGGCGAGGCCGTAGATGATGTCGTTGGCCTCGGTCAGGAGCGTGCCCAGCACGTCGAGCGGGTCGGCGTCGTCGGGCGCGGTCGAGAGCCGCTCGATCACGATGTCCGAGGCCACGTCGCCCGAACCATGCCCGCCCATCCCGTCGGCCACCGCCCAGAGCGCGCCCGAGGGATCGGTCAGGATCGAGTCCTCGTTGCGCTCGCGCACGAGCCCCGCATGGGTGATGCCGGCGCCCAATCCCACCGGCGGGGCGCCATAGGCGACCGGGGGAGGTGTCGTGACCGCCATCAGGCGGACCGGCGGCGCGGCGCGATGTCCATCATAAGTCCCGCATTTCGTACGACACGTTGAGCGCGAGCCGAGACTACAGTAGATTGCCCGCAGAGATAAACCACTATCGGAGGATCGACCATGCCCCGCGCCTTCCTTGCCCTCGCCGTAGCGGCCGGCGCCGCGCTCGCATCGGGCGCCGGCGCGCAGGACCTGTCCGACGCCGAACTGCTCGAGCGCTTCAGCCTCCAGCGAGACGCGATCACCGCCACGCGGAGCGGTCTCGGCTCGACCCGCAGCATCGGCGGCGGCACGCGCGGCGTGTCGCTCGTCACGCTCGAGGACGTGGCGACCGACGCGGCGCCGCAGCCCTCGGCCGAGACGGGCGTGACCGTCGCCGGCACGTCCGAGACGGTGAGCGCGCCTGTCGATCCGAACCAGCCGATCCAGGTCGCGCTGTTCGACCCCACGCTGCAGGTCAACATCCGCGTGCGCTTCGGCTTCGACAGCGCCGCGATCGACCGTGCCGAGCTGCCCAAGCTCGAACAGATGTGCCGGGTGATGTCGCAGGCGACCGACGTGGACCGCTTCCGCGTCATCGGCCACACCGACGCCGCCGGAACCGACGCCTACAACGAACGCCTGTCGATGCTGCGCGCCGAGGAAGTCGTGCGCTACCTGATCGACGACTGCGGCATCGCGGCGGCACGGCTCGAGGCCGTCGGGCTCGGCAAGCGGTTCCTCTACGACGAGGCCGATCCCAAGGGCGACGCGAATCGCCGGGTGGAGTTCCAGGTCCTCGGCTGAGGCGCGTCAGTTGGTGAGGACGGCGACGTCGAAGCCGCCGTTCCGCCAGCGCGCCAGCGCCTCGGCGAAGCGCGGCCCGCCGAGGCCGTCGACCTCGCCCTCATAGAGCCCCGCGGCGCCGAGCCGCTCCAGCGCCGCGCGGATCGTGTCGGCGCTCCACTCCCCGGCGCGCGCGCCCAGTTCGGCGACGATCTCGCCCGAATCCGCCGCCGCCCCCCGCAACAGAAGGTCGGCCGCGCCTTCGGGATCGGCCGGGACGCCGCGCCCCTCGTCCAGAAGGACCGCCGCCGCGCGATAACCCCGCGGCTCTCCGTCCCGCGCCGCGCGGCGGAAGAGGTCGAGCGCCTCCTCGGGCGATCCGGTGGCGCCGGCCTGCGTCAGGACGCCGAGGTTGAAGGTGGCGATGGCCGATCCGCCCTGGGCCGCGCGGGCAAGAAGCGCGATCGCCCGCGCCGGGTCTTCGGGCACGCCCTGCCCCTCGTAGAGCGCGACGGCGAGGTTGATCGCCGCATCCGCGCTGCCCCCCGCCGCGGCGCGCTCGTACAGCGCGATGGCCCCGGCCGGGTCGCGCGGGACGCCGTCGCCCGACTCCATCAGAAGCGCGAGACTGACCATCGCGCGCAGGTCGCCCCGCGCCGCCGCGTCGCGGTAAAGGCGCAGGGCCTCCTCGCGCTGCCCGGCGGCGGCATGGGAACGCGCCAGGAGCGCGGTGAAGTGCGGGCGCTGCGGAAACGCCTCGGCCGCGCGCCCGCAGACCTCGAGCGTGAGCGGAGCGTTCCGCGCGAGCCGCGCGAAGGGCACGCCCGCGGTGTTCGCCGTGGCGTCGCGCGGATGCGTGGCCAGCGTCTCGCAGAGCTGCCCGTCGCCCAGATCGGCCGGCGAAGGCAGCGTCTCGACCATGCGCCGGGCGGCCTCGAGATGCCGGCCCTGCGGATAGAAGTCGAGATAGCGGGCCGCGAGTTCCCGCATCCGGGTCTGGCGCACCAGCAGCCAGAGGTCCTCTTCGGCGGCCTCGACCGCCTCGGCCGACCGCACGACCGGGCCGCCGTCCAGAAATCCCACCGCGTCCCGCAGGTGGGCGCCTTCCGGATAGCGCTCGACGTAGAGCGCCATGAGGTCGGGGTCCTGTGTCCGGGCCGCGACCTGGAAGAACAGCGTCTCGGCGGTGGCGAGCACCGGGCCCTCGTTGAAGACGAACTGCCGGGTGAGCGACGTGTTCTCCCAGGGGATCTGCTGCCCGCCCGACGCCGCGATCACGTCCCGCCGGACCGAGATCATCATGTCGGTCAGCGTCTGGCCCGGCGTCTGGATATGGCTCAGCACGGCCTCGGTGAAGGTGCCGTTGCGCGCGTCGCCGTCGAAGGCCACCGCGCCCGGCTGCGTGGCATAGGCGATGAGGTAATCCACGCTCGAGCCGATGCGGGCGAGGCCCTCGGCCATGCCGGGCGCCCGGTCGAGACCGAGCGGGTTGTCGCGGCACGCGTCGAGAAAGATCAGACGGATGCCGCTCGACTCCTGCAGTGCTGCGATCACCTCGGCGAGGGGAAGCGTCTGGTCCACGACCGTTCCGGGGTCGCTGACCCGGACCTCGACCGGAAGGAGGTAGTTCTCGGCATTCACCTGGAAGGCATGCCCGGCATAGTAGAAGAGCGCGACGTCCGCGGTTCTCGCGGCAACGGAGAAGTCGGCGAGGATCGCCCGCATGCCGGCAAGGTCGAGGTCGATGCCCGTGAAGACCCGGAACCCCAGCGCGTCGAGCGCCTCGGTCACGTCCCCGGCGTCGTTCGCCGGGTTCGCGAGCGCCGGAACGGCCGCGTAATCCGCGTTGCCGATGACGAGCGCCACGCGCGTCTCGGCGCCCGCCGCCGTCGCGGCGAGGCACAGCAGAAGCGCGAACGCGCGCAGCGCGTCAGAGACCGACCGCGCGCTGAAGCTCGGTGTCCACCGCTTGCAGCGAGGCGAGAATCGCGTTGCCCTGTTCAACCTGTAGCCTCGTCAGTTCCGGGTCCTCGGCGCGGATGAGGGCGATCGACTTGCGGATCTCGTCCGACGCGACGGCGAGGGCCGCGCGCGCCTCGCCGATGGCCTCGCGCGCGATCGCGTCCCGCTCCGCCGCCGTCGTCGCCGCCGCGAGCCGCGCCTCGGCCCGCCTGCG
>DAINOF010000002.1:11244-32617 GCA_036735505.1 Paracoccaceae bacterium
TCGATGTCCAGCCGTGCGGCCTCGATGACCGAGGATACGTCCTGCAGCGGAGGAGGCAACTCCAATCGGATCGACTCGAGCGTGGCGGACAGGCGTTCGAGCGCCTCGGTCACGCATCCGAGCGTGTCGCCGACCTGCGGTTCGGACTGGCGGCAGACCTCGAGCTGAACGACGAGCGCCCGCGTCGCGCGATCGAGTTCCTCAAGGGCCGCCTCGACCTCGCCGAGGATGGCCGCACCGATCCCGCGTATGATGTCCTCGGGGTTCGGCAGCGAGACGGGCAGCGGCGCGGGCAGGATCGTGATCGCGTCGCCGCCGCCTGCGTCAGGGCCCGGCAGGACGGTCAGCGTCGCGGTCTGGCCGACGACCTGATACAGCGTGCCGCCCGGGCTCGTGATGCTGGACGCCGCGCTGATCGGGTAGAGACCCGGCGCGCCGGACGGAAACCCCGGGCTCTGGAACAGCGCCGACGTGTCGATGGTGTCGCCCGGCGGGCCGAGGACGTAGAGCCCCGGGCCGCCGAAGACCGTTCCCGTGAGCGGGCTCAGCGTGCCTTGCACTCCGACTGCGTTGTCGGGGAGCGCGAAGAGGATTGGCGTCGTGGCATAAAGCGCCGGGTAGACCCCCGGCGCGCCGGGCGCCCATGTGGGGTTCGTGAAGCTCCAGCCCTGCGGCTCTGCGAGCGCGATGAAGCCCGTGGTGTCCTGGAACTCGGTCGTGGTCAGGCCGGTGCCGGCGGCGCTTGTCGTCAGACCCGAGGTCGTGACGTCCCAGAAGGCGCCCTCGACGGTGGTGGGAGTCTCGACTGTCCGGCCGAGGAAGCCGCCCACGTCGCTGCCCGGCGCCGTGATCGCGCCGGTCGACTGGCTTTGCAGGATGCTGCCCCCGACCGCGCTGCCCGCGAAGCCGCCCGCGGCGACGAAGCCCGAGCCCGAGACGCCGACATCGCCGCGCGCCGAGCTGTCCTCGATCGCCGCCCCGAACAGGCCGCCCGTATGGCCACCGGCACTGACGGAGCCCGTGGCACCCGCGACCGCGACATCGCCCCGGGCATCGGTCTGCCGGGCGGCGGCGTCGTTCGCATTCTCGCCGAGGAAGCCCCCCGCGCGGACGCCAGTCGTCGGGCCATCCACATCGACGTCGCCATCGGCGCGCGACTGGACGATGACCCCTCCGGTGCCGCTGTTGCGCCCGCCGAAGCCGCCGATGTTCCCGCCGACGGCGATCGCCGACACCGCGCCCTGCGCCGAGGACGCCGAGATGCTGCCCTGGTTCAGTCCGACGAACCCGCCGGCCTCGGCGAAGGCGCTGCTGAGGGACGACCCGTCGACCATGACGGACGCGGTCGAGCGCGACGAACCGATCGTGCCGCTGTTGAGGCCGGCGAATCCGCCGACCAGCGGATCGTCCGTGCCGTCGACCGTGACCGTACCGGCCGAGCGGCTGCCGGTGATCGTGCCGCTGTTGCCGCCGACGAGCCCGCCCACCTGCGGCGAGAAGCCGAAGGCGAAGGACAGGGCGCCGTCGAAGACCGCGTTCGCGATCGTGCCGCTGTTCGACGCCACGAGCCCGCCCGCGCCGGTGCCGCCGCTTCCGCTGCCCGAGACGCTGCCGGTGACCGTCACGCCCGATATCGTGCCCGCATTCGACAGCGCGAGCCCGGCCGCGGCGCCCGAAAAGGCGCTGCCGTTCTCGATGGCCACGCCCGAAAGCGTGAGGTCGGACACCTGCCCGCCCGCACCGATGGTGCCGATCATTGCCCCTGTCGCGTTCGAGACGGCAAGACCGCCGATGGTGAAGCCCGCGCCGTCGAGGCTTCCGGTGAACGGCGTGGCGTCGGCGATGGGCGCGAACCCCGTGTTGAGGACGGACAGCCCGAAGGCGCTGGGGTCCCAGCCCGCGGTTCCCGACGCGTCGATGGCGTTCCCGAGCCGCCAGCTGCTGGTCAGGAGTGCCGGCGAGGTGCCGATCCCCTGGAGCCCGTAGACGTCCCTCAGGATGTAGGGGTCCGCCGCTGCACCCGTCCCGCCGCCCGCCCGCAGGAAGCTCGCGCCTGAAAAGACGTAGAAGTTGGAGGCCGAGAAGGCCGGAAGTACCGGGCCATTCTGCACCCAATCGCCGCCTTCGAGGGCGAAGGCAGCCACCTCGACCGCACCCGCAGCGCTGGTCGTGACAGTCCCGGCCGCGTCGATGCGGAAGGTGCCCGCGGAGCCGCGAATGGCGCCGTTCAGGAGGATGTCGTTGTCGGCACGGAAGGACAGCTCGTTGGTCGAGGTCCAGTCGATGTCGCCGTTCAGCGTGATGTCGCCCGCTTCGGTCTCGCCGGAGAACGCGGTTGTTTCGATGGTTACCGGGCCTCCGGCGAGGTTCGCCTCGATGTTGTCCGTGTAGAAGGTGTTGAGAATGAAGGGGCCCGTCCCATCTTCGATCGTCACGTCGACGGGGTCGAGAAGCAGCGTTCCGGCCCGGCCCATTGGCGCGCGCCGGTCCACGACGCCGCCGAAGGTCAGGTCGCGCCGTCCCGAGACCTCGACGAAGCCGCCGTCGCCACCCGACGGCCCGCCGCGGGCCGAGATCGTGCCGGCAAAGACCGTGCTCTCGTCCGACCACAGGACCACGGTGCCGCCGTCGCCCGCCCCGGTCGCGTCGGCGGTGATCGTCGTTCCGGTCTCCGAGAGGCTGCGCGCCCGCGGCAGGTCGCCGCCGCCCTTCAGGTCGCCGCCGATCCGCACCCGGCCGCCGCCCCCGGGTCCGTCCGCCGCGATGCGCGCGCCGTCGAGCGCGATCTTGTCGCCGGTGATCGTCACGCTGCCCCCGGAAGGCCGGGGCGCCGGCACCGGCGACGTCTCGACCGCGGCCGAGACGTCGAGCCGGCCGGACACCGTCACTTGCCCGCCCGGTCCGCCGCCCAGCACGATGGCGCCGCCCACCTGGGACACGCTTCGCGCCTCGACGACGCCCGAGAGGTTGATCGCGTGCCGCGCGGCGTCGCGCGCCGTCGCGGCCGACATCTCGACGCGGCCGCCCGGCGCGTCGATCCGGCCGGTGTGCGCGATCAGCGCCGCCTCGGCCGCGCTGCCCGAGGGTACGGCGACCTGAAGGAACCCGTCGCCCGAGAGGTCGAGCGTGATCCGCTCGCCCGCGCCGAAGCCGACCCGGCCGTAGGGGACCGACACCGTGCCCGCGTTCGCCACCCGCCCGCCGAGAAGCGCCGCGTAGCCGCCCGGACCGATCTCGATCGCGCCCTCGTTGCGGACCTCGGCCGAGGCGCCGCCACCGCCAAAGCGCAGCCGGCCCGCCATGAAGTCGCCCTCGTCCATGTCGAGCGTCGAGGCCACGAAGGCGGCCGCGTTCACCCGTCCGCCCGGGCCCACGACGATGCCCGCGGGGTTGACGAGGAAGACCTGTCCGTTGGCCGAAAGGCCGCCTTCGATCCGGCTTGGCGCCGCGCCCGTGACGCGGTTGAGAAGCGCCGCGCCCGGGCCGGGCTGGTGGATGTCGACCCGCGCGCCCGCGCCGACCGAGAACCCCTCCCAGCGGATCACGGCCCGGTCGGAGCCTTGCGTGATCGTCATCGCCCCGTCCCCGGCCGCGATCGACGCGGCCCCCGCGGCGACCTGCCCGCCCGTCGGCAGGGCATCGGCCAGCGCCCCCGGCACAAGCGCCGTCGACAGCAGAAGCGCCGCGACGCTAGAAGCGGAACGAGGCCGCGAACAGAAACCGCGTATCGTCGGGTTCGCTGTCATTGCGCACTCCCCTTCCCAGTTCGAGCCGAAGCCTTCCGGCCGAGAAGGCCGGATCGACGGTATAGGCCAGATCGACGCCGACCCCGAAGGCCGATGCCGTGACCTCGGCCTGCTCGCCGATCTGCGGCGCCTCGAGCGTCACGGCGCCGGTCGCGGCGAAGACATAGGGCGAGAGCGCGAGCGGACGGCCCGCCACCTGCGTGTCGAAGCCGCGCGCGACCTCGCCCCGGACCACCCAGCCGCTGTCGCCGCTGAACTCGCCCGAAGGGAAGGTCGACAGCTCGCGGATCGAGGCGATGCCGATCTGCTCGGACAGCACCAGCGGATCGCCGAACGAGGTCTGTGCCCGTCCGTAGAGCGACAGCTCGGCCGCCTGCCCAAGGCCGCGGCGATGACGTGCGATGATCTCGAGCTTGCGGAACTCGGCGTCGGCACCGACCCGCGACAACGGGCGATCGGGCGGCGCCGCATCGGCCCCCCGCGCGCCCAGCGCGTCGAGCCCGGCCGAAAGCGCGCCGCCCAGTTCGGTCGTCGCGCCGCCGTCCGATCTCCAGAACGCGTCGGTCGAGACGCGCAGGACCGTGAGCAGGTCCTCGTAGACCGGCAGCGCCCCCACGGCGGCGTCGATGTCGAGCGTGTCGCGCACCCGGTCGAGCGTGATCTGCGAGGTCAGGTTGCGGCCGCGGGTGCGGATCCACGGATAGTAGAGCCGCGCCGAGACCCGCTCGAGCACGCTGACGGTATCGACGGCGATCTGGTCGGGCCGCGTCCGGCTGTCGGTGGCCTCGAGGTTGAAGGTGAGGCCGCGCGTGCCGAGCGGCAAGACGCCGCCCGCCGCGAGCGTCCGGAGCTGCGCATCGTCGAAAAAGCTCTCGAACGGGTTGCCCGAGACGCGGGCGTAAAGCACCTCGCCCCAGCCGAGGGCGCCGTTGAGCTCGACGCCGGCATCGAGCCTCCAGGCCCCGAGGGCGTCGGAGACGCTGTTGTCGGCACCGACGAACCCGGTGAGAAGCCGGAAATCGGGGTCGAGGACGATGACTGTTCCCCCGTCCCGCTCTCCGGCCGCCAGCGTCGATCCCAGCGCGACGCCATAGGTATCGCCGGCGAGGAGAAGCTGCCGCTCGATCTCGCGGAGCCTGAGGCCGGTCCGGTCCAGAAGCGGCAGCGTCACGGCCGCGAGCCGGCCGCGGATCCGCGGATCGGCGGCGGAGATGTCCACAGTCTCGACGAAGCCGTCGACCACGACGAGCCGCAGCCGCCCGCCGTCCCGCAGGACCTGCTCGGGCAGGACCACGCGGGCGAGGACGAAGCCCGCCTCGGCATGCGCGGCCTCGAACTCGGTCGCCGCCTCGAAGAGCTCGGCCACCGGAATCCGCCCACGGGTCAGCCGCGCGCGCAGCGCCTGCGCCGCGGCCTCGAGTTCCGGCCGCGCGCCCTCGATCTCGACCGACCCGACGAGGATCGAGAAGCGCTCGGCGCCGTCGGGCGCTCCAAGGCCCGGGACACCGGTGAAGGCGACCGACCCGGCAGGCCGAAGCGGCGCGGGAACGAAGCTGTCCGGCGTGACCTGACTTGCTGTCTGCGCCAAGGCTTCGGTGCCGAGAACGAGGAGGAGGCTGACGGATGCGAGCAGCTTGAGGCCGCCCGGGATCGGGTCTTCGCTTGGCGGCAACAGACGTCCCCCTGTCCGCTCAGGTCTCCACAACCCTAGCGCGAGCATTGCCGCAAGGTAAAGCGGTTATGTCCCGCGCGCGGGCTCCTTTAGGCGGGCGCGCGGGATCATCCGGTTGTCGCGCGCGGCGCGCATCAGGTCCTCGCGGAAGTCGGGATGCGCGATCCAGATGAGCGCGGTCGCGCGCTCGGCCACCGACTTCCCCTTGAGGTTCACGATCCCCCATTCGGTGACGACGTACATGACGTCGGACCGGGGCGTGGTGACGATGTTTCCGGGGGTGAGCTGCGGCACGATCCGGCTGCGGCGGACGCCGTTCTTCTCCCAGACGGACGGCAGGCACAGGAACGACTTGCCGCCATCCGACGCATAGGCGCCCCGGACGAACTGCAACTGCCCGCCGGTGCCCGAGATGTGCCGCACCCCGTCGGATTCGGACGCCGCCTGCCCCTGCAGGTCGACCTGCGTGGTCCCGTTGATCGCCACCGCCCGGGGGTTGCTCATGACGATGTGCGGCAGGTTCGTCCGGTCGACGGCCAGGCACTGGAAATCCGGATTGCGGTCGAGCGTGTCGTAGAGACGGCGCGTGCCGAGCGCGAAGGAATAGACCGAACGGCCCGGATGGGTGACCTTCCGCGCCCCGGTGACGAGCCCCGCGCGGTAGAGGTCCGCCATGCCGTCCGTCAGCATCTCGGAATGCAGGCCGAGGTCCTTCACCCCCGCCTCGAGAAGCGCTGCGCATACGGCGTTGGGCATCCCCCCGATGCCGACCTGGAGGCAGGCGCCGTCCTCGATCTCGGCCGCGATGAAGCGCCCCACGGCGCGGTCGACTTCGGTCAGCGGCGCCGCATGAAGCTCCGGTGGCGGCATCTCGCCGCCGTCGATGATGTGATCGACCTCCGAGACATGGACGCCGTTCTCCTCGCCTTCGCACCACGGCAGGTGAGGCGAGACCTCGACGACGACCGTCCGCGCCGTCTCGACGATGGCGCGGTTCCAGAGACCCGTGGCCGAGAAGTTGAACACCCCGCGCTCGTCCATCGGACAGACCTTGAGCACCGCCAGGTCGACCCGGTCTATGAAGCGACGGTAGTAGTCGGGCACCTCGCCCAGGTTCACCGGCATGTAATGCGCCAGCCCCCGGTCGTGCGCCGCCCGGTCCCAGGCCGAGAAGTGCCAGCTGTACCAGGTGAAGGCGCGGCCCTCGGGATCGGCCTCGACCACCGCGCGGGGCCGGACCGAGATGCAGGAGCGGACGCTCACGTCGCGAAGCTCGGCCGCCCGAAGCGCCAGCGCGGCGTCGAAGACGTCGGGCTGCGACAGGCAGGTGCCGTAGTCGATCCAGTCCCCAGGCCGCACGAGGGCGGCGGCCTCCGCTGCCGTGATCGTCCGGGCCATGCCTGTGCCTCCCCCGCTCTCAGGATTGGTCAGGCAAAACGCGCCTCCGTCAACGGAAAACCGCCGGGAAGTCGACCCCCGGCGGCTTGCCTTGTCGATGATGTTCCGACCTGCGGCTCAGCCGCCGGTGCCTTCCGCCTCGGCCGCGCCGTGCTGGGCAAGGAAGGCCGCGAGGTTCGCCGCTTCACCGGCGTCGCGCACCTGGTAGGACATGCCGCTGCGCGCATTCTTGCCCAGCGTCTCGGACAGGAACCCGCCCGGATCCTGCAGGTAGGCGGTCAGACCCGCCTGGTCCCAGACGAGCCCGCCTTCGCCGGCGGCCACGATGTCGGGACGGTAGCGGAAGCCCTCGACCGAACCGGCCGTCCGGCCGACGACGCCGTAGAGATTCGGCCCCGTGCGCATGTTCGCGCGACCGGCGATCACTTCGCCCGCGTCGTCCACGATGGCGTGGCAGGTGGCGCACTGGCGGAAGGCTTCCTCGCCGGCGGCCGCGTCGCCGTCCTGCGCGAAGGCAGGCGCGGCAAGGAACGCGCCGGTCAGGGCGGCAATCCAGATTTTCGTCATGTCGTCATTCTCCCTTAACGGACTGGCTGAAGGCTAGCTCGGAAGTCCTGTGCGTAAAGTCCCGATTTCCCGCCGCTAGGCAATAGCGCGCGACAAAGCGCAGCGGTTCCAGAGCGAGGAAAGCGCCGCAACCAGCCGGTCGATGTCGGCGTCCGAGTGGAGCGGCCCCGGCGTGATCCTCAGCCGCTCGGTGCCCTTGGGCACGGTCGGATAGTTGATCGGCTGCACGTAGATGCCCCAGTCCTGCATCAGCCAGTCCGAGATCATGCGGCACTTGACCGGATCGCCGATCATGACCGGGATGATGTGCGACGGATTGGCCATGTGCGGGATGCCGGCCGCGTCGAGCGCCGCGCGCAGTCGCGCGACCTGCCGGCGCTGGCGCGCGCGCTCCATCTCCGAGACCTTGAGGTGGCGGATCGAGGCGGTGGCGGCGGCCGTCACCGCAGGCGGCAGGGCAGTCGTGAAGATGAAGCCCGACGAGAACGACCGGATGAAGTCGCAGAGCGCGTGGGACCCGGTGATGTAGCCCCCGAAGGTGCCATAGGCCTTGCCGAGCGTCCCCTCGATCAGCGTGATGCGGTCCATGAGCCCCTCGCGCTCGGCCACGCCGCCGCCGCGGGGGCCGTACATCCCAACCGCATGGACCTCGTCGATGTAGGTCATGGCGCCATGCGCCTCGGCCACCTCCACGATCTCCCGGATCGGCGCGATGTCGCCGTCCATCGAATAGACGCTCTCGAAGGCCACGATCTTGGGCCGGTCCGGTCCCACCGCAGCGAGCTTGCGGTCGAGGTCGGCGGGATCGTTGTGGCGCCAGATCGCCTTGTCGCAACGGGCATGGCGGATGCCCTCGATCATGCTCGCGTGGTTGAGCGCATCCGACAGGATCACCGCACCCGGCAGCCGGCTTCCCAGCGTCGACAGCGCGGCCCAGTTCGACACGTAGCCCGACGAGAACAGCAGCGCCGCCTCCTTCCCGTGCAGGTCGGCGAGCTCGCGCTCGAGCTCCCGGTGGTGCCAGGTGTTGCCGGAGATGTTGCGCGTGCCGCCCGCGCCCGTGCCGCAGGTCCGCGCGGTCTCGACCATCGCCTCGACGACCCGCGGATGCTGGCCCATCCCGAGGTAGTCGTTCGAGCACCAGACGGTCACCTCCTCGGGCCCCGCGCCATGGTTGCCCGCGCGCGGAAAGGCGCCGCACCTGCGCTCGAGCTCGGCGAAGACCCGATAGTTGCCGTCCCGCTTCAGGGCGTCGAGCTGGTCGCGGAAGAGCGTGTCAAAGTCCATGGGGGTCCTCGCTAATCTTCATCTTTTCGCTGGGTTTGGGCGCCGGAATCATCCAGCGCCAGAGTTTCTCGTCCGGCAGCGGAAGCACCATGAACCAGTGCTCGAGCAGCGCGAGCGCGGTCATCGCGGCCAGAAGGGCAAAGCCCACCCGCGCGGCCGGGTCGTCCACGGCGTAAAGCCGCTCGAACCAGCAGCCGAGCGCAAAGGTCAGAAGCGTCACGGACAGCGGGAAGAAGGCGTTCATCTTCGACAGGCGGAAGTGGCTCGGAAGGTGGCGCAGCGGATCGGGCAGGAACTCGGTGTTGATCTTCGGCACCCCGAAGAAGAGGTTCAGCTTCGCGGTCACGCGGGCGAAGAACAGGACCGCGAAGGTCCAGACGCCGAAGATGTTCTCGGCCCCCCAGGAGGCCCAGGCCATGGCCCCGAGCGTCAGGACCAGAAGGATCTCGTGATAGGCGATCGTGCCCCAGGCGCGGACGAACCGCTCCCACTCGGGCACGGCCGTCGGGCAGGCAAGGCGGTTGGGCCCGGTGACGACACCCGACAGGAACGCGAGTTCGATCCAGCCCCAGATCGCCAGCGCCGACAGGAACCCCAGATAGACGCCGGCGACGGTGGCGTCAGGCAGCGATACCGTGAAGCCCAGCCCCCCCGCGACGAGGACCGGCAGCCCGAGAAGGACCGATCCCGCATGCGCATCGCGCCCCGCCCGATCCGCGCGCTTCACAACGACCAGGATCGCGCCGGTGGCGAACCACCAGATGAAAAGCGCGATCAGCGCCGCGGTCCAGGGAGAGGAGAACTCCATCTACGTCATCTTGGTCCAAGTACTCCGGGGGGTCCGGGGGGCAGCGCCCCCCGGCTTCGTCTCTCAGTAGGCCGGCACGAGCCGCGTCGAGGCAGGCACGACATGCCGCTTCGCCGGGATCGTGTAGAGCGACAGGAAGGCCGCCGCGGCCCGCGCGGTGCCCCACGCCTTGCCCAGCGCGCCCCCGATCCCGCCCCGCTTCTTCGCGCGGTCGATGTCGGCCGAGGCGCGCTGCAACCGCTTCAGCCCCGGCATCCAGCGCGGATGGTCGATGTCGAGCGTGATCGGGAAGACCTGCTTCGAGATCTCCGAGGTCTTGGCAAAGACCTCCTGCCCGTACCAGTCGGTATCGACCCCCAGCGCCTCGTGGAACAGCGGCCGCTGGTGGTCGCGGACATACATCGTGGAATAGACGGCCGTCAGGAAGAACTTGATCCAGAGCACGTTCCGCCCGCTCGTCAGCCTGGGGTCGGTCTTCATCAGCAGCGCGAAGGCCTCGCCGTGGCTGAACTCGTCGTTGCACCACTCCTTGAACCACTTGAAGATCGGGTGGAACCGGTGCTCGGGGTGCGCCTCGAGATGGCGGAAGATCGTGATGTAGCGGGCGTAGCCGATCTTCTCGGACAGGTAGGTCGCGTAGTAGATGAACTTCGGCTGGAAGTAGGTGTACTTCTTGGCCTTGGTCAGAAAGCCCAGGTTCACCGACACGCCCGCCTCGCGCAGCGCGTCGTTGATGAAGCCCGCATGCCGCGCCTCGTCGCGCGACATGTAGGAGAAGAGCTCGCAGATGTCCTTGTTCGAGCCCCGCCGCTTCATCTCCTTGTAAAGCACGCAGCCCGAGAACTCGGCCGTGCAGGAGGAGATGAGGAAGTCGAGGAACTCCTTCTTGAGCCCCGGCTCCATCCCCGCCCAGTCGACCGCGTCCCAGTCGGCGGTCTTCCTGAAGTGGCCCTTGTTCGGGTCCGCCTTCATCTGCGCCAGAAGCGCGTCCCAGTCGGCCCGGACCGAGGAGACGTCGATCGCGTCGAGTTCGTCGAAATCGGTGGTGTAGAAGCGCGGCGTGAGCAGCGTGTCCTGCAGGGCGAGCGCGGTCGCGCTCTCGCTGTCGTGGACGGCCTGCGCCTCCTGGATGGCGAGACCTTCCTCGACGGTCGCGGCATCGGCGGTGTGCTTGATCGCCTGGACATTCATAGCGTGGCCTCCTCGCTGAAGGAAAACTCGCACAGTTCCATGAACTCGAAATCTCCCGTCATCCGGGTCCAGAGCCGTTCGAGTCTCGAGGCCCGGGTGATCCGCGCCACGCGCTTCTCGATCACCACCTCGCCATAGGGCGCCATGACCGGCGGCCCCTCGACCAGCACCTCGTCGCCCGGATGGACGACCGCGCCGTTGTCGAAGCGGACGTGGGCGTGCAGCGCCTCGAAGCGGTGGCTGACCTCGACGGTGCAGGGCGCCGTCTCGTAGTCTCTCGTGAGCAGTCCCATTGTCGGTTCCCTTTCTTCTATTCGCCGTTGAGCATCTTGCGGAAGGTCCCGACATTGCCGGGGCCGAAGGATGACAGCTCCACCTGCCATCCCGATGCGGGGTCGACGAGCGACACGCGCCCGTTCATGTATTGCGTGATCGTCACGGGAGGATTGCCCTCGACGCCCGCGACGAGCCGCGCGCGCTCGAGCCCGTCTATGACGACCGCCACGAAGCCGCCGTTGCCGTCGAGCAGGACGGCGCCCGCGTCCTCGACGACGGTGACATGGTTGCCGCGGCCCTCGAGCGTCAGGGTCTGCGCCTTCCAGACCGGCGCCTCCTTGGGCTGGCCCACGGTGGGCCGGTCGGTCAGGACGGCGAAGGTCACGAGCGCGAGCGTGATCGCAGCCATGCCGACCATAGCGACGATGATCTGCGTCGGGATGAACTCACGGTCGCGGCGCGGACGCGGCCGCTTCTCCGCGTCGTACCAGAGGCCGGGGTTTGTGCGCTGGTCGGTCATCTCTCGCTCCTCCTCATTCCGCCGCGACCGCGCTGCCGGCGCTGCGGCGCGCGAGCACGGGCTGGTCGATCCGGGTCTCCACGGCCTCCGCGATCATCCGCGCGACCCGCTCGGCCTCGGGGATGCAGCGCAGCGCGGGCTGGGTGCGCCTTGCGTGCCACGGCCGCACATGCGGCCAGAGCACGAGGTAGGACAGCCGCGTCTCGCCCGCGGTGCGGAAGGCGATCGTGCCGGTCCCGCCCTTGCGCAGGTCGAGGTCGGCCGCCTCGATCCGGCTGTAGGGCAGGTTCAGCGTGACGGTCAGCGCCGCGCCGACGCGCATGGCGACGCGCGCGGTCGTGACCGTGTAGACCGTGGCCTTCGCCTGCACCCAGGCGATGAGGACGAGAAGCGCCGCGCTGACCGCGCCGATCGCGGCCAGCGGGATCGCGTGGGTCAGCGCCTCGAGCGCGGAATAGTCGGCCATGGACGCGCCGACGCGCCACAGGATCAGGAGGACGAAGTAGCCGATGATCCAGTCGAGGTTCAGCGCCTCGCGCGCCAGCGTCCAGGTGTCGGGGCGGCCCTGCCACAGGATGATCTCTCCGGCGGGAGGCCGCTCGGGAAGCCCCCTCACGGGCTCCACGGCGAAGTCGTCATGTTCCATCAGTTGCATCCTTTCGGTTCCCGGCGGGTGGGCCCGGCGCCCTGGCGAGGGGCGCCAGGGACCTGTCCTCACGAGTAGAGCGTGCCGCCCGCGTAGTAGGCGCAGATCTTGTCTTCCTCGAGCTTGGTGATCTGCGAGGGCGAGGCCGTACGCGGAACGCCCCCGAAGTGCCCCGACCGCAGCGACGCGATCTCGACCCACCGCTCCTTGATGCGCGCCATGGTCACCGGGACGAGCCGCTTGCCCGCGCCGTACTCGGGCTCGAGTTCCATCTCGATGTAGCGGACCATGTGCTCGGGCCCGTCGACCCACATGTCGGTGACATGCGCGACCACCTGGTCGTCCTTGGCCAGGACCGGCAGGCCCCGCGGGTCGCGCCCGGCCGAGACGAAGAAGTCCGCATGCCCGGCCATCGGCGTGATCTTCGCATGGCCGTGTCCGTCAAGCTCGGGCCGGTCCTCGCGGTTGGCCCAGGCGGCCGGCCCGACGCCGTCGGCGAGCGGATCGCCGGTGGGGACATGCGGGAAGCCCTCGTGCGCCACGCTGCGGGCGAGCGCGAGGTCGCTGCGGTCGGGGCGCTGGCCCGAGGGGACCGTCAGGTTCTCCTGACCGTGGGACCGGATGAAGGTCTTGTCCGACGGCACCGGGAACAGCCCCTGGTTCGACGAGACGTTCCCGTCCTCGTCCTGCAGCGGATAGCCCTCGCGCATGTTCTCGCGCTGGATGTAGTAGATGAGCCCCGCGAAGAAGAACCAGAATAGCCAGATGCTCAGGCTCGCGAGATCGAAGTTGCCGAAGAAGTTCACACCGACCATGTCAGATACCTCCAGGGGTCAGGTTGGAAAGTCGGCCAGGCCGAACTTGCCGCTTTCCGGATTGTCGGTCCGGGGTTTCGGGGAAGAGAGGCGCACCAGCGGCCCGAGGGCCACGAGGGTCACGAAGAGAAGCGCGATCTCGAGGTGGTAGACGACCGAATAGCCGGTCGAGGGAAGCGCGAGCGCTTCGCCCATCGCGCCCGAGAGCGCGAGATGGCTGACGCCGTCGCGAATGCCGCCGCCCAGCGCGATGGCGAGGCCCGCGGCGGTCGCTTGCGCCGCGCCCCAGGCGCCGAGGGCAAGACCGCGGCCGGCGATGCCTTCGACCGGCATCGTCATGGCGGCGGTGAGCGTCGAGACCGAGAAGAGCCCGCCGCCAAGGCCGATGAGGACGGCGCCCGCGAAGAACAACGCGTGCATGTGCAGCGGATCGGCGAAGATCACGGCCGAGAAGGCCACGACCCCGATCAGGATGCCGCGCGCGGCCATCCGGCAGGGGTCCATCTTCCGCGCGAGCCACTTGGCGGCCAGCGCGAAGCCCACAAGCGCGCCGGTCGCCCAGAGCGCGGTGAGGATCGTGGTGGCCGAGACCGAAAGGCCCAGGATCTCGCCGCCGTAGGGCTCGAGAAGGACGTCCTGCATGTTGAAGGCCATCGTGCCGAAGAACACCACGGCCAGAAGACGCCCGGCATCGCCGCCCCGCGCATAGTCGGCCCAGGCGTCGCGGAACGAGGGCCGCGGCGCCTCGCGCTCGGCCTTCGACATGGGCCGCACCGTCTCCTGCCGCCAGAGCGCGACGAGGTTTAGAAGAAGCGTCATCAGCGCCGCGCCCTGCACCACCCGCACGAGCGTCAGGGGGTCGTAGCCCCGCAGGAGCCAGCCGAAGACGAGCGAGGACACGAGCATGCCGGCAAGGAAGGCGACATACAGCAGCGCCACGACCCGCGGCCGCGTCTCGTCCGTCGCCCGGTCGGCGGCGAGCGCGAGCCCCGCGGTCTGCGTCATGTGCATGCCAAGGCCGGCCATCAGGAACGACAGCGCCGCCAGCACCTCGCCCGCCCAGGCGGGTCCGTGCGTCTGGTCGCCCGACAGCACGATCAGCGCGAAGGGCATGACGGCAAGCCCGCCCATCTGCCAGAGCGAGCCGAACCAGAGGTAGGGCACCCGCTTCCACCCGATGGCCGAGCGGTAGGTGTCGGACCGGAATCCCAGGAGCGCCCGGAACGGCGCCGACAGGACCGGCAGCGCGATCATGATCGCGACGACGAGCGCCGGGACCGACAGCTCCACGATCATCACGCGGTTGAGCGTGCCCAGAAGCAGCACCGCGCACATGCCGACCGAGACCTGGAACAGCGACAACCGCAGGAGCTGGCCCAAGGGCAGCGCCTCGGAAGCCGCGTCCGCGAAGGGCAGCCAGCGGGCCGAGATCGACTTGACCTGCGCGCGCGTCACGATCACGGCCGGTACTCCAGGCATTCCGAGATGTAGAAGCCACGGGCGACGCGCCCGACCCGGTCGAGACGGCCCGGCAGCGGCCGCGCCAGGGTGCGAAGGTCATGCGGCTGCATGACGGGCGAGCGGTCGCCCCGCGGGAAAAGCTTGCCCATGCCCCAGAAGGCCATGAGCAGCGGCGTGCGCGGCGCGACGGTAAAGACGATCGCCTGCCGGGTGCGGGCGCCGAGCCGCAGGAGCGCCGCGTCGATATCGGCCGCCGTGTAGTAGATCAGGCTGTCCATCGCGAGCACGTGGTCGAACGTCCCGAGCTCTTCGGCCAGCATGTCGCCTGCATGGAAGGTCACGCGGTCGCGATGCTCCTCCGGAAGCCGCCGCGCGGCGATCCCGACGAGCTGCGGCGAGATGTCGGCCGCCACCACCGTGGCCCCGCGCGCCGCCAGTTCCACCGTCATGACCCCCGGCCCGCAACCCGCATCGAGCACGCGAAGGCCCGTGAGGTCCGCGGGCAGCCGCGACAGCATCGTCGCCCGCATCCGGTCGCGTCCCTCGCGCACCGTCTGGCGGATGCGCGACACCGGCGCGTCCGAGGTCAGCCGTTCCCAGACCTGCGTCGCGCTCCGGTCGAAGTAATGCTCCACCCGGGCGCGCGTGACACCATATGTGGTCGTGTCCTGCATCAGTCGAACCCCAGAAGCTCGAAGATCCGCCGGTCTTCCAGCGGATCGGGCGCAAGCCCTTCCGTTCCGTTCCACAGCGTCTCGGCCAGGCGGATGTATTCGGCCCGCGCCATCACGATGTCCTCGTCGTCGGGCATCTCGAAGAGCGTCTTCTTCTTGAGCCGGCTCCGCCGGATCGCGTCGATGTCAGGCATGTGGGCGATGCGCTTGAAGCCCACCTCGGCGCAGTAGCGGTCGACCTCGTCGGTATCCTTCGAGCGGTTCGCCACGCAGCCCGCAAGCCGGACGTTGTAGTTCTTCGACTTGGCCTGCACGGCGGCGATGATCCGGTTCATCGCGTAGATCGAATCGAAGTCGTTGGCGGTGACGATCACCGCCCGGTCGGCATGCTGCAGGGGCGCGGCAAAGCCGCCGCAGACCACGTCGCCGAGGACGTCGAAGATCACGACATCGGTATCCTCGAGCATGTGATGCTGCTTGAGGAGCTTCACCGTCTGCCCCACCACATAGCCGCCGCAGCCGGTGCCCGCGGGCGGCCCGCCCGCCTCCACGCATTTCACGCCGTTGAAGCCCGTGGCCACGAAATCCTCGGGCCGCAGCTCCTCGGCGTGGAAATCGACCTCCTTGAGGATGTCGATGACGGTCGACTGCAGGTGCCCGGTCAGCGTGAAGGTCGAATCATGCTTCGGGTCGCAGCCGATCTGCAGGACGCGGCGTCCGAGGATCGAGAAGGCGGCCGAGATGTTGGACGAGGTCGTCGACTTCCCGATGCCCCCCTTGCCGTAGACGGCGAAGACCTTCGCACCCTCGATCTTCATCGAGGCGTCCTGGTGGACCTGAAGCGACCCCTCGCCGTCCTGGCCCTTCAGAATCGGCGGCGCGCCCAGATCCCGCGCGGCCAGCCCCTCCTGTTCGCGGGCATTGGCGCGGGCTGCGGGCGGCTGTCTCAGATCGAGCGGGCTCATGCGCGCCTCCAGTTCATCTTGGGGCAAATACTCCGGGGGGTGCGGGGGGCAGAGCCCCCCGCGCGGGTCGCGCCGCAGGCGCGAAATCCGTATGCCGCGTGCCGTCTCATTCCGCCGCGATCCCTTCCAGCCGGTCCTCGAGCTCGTCAGCAGCGTCCTGCAGCGCGGCCAGCGTCGCCGCATCCGGCTGCCAGTAGTTCCGGTCATGGGCCTCGAGCAGCCGGTTCGCCATCCGGGCCGAGGCCCTGGGGTTCAGCGCGGCGAGCCGCCTGCGCATCTCGTCGTCGAGCACGAAGGTCTCGCTCATCCGCTGGTAGACCCAGGGGTCGACCTGCCCGGTCGTCGCCGACCAGCCCACGGTGTTCATCAGCTGCGCCTCGATCTGGCGGACGCCTTCGTGGCCGTGCTTCAGCATCCCCTCGAACCACTTGGGGTTCAGGCTCCGCGTGCGCGTCTCGAGCGCGACCTGCTCCTTCAGCGTCCGGACCTTCGCGGCCCCCCGCGTCTGGTCGCCGATGTAGATCGTGGCATCCTCGCCACCGCGCGCCCGCTTCACCGCCCGTGCGATACCGCCCAGCGTGTCGAAGTAGTGGTCCACAGTGGTGACGCCCAACTCGACCGATTCGAGATTCTGGTAGGCGACGTCCACTTCCTTGAGTGCCCGCTGGAGCAGCGGCGCGTTGGCCTGCGCCTTGCCGTTGCGCCCATAGGCGAAGGACTTGCGCGCCTCGAAGGCATCGGCCAGCTCGTCCTCCTCCCCGAAGGAGGAACTGTCCACGAGCCCATTGACGTTCGACCCGTAGGCGCCCTCGGCGTTCGAGAAGACCCGCAGGGCCGCCGTCTCGAGATCGCAGCCCATCGCCTTGGAATGGGCCAGCGAATGGGCGCGCACGAAGTTCAACTCATGCGGCTCGTCGGCGGTGGCGGCCTTCCAGGCGGCCTCGGCCAGCATCTTGGTCTGCAAGGGCAGGAGATCGCGGAAGATCCCCGACAGCGTCATCACCACGTCGATCCGGGGCCGGCCGAGCACCTCGAGCGGGATCAGGTCCGCACCCGACAGCCGCCCGTAGGCATCGAACCGCGGCACCGCGCCCATCAGCGCAAGCGCCTGCGCGATCGGCACGCCATCCGACTTGATGTTGTCCGACCCCCAGAGCACCAGCGCCACCGACCGCGGCACCGTCGCATGGGTTTCCAGAAGCAGCGCCGCCTGCCGCGCCCCGTCGGCCATCGCGAAGGCCGTGGGCATCCGGAACGGATCGAAGGCATGGATGTTGCGCCCCGCAGGCACCACATGCGGCGACCGAATGAGGTCCCCCCCCGGCACCGGCGCCACGTAGCGGGCCGAGAGCGCGCGCATGAGCCCGTCGAGCTCGGCATCGAGTGCCAGCGCGGCGGCGACGCGCGCCCGCGTCTCGGGCGCCTGGTCGGCCAGCACCTCCAGATGCTGCGCGATCATCGAGGCCCCCATCGGCCGGCCCACGACGTGCAGCCCCTCGGGGATCAGCGCGCTTTCGGTTTCCAGAAGCGTGAGCCACAGCCGGTCCGGATCGCGCTCGGCCAGGTCCACGGCCGCCGCCTGCAGGTCGATCAGATCCGCCAGTTCCGCCCGCTCGGGCGCCATCGGGTCGAGCCCGCGCCAGCGCGTCAGGCTGTCCTTCAGCTCGAGAAGCCCCTTGTAGAGCCCCGAGGCCGCGAGCGGCGGCGTCAGATGCGTCACCGTCACCGCGTTCGACCGGCGCTTGGCCAGCGTCGCCTCGGAGGGGTTGTTGGAGGCGTAGAGATAGACGTTCGGCATCTCGCCGATCAGCCGGTCGGGCCAGTCGCGCGCGCCCAGCCCCGCCTGCTTGCCCGGCATGAACTCGAGCGCGCCATGCATCCCGAAATGCAGGACCACGTCGGCCGCGAAGGTATTGCGGAGCCATAGGTAGAACTGCACGAAGGCATGGGTCGGCGCGAAGCCCCGCTCGAACAGAAGCCGCATCGGGTCGCCTTCCCAGCCGAAGCCGGGCTGGACGCCCACGAAGACGTTGCCCATCTGCTGGCCAAGGATGAAGACCCCGCGCCCGTCCGACTGGAGCTTCCCGGGGGCCGGGCCCCAGACCGCCTCGATCGCCGCCAGATGCCGCGTGTTGCGCACCATGTCGTCGGCGCCCACATGGGCCGCGACATTGGCCTCCTGCCCGTAGGTGCGGGAGTTGCCGTCGAGGATGGCCGCGCGAAGCGCATCCACGCTTTCGGGGACCTCGACCGTGTAGCCCTCGGCCTTCATCCGGGTCAACGTGTTGAACAGGCTCTCGAACACGGCGAGGTAGGCGGCGGTCCCGACCGCGCCCGCGTTGGGCGGGAAGCCGAAGAGCACGACCGCGACCTTCTTCTCGGCATTCCGCTTGCGGCGCAGAAGTGCGAGCCGCGCGGTCTTGGAGATAAGGCTCTCGATCCGCTCAAGGCAGGGCGCCATGGCCTTCGTGCAGGAGGCGGAGACGCAGGCATGGGCGCAGCCGTCGCAGCCCGCCGCGCCATGGCGTCCGGCGAAGACGGTCGGGTTCGTCGCGCCATCGATCTCGGGCAGCGCGATCAGCATGGTGGTCTCGACCGGACCCAGCCCCTGCCCCGAAGTCGCCCACTGCCCCAGCGTCTGGAACTCCAGCGGATGCGCCGCGACATAAGGAACATCGAGCGCCGACAGCGCCTCGACCGCCGCGGCGGTGTCGTTGTAGGCGGGCCCGCCCACAAGCGAGAAGCCGGTGAGCGAGACCATCGTGTCGATGCGCCCCGCGAAGAACCGCTCGATCGCGGGCCGCCCGTCGAGCCCGCCCGCGAAGGCCGGAATGCAGCGGATGCCCTGCGCCTCGAAGGCGCGGATGACGGCGTCGTAGTGCGCGGCGTCCGACGCGAGGATATACGACCGCAGCATCAGGAGACCCACGGTCGCCTTCGGCTGCCGGGGCCCCGGCAGGGCCGCGACCTCGGTGACGATGCCGTTGCCGGGCAGGTCCGGGTGGTAGAGCCCGACCTCGGGGTAGTCGACCGGCGCCTTCGCCTCGACCCTGTTCCACACGCGGTTCGAGGAATAGCGCGACACGAGATAGCGGATCATCTCGCGCACGTTGTCGTCCGACCCGCCGAGCCAATACTGCATGGTCAGGAAGTAGGCGCGCAGGTCCTGGGCCTTGCCCGGCAGGAACCGCAGGATCTGCGGCAGCCGCCGCAGCATCCGCATCTGCCCCTCGCCCGAGGACGACCGCGAGGTCTTGGGCTTGAGCTTCTTCAGCAGCGCCATGACCCCCGAGGCGGGCTTGCCCATGTCGAGATCGCCCATCTTGGTGAGATTGACGATCTGCCGGTCCGCAATCACCCCCACCATCGCGTCGCACTGCGGGCGGCGGGCCTCGAGATCGGGCAGGATCGCGGCGACATGCTCCTCGAGGAACAGGAGGTTCGCCACCACGATGTCGGCGTGGCGCACCGCGTCCCTCGCCCGGGCAAGCGCGGCCGGGTTCTCGGACCATTCCGCGGCGGCCAGGACCTCGACGCTCAAGCCCGGGAAATCCTCGGCCAGTGCCGGCGACACGCGCGCGGCGGGGCCCGCCGCATGGGCATCGAGCGTGAGGATCACGACCCGGTAGCCGGAGATGTAGCCGTCATCGCGCATAATGGGCCTTCGCGTCGTAAAGGGTTTCGACGCTGATCTCGGCAACGCCACGCTCGGAGGCGTACTTCTCGGTGTTCCGCTTGGCCTTCCCGCGCACGAAGAACGGGATCTTCCTCAGCTCGCGCTCGGCGTCCGGCAGCCAGACGACGGAGCCGTCGGTCTGGACGACGGGGACGACCGTTTCCGCATCCATCTGTCCGAAAATACCCCGGGGGGACTCGATGCTTGCATCGAGGGGGGGCTGGCCCCCCTCCTCGGCCGGCTTCGGCGTGTGCCCGCCGTGATGGCTCGGCCCGGCCGCATCGTGGAACTCGAAGTCCTCGCGGAACATGGTCAGGAGGTGCTCCTCGAGCCCCATGACCAGCGGATGCACCCAGGTGTCGAAGATCACGTTGGCGCCTTCCCAGCCCATCTGGGGCGAGTAGCGCGCGGGGAAGTCCTGCACGTGGACGGGCGCCGAGATGACGGCGCAGGGGATGCCGAGACGTTTCCCGATATGCCGCTCCATCTGGGTGCCGAGGATCAACTCGGGCGCGGCCTCGGCGATGGCGGCTTCCACATCGAGATAGTCGTCGGTGATCAGCGCCTCGAGCCCGAACTCCTTCGCGAGCGCCCGGATGGGCCGCGCGAATTCCCGGTTGTAGCAGCCAATCCCGCAGACCTCGAAGCCCATCTCGTCCCGCGCGATGCGGGCGGCGGCCTTCACATGGGTGGCGTCGCCGAAGACGAAGACGCGCTTTCCGGTCAGGTAGGTCGAGTCCACCGAGGCCGAGTACCACGGCAGCCGCAGGCGCGAGCTGTCGGTCGCGGCGGTGACGCCAGTGATCGCGCGCACCTCGTCGAGGAAGTCGCGCGTCGCGCCGACGCCGATGGGGACGACCTTGGTCCAGGGCTGGCCATGGGTCTTTTCCAGCCAGCGGGCGGCGGCCTCGGCGGTCTCGGGATACATCAGCACGTTGAAATGCGCGGCCGGCAGGCGGGCGATGTCTGCGGGCGAGGATCCCATCGGCGCGACCACGTTCACCCCGATCCCGAGATCGGCAAGAAGGCGCGTGACCTCGACGATGTCGTCGCGGTGGCGAAACCCGAGGCCCGTGGGGCCGATGAGGTTGGCGGTGATCTGCGCGGTGCGTTCGACCGGGGTGGCGGCAAGGTGGCGGACGATCTGGAAGAAGGTCTCGTCGGCGCCGAAGTTCTCCTTGCGGGAATAGCTGGGCAAGTCCAGCGCGATGACCGGGATTGGAAGGCCCATTGTCTCGGCAAGCCCGCCCGGGTCGTCCTGGATCAGTTCGGCCGTGCAGGAGGCGCCGACGATGATGGCCTCGGGCTTGAAGCGCTCGTAGGCGTCGCGGGCGGCCGCCTTGAAGAGCCCGGCCGTGTCCGCGCCAAGGTCGCGGGCCTGGAAGGTCGTGTAGGTTACAGGAGGGCGGTGGCCCCGGCGCTCGATCATCGTGAACAGGAGATCGGCATAGGTGTCGCCCTGCGGGGCGTGGAGCACGTAGTGGAGACCCGTCATCCCGGTCGCCACGCGCATCGCGCCGACATGGGGCGGGCCTTCGTAGGTCCAGACGGTGAGCTTCATGGGTGCGCTCCCAACGATGGAAGCCGCGCAGGGGGCTCTGCCCCCGCTCGGCCCTGCGGCCGAGCCCCCCGGAGTATTTCTTCCAAGATGAAGCTGGGGAGGTTCATTCC
>DAINOF010000003.1:0-13582 GCA_036735505.1 Paracoccaceae bacterium
GATGACGGAATGGTAGAGGAAGCGGTTGCCATCCAGCATCGCATCCTGAAAATCGCCAAAGCGCGGCAGGGCGTGGGCGATGAAATGGTCGAGCGCTTGCAACGCCCCCTCGCGGTCGGTGGCGAACCAGAAGGGGCGCAGCGTGCCGAAATTGTCCGGGAACCGGGTTTCGACCAGGTCCAGCACCTCGGCCACGGTCGGGTCGATCTGGAAATGCAGCGGCCCGTCAAAAGTGATCTGGCCCGGCGCGGGCTTGCGGTTGTCGTGGTCATAGTTCCACTTGCCGCCTGCCGGTTTGTCTCCCTCCATCAACAGGCCGGTCTTGCGGCGCATGTCGCGGTAGAACCATTCCATCCGCAACTCCTTGCGCCCCTCGGCCCATTGGTCGAATTCGGCGTGGGAACACAGGAAACGGTCGTCGGGGAAGATGTGGACCGGGACGGGGCAGTCTTCCAGCGCGGCGATCAGGCGAAACTCGCCGGGTTCGGTCGCCAGCACTTCGGTCGCCCCGGTCTCCGACGCGCGGCGGATCAACTCGCCCGCGATGGTCTGGGTGTTGTCGGTGTCGTCGAGGCGCGTGTAGCGGACGCTCCAGCCTTGGCTTTCCAACCGAGCGGCGAACTTGCGCATCGCGGCAAAGAGAAAGGCGATCTTCTTGGGGTGGTGGGGAACGTAACCGGCCTCACCCATGACCTCGGCCATGACCACGGTGTCGCGGTCGCGGTCCGCCTCGCGCAGGGCGGAGAGGCTGTCGGAGAGCTGGTCGCCCAGCACCAGAACAAGGCGGCTCACCACGGCAGCTCCGCACCGGAGTAATCGAAAAAGCCGCCCGATTGCGCTGGAGTCAACCGCTCCATCACATCGCACAGGTTGCGGGCAGCCTCGGCGGGTGCGGTCTTGCCATAGCCGGGATTGTAGCCTTCGGTGAAGGAGGTATCGACGGTACCGGGGTGCAGCGCGGCGATCACCGCCTCGCGGTGGGAGCGGGCCAGTTCGATCCCGGCCCCATGCACGATCTGGTTCAGCGCGGCCTTGGAGGCGCGATAGGAATGCCAGCCGCCGATCTTGTTGTCGCCGATGGAGCCGACCTTGGCGGTCAGCACGCCGGTGACCGAACGACCCTTCTTGGGCAACAGGCGCGGCAGGTGCGAAAGAAGATGGGCGACCCCGATGGTATTCACCGCAAAGACGCGCGCCATGGTGGCCGGGTCGATGGCGGAGAGCTGTTTTTCGGGGCTGGACCCTTCGGGCGCAAGGATGCCCACCGAGATGAACACGGTGTGGAACGGGCCCGTAAGCCCGCCCATCACCCGCGCCACGCTGTCCGGGTCGGTCACGTCTAGCCCGTCCACCGCCCGCGAAAGCGTGGTGACGTTGCCGCCGCGCGCCGTCATTTCCCCTGCCACGGCCCGGCCTATGCCGCCCGAAGCGCCGATCACCAATGCGTCCATCATGCCGCGCCAGCTATGTCGCGGCGGCGATCGGTCAATCCCCTTGACCCGATTGGGGGTTTTCAAATGCGCGCGGATGGGTAATTTCAATGCCATGACCACGCAGGCTCATAGTGTGACCCGTGCCGCGCCCGTTGCGCGCGGCACCGCCCTGCGCGGCCTCCTGCTCCTTAGCCGCCTCTGAGCGTGCCTTTCGGCGCGACCGCTCAGGGGAGGGACAGCGCCGGATCACACTCTCACCAAGACACAGCTAAGGACTGACTGACATGACCACCGATCCCAATCGCGTCCTGATTTTCGACACGACGCTGCGCGACGGCGAGCAATCGCCCGGCGCGACGATGAGCCACGAGGAAAAACTGGAGATCGCGGCGCTGCTCGACGACATGGGCGTCGACATCATCGAAGCCGGGTTTCCCATCGCCTCGGAGGGCGATTTCGCCGCCGTCTCCGAGATTGCGAAACTGGCCAAGCGGGCCACGATCTGCGGCCTCGCCCGCGCCAACCTCAAGGACATCGACCGCTGCTGGGAGGCGGTGCGGCACGCGAGAAGCCCCCGCATCCACACCTTCATCGGCACCTCGCCCCTGCACCGCGCCATCCCGAACCTCGACCAGGACCAGATGGCCGAGCGCATCCACCAGACGGTGACCCACGCCCGCAACCTCTGCGACAACGTGCAGTGGTCGCCGATGGACGCGACGCGGACCGAGCATGACTACCTCTGCCGCGTGGTCGAGATCGCCATCAGGGCGGGTGCGACCACGATCAACATCCCCGACACGGTGGGCTACACCTACCCGCGCGAAAGCGCCGACCTGATCGCGATGCTTCTCGAGCGGGTCCCCGGCGCCGACACGGTGGTCTTCGCCACCCATTGCCACAACGACCTCGGCATGGCGACGGCGAACGCGCTGGCCGCGGTGGAGGCCGGCGCGCGGCAGATCGAATGCACGATCAACGGGCTGGGCGAGCGCGCGGGCAACACCGCGCTGGAAGAAGTCGTGATGGCGCTCAAGGTGCGCAACGACATCCTGCCCTACCGCACGGGCATCGACACGACGAAGATCATGGGCATCTCGCGCCGGGTCGCCACCGTCTCGGGCTTCCCGGTCCAGTACAACAAGGCCATCGTCGGCAAGAACGCCTTCGCGCATGAGTCAGGCATCCATCAGGACGGAATGCTGAAGAACGCCGAGACCTTCGAGATCATGCGGCCCTCGGACATCGGGCTGAAGGAGACGAACCTCGTCATGGGCAAGCATTCGGGGCGCGCCGCGCTTCGGGCCAAGCTCAAGGAACTGGGGTTCGACCTGGCGGACAACCAGCTGAACGATGTCTTCGTGCGGTTCAAGGCGTTGGCCGACCGCAAGAAGGAGGTGTTCGAGGACGACCTGATCGCGCTCATGCGCGACCAGGCGTCGGGCGAGGTCCACGACCGCATCCAGGTGAAGTTTCTGCGCGTGATCTGCGGAACCGAGGCGCCGCAGTCGGCCGACCTGATCCTGTCGGTCGACGGGACGGAACACCGGGTGACCGCGCAGGGCGACGGGCCGGTGGACGCGACCTTTGCGGCGGTCAAGGCGATCTTCCCGCACGAGGCGAACCTGCAGCTCTACCAGGTGCATGCGGTCACCGAAGGCACCGACGCGCAGGCCACGGTCAGCGTGCGGATGGAAGAGGAGGGGCGCATCGTGACCGGGCAGGCCGCCGATACCGACACGGTCGTGGCCTCGGCCAAGGCCTATGTCAACGCGCTGAACCGGCTTCTCGTGCGGCGGCAGAAGTCCGACCCGGACGCGGACGTGAAATCGGTCAGCTACCGCGACGCGGGCGAATAGACCCGATCAGGCCTGCATCGGGATGTAAGGCCCGCTCAGCCCTTCGTGGGGAAGAACCGGCCGGCGGGCGAGAGCGTGAAGGTCTCGCACCCGTCGGCCGTCACGCCGACCGAATGCTCGAACTGCGCCGACAGCGACCGGTCGCGGGTCACCGCCGTCCAGTCGTCGGCCAGCACCTTGGTCTCGGGCCGGCCGAGGTTCACCATCGGCTCGATCGTGAAGAACATGCCCTCTTCGAGCACAGCGCCCGTCCCTGCCCGCCCGTAGTGCAGCACGTTCGGCGGCGCGTGGAAGACCCGGCCGAGCCCGTGGCCGCAGAAGTCGCGGACGATCGACATGCGCTCGGCCTCGACATGGGTCTGGATCGCCGCGCCGATGTCGCCGAAGGTGGCGCCGGGCCGCACCGCCTCGATCCCCTTCATCAGCGCGTCATGGGTGACCTCGATCAGCCGCTCTGCCTTGCGGCTGGGCGTGCCGGCGACATACATCCGGCTCGTGTCGCCGAACCATCCGTCGACGATGACGGTCACGTCGATGTTCAGGATGTCGCCGTCGAGCAGCACGTCGTCGGCCCGCCGCTTTTCGGGGTCCTTCGAGATCGTCTCGACGCCGCTCTTCGGGATCGGCGCACCCGGAATCCCGTGGCAGACCACGTTGTTGACCGAAATGCAGCTCGCGTGCTGGTAGCCCTTGTAGCCGATGGTGGCCGAGGTCGCGCCCGCGGCCGCGACCTTCTCGGTGATGATCCGGTCGATCGCCTTCGTCGTTTGGCCGGGGAAGACGTGGTCGGCGATCTCGTCGAGGATGCGCGCAGCCAGTTCGCCGGCCTTGCGCATGCCGGCGAAATCCCCTGCCTCGTAGATCCTTATGCCGTCCCGCGTGATCCGGCCCCGGTGCGCGTCGTCCACCGTCGTCTCCTTCCGATCAGCCCGTAGATAGGTCAGCTGGCAAGACTTCGCCAGTGTCGAACGGCAGCGGGTCGCGCAGCGCCACGCCCTCGGGCGTGATCGCAGTGTCGTAGACCAGCGTCTCCACGCCCGCGGCCGTCGCGGCGGCGAAGGCGCGGACATAGGCGGGGTCGAGATCGGCCGCCAGCGCAAAGCGCGCGCAGTCCGTCCGCTGGACGAGGAACAGCATGACCGCCCGGTGTCCGGCCGCGACCGATGCCGCAAGTTCGGCCAGATGCCGCGCGCCGCGGTCGGTCACGCAGTCGGGGAACTCGGCCAGATCGCCGCGGCGCCGCAGGTGGACGTTCTTGACCTCGACATAGGCGTCGGGAAGCCCGGGCTCGGTCAGGAGGAAATCGACGCGGCTGCGCGCGCCATAGCGCACCTCGGGCCGGACCCCGCCATAGGCGGCAAGCGCGGGGACGGCGCGCGCCAGCAGCGCCTCCTTCACCACCCGGTTCGGCACCGCGGTGTCTATTCCGGCCCAATGCCCGCCCGGAAGCTCGGCCAGCCGCCAGGCATGGGACAGCTTGCGCCCCGGCGCCGCCGGTTCCAGCCAGACCCGAAGGCCCGGCGCGTCAAGGCCCATCATGCTGCCAGGGTTCGGGCAATGCGCCGTGACCTCGCCCCCGCCCTCGAGCGCCACGTCGGAAAGGAAGCGCTTGTAGCGGCGGATCAGGCGCCCGGGCACCAGAGGGGATGGAAAGCGCATCGGGGGCGACCTATACCGGCCTCGCCCGTTCGACAAGGAGGCCCCGATGTCCAATCCCACCGCCGCCATGCTCGTGATCGGCGACGAGATCCTGTCGGGCCGCACGCGCGATTCGAACCTGCACCACCTCGCGCAGGAACTGACGCGCCACGGCATCGACCTCTGCGAGGCGCGGGTCGTCGCCGACGACCATGCCGCCATCGCCGCCGCCGTGCGGGCGCTCGCCGCCGCCTTCGACCATGTCTTCACGAGCGGCGGCATCGGCCCGACCCATGACGACATCACCGCCGATGCGGTGGCCGAGGCGATGGGCGCGGCGATCTCGGTCCGCGACGACGCCCGCGCGATCCTTCAGGCCCATTACGACCGGCAGGGGGCCGAACTGAACGCATCCCGCCTGCGGATGGCGCGCATCCCCGAGGGCGCGACGCTGATCGACAACCCGGTCTCGGCCGCGCCGGGCTTCAGCCTGCGCAACGTGCACGTCATGGCGGGCGTGCCGCAGATCTTCGAGGCGATGGTGGCGAGCCTCCTGCCACAGCTCAGCGGCGGCGCGCCGCTTTTGTCGCAGTCCCTGCGCATCGCGCGGGCCGAGGGCGACATCGCGGGGCCGCTCCGGGCGCTTGCCGGCCGCTATCCCGCGCTGTCCTTCGGGTCCTATCCCTTCGTGAAGGACGGCGTCTTCGGCGCAAACATCGTCATTCGCGGCAGCGACGGCGCCGCGGTCGACGCGGCAATGACGGACCTCGCCGCGCTCTTCCCCGACGACACCGCGTGACGCCGCACGCGTTCCACGAGGCGCTCGAGGCGACATGGCCGCCCGCCGCGAGGGCCGAGACCGGCCCGTGGATCGTCCGCGACGGCGCCGGCGGGGGCAAGCGCGTATCGGCCGCGACGACCCGGGCGCCGGTCGTCGGGTCCGACATCCGGGTGGCCGAGGCCGCGATGCGGGCGCTCGGCCAGACGCCGCTCTTCCGGATCGGGCAAGGCGAAGAGGCGCTCGACGCGCTCCTCGCCGGGCGCGGTTACGCCGGGATAGACCCGACTGTCCTCCTTTCCGCACCGCTCGCCGACCTCGACCTCCCGCCGCCGCCGCGGCTGACCGCGATCCCCGCCTGGCCGCCGCTCGCCGTCCAGCGCGAGCTCTGGGCCGAGGCCGGCATCGGCCCCGCCCGGCTCGCCGTGATGGACCGCGCCCCCCCGCCGAAGACCGCGCTTCTGGCCCGGATGGACGACCGCCCGGCGGGCACGGCCTTCGTCGCCCTCCATGCCGGCACGGCGATGCTCCATGCGCTCGAGATCGCGCCCCGCTTCCGGCGCCGGGGCCTCGGGCGGCAGGTGATGGCGGGCGCGGTCCACTGGGCGCGCGGCGCGGGGGCAGAGCGGCTGGCGCTCGCCGTCACCCGGGCCAACGCGCCGGCACTCGCCCTCTACGCTTCCCTCGGGCTCGTCCCCGTGGGACAGTACCACTACCGGATGAAGGCAGAGGAGGCGCTCGCGCCGTGACGAAGGACGACAGCCCCACCGCGCTCGACCTGCCCGCGGTCGACCCGCTTCCGCCCGACACGCAGCGCTACTTCGACCTTTGCGCCGAGAAGCTCGGCCTCGTGCCGAACGTGCTCCGCGCCTATGCCTTCGACATTGCCAAGCTCGACGCCTTCACCACGCTCTACAACGACCTCATGCTCGCGCCCTCGGGTCTGACCAAGCTCGAGCGCGAGATGATCGCGGTCGCGGTCTCCTCGATCAACCGCTGCTACTACTGCCAGGTCGCCCACGGCGCGGCGGTGCGCGAGCTGTCGGCCGACCCGAAGCTCGGCGAGCAGCTGGTGATGAACTGGCGCATGGCCGAGGTCAGCCCACGCCAGAGGGCGATGCTCGACTTCGCGGCGACGGTGACCGAGGCGAGCCACCGCATCGGCGAAAAGGACCGCGCGGCGCTGCGCGAGGCCGGGTTCTCGGACCGCGACATCTGGGACATCGCCTCGGTCGCGGGGTTCTTCAACATGACGAACCGCGTCGCCTCGGCCACGGCCATGCGCCCGAACGACGAGTACCACCCCCGCGCGCGATGAGGCTTGCCCCCGCCCTTCTTGTCGCGCTGGCGGCGGCGCCCGCAGCCGCGGTGGAGGTGCCGCTGCCGCCCGGCGCCGTGCTGGCGGCAGAGGATGCGGCCCCCGTCGCCGCCCCGCCGCTGCCGACCGGGCCCCATTCCGGCGCGCCGCCTCCGCTGGCTGAGGCGCGCGGCGCGACCTCCCGGCGCGCCTGGCGCATCCCGGGGGCGACGGACCCCGGCGCGCTTCTCGCCCCGATCCGGGACGCGCTCGAGGCGGCGGGCTACGCACCCGTCTATTCCTGCGCCGACACGGCCTGCGGCGGCTACGACTTCCGCTTCGCGCTCGACCTCCTGCCCGCGCCCGACATGCATGTCGATCTGGGCGACTTCCGCTATCTTCTGGCACGGCGAGAGTCGGACACCGGGGACAGCTTCGCCGCCGTGATCACAAGCCGCGGACGAAGCGCGGGATACGTCCACATGACCGATGTCGCGCCCGCTGCTGTCCTGCCCGAGACCACCGTCCCTGCCCCCGTTACAGAGATCGACACTGCCGCTGGCGCCCCCGCGCCGGCCGGCCTCGCCGCGCAGCTCTTGGCGCAGGGTCACGCGGTGCTCGACGGTCTTGCCTTCACAACCGGCGCCGCCGCGCTGGCCGAGGCCGACTACGACAGCCTGCGCGACCTCGCAGGCTTCCTTGCCGACAACCCGCGCGCTGTCGTGGCACTCGTGGGCCATACCGATGCGCAAGGGTCGCTCGAGGCCAACATCCGGCTCTCGCGCGCCCGGGCCGAGGCCGTGCGCGCGCGGCTGATCTCGGCGCATGGGGCGGACGGTGCACGGCTTGAGGCGCTCGGCGCGGGCTATCTCGCGCCCCTGGCGAGCAACCTCGCGCCCGGGGGACGCGACGCGAACCGGCGGGTGGAAGCGGTGCTGCTCGCGAACGAGTAAGGAAAGAGAGCGCCCCCTGAGGACGCTCTCATCCGGCCCAACCCTCAGACCCTACTCACCACTTGTCGGGTCCCTTCTCGGCGAAGGCGTCCACGAGGAAGTCGATGAAGGCCCGGACCTTGGGCTGCGTGAAGCGCCCCGGCGGATAGACGGCGAAGATGCCCTGCGTCTCGACGGGCAGATCGGGCATCGCCTCGGCCACTTGGCCCTTCGCCAGCGCGTCGGCGTAGAGGAAGCTCGGCAGATAGGCGATCCCGAGCCCGGCGATGGCCGCGTTCAGCAGCGACTGGCCGTCGTTCACGGTCAGCCAGCCGGCGGTGCGCACCTGCCGCTTCTCGCCCGAGGGCGCGGTCAGCTTCCAGACGTTGCCCGAGGACTGGTTCGAGTAGTGCAGAAGCTTGTGCTCGTTCAGGTCGTCGATCCGCGCGGGCCGTCCGAAGGTCTGGAAGTACTGCGGCGCGGCGATCATCCGCCGCGTCGTCTCGCAGAGCTTCCGGGCGCGCAGCGTCGAATCCTCGAGGTCGCCGATCCGGATCGCCATGTCGAAGCCCTCCGAGATCAGCTCCACATAGCGGTTGTTCAGCACCATGTTGACGGTGATGTCGGGGTAGAGGCGGAGGAAGTCGCCCAGCACCGGCGACAGATGGTTCACCCCGAAGTCGGTCGCCACCGAGATGCGCAGGAGGCCCGAGGGCGCGGACTGCATCGAGGTCACGAGCGCGTCGGCCTCGCCTGCGTCGTTCAGAACCCGGCGCGCGCGGTCGTAATAGGCGAGCCCGATCTCGGTGGGACTCACGCGTCGCGTCGTGCGATTGAGAAGACGCGCCCCCAGACGCGCCTCGAGCGACGAGACATGTTTGGAAACGGCGGACTTCGAAATCCCCATCTTCTTGGCGGCATCCGTGAACCCCCCCTGGTCCACGACCGTCGCGAAGGCTTCCATCTCGGTCAAACGGTCCATTCTTCAGCCTTTGTTACCGATACCCGCCAGCAGTTCCGGTTGTCGCCTCGGATTCGGGCGACAATGCGGACGATGCCGGACAATGTTGGGGTGTTATCAGGATCGTTTTTCGCCAAGAAACGGGTCCGTCCACAGCCCCCGGCGCCGGGCCGGTCGCCACAAGTGCAGCGCGATCAAAGGCTTGCGGCGAGGCGCGCGGCTTGCGCGATGGCCCGCTTGGCATCGAGCTCGGCGGCGACATCCGCCCCCCCGATGACATGGACAGGCCGCCCGGCGGCAATAAGGGCGTCGGCCAGCGACCGCTCCGACACCTGCCCCGCGCAGAGCACCACCGTGTCGCAGGCGATGACCTCGGGCCGCTCCCGCCCGGGGCCGTGGGAGACGTGGAGGCCGGCCGAATCGATCCGCTCGTAGGTCACGCCCGACAGGGTCCGCACGCCCTTCATCTGGAGGCTCGCGCGGTGGATCCAGCCCGTCGTCCGGCCGAGCCGACGCCCGGGCTTCTCGGCCTTGCGCTGAAGAAGCGTCACGGCCCGCGCCGGCGCCGCCGGCCGCGGACCTTCGGGCGCAAGGCCCCCGCGATGGTGCGCGGGATCCGCAACGCCCCATTCCGCCCGCCAGAGCTCGGGCACGACCGTGGGGCTCTCGCCATCGTAGACAAGGAACTCGGCCACATCAAAGCCGATCCCGCCCGCGCCCACGATGGCCACGCGCGCCCCCACCTCGGCCCCGCCGCGCAGGACATCGACGTAGCTCAGCACGTTCGGCCCCTTCTGCCCGGGGATTTCGGGATCGCGAGGGCTGACGCCGGTGGCGACGATTACCTCGTCGAACACCGCTAGATCGTCGGGCATCGCCGCATGGCCCAGCCGCAGCTCCACCCCCGTGGCCGAGATCTCGGCCGCGAACCAGTCGACGAGGCCGTGGAACTCTTCCTTTCCCGGGATCACGCGCGCCATGTTGAGCTGGCCGCCGATGCGGTGGTCCTTCTCGAAGAGCGTGACTCGGTGCCCCCGCTCGGCCGCGACGATGGCCGCCGTCATGCCCGCCGGCCCTGCGCCGACGACTGCGACGGTCTTGCGGACCTCGGCCGGGGCATAGACCAGTTCCGTCTCGAACCCCGCGCGCGGGTTGACGAGGCACGTCGAGACCTTGCCCTCGAAGGTGTGGTCGAGACAGGCCTGGTTGCAGGCGATGCAGGGGGCGATCCGCGCGGCCTCGCCCCGGCGTGCCTTGGCCACGAAATCTGCGTCTGCGAGGAAGGGCCGCGCCATCGACACCATGTCCGCGCAGCCCTCGGCCAGCACCTCCTCGGCCACCTCGGGCGTGTTGATCCGGTTCGAAGTGATGAGCGGGATCCCGACCTCCCCCATCAGCTTCCTCGTGACCCAGGCGAAGGCGCGTCGGGGAACGGAAGTTGCGATGGTCGGCACCCGCGCCTCATGCCAGCCGATGCCCGTGTTGATCATCGTGGCGCCCGCCGCCTCGACGGCTTTCGCAAGCGTCACCACCTCGTCCCAAGTCGATCCGTCAGGCACGAGGTCGATCATCGACAGCCGGTAGATCACGATGAAGTCCGGCCCGACCGCCTCGCGGACGCGGGCCACCACCTCCACCGGCAGGCGCATCCGGTTCTCGTAAGCGCCACCCCAGCGGTCGGTCCGCCTGTTGGTGTGCGTCACGAGGAACTGGTTGAGGAAATATCCCTCGGACCCCATCACCTCGACCCCGTCGTATCCCGCCTCCCGCGCCCGAGCGGCTGCCGTCGCGATGTCGGCGATCTGCTTTTCGATCCCCGCCTCGTCCAGTTCCCGCGGCGGAAAGGGCGAGATCGGTGACTTGAGCGCCGAGGGCGCCACGCAATCAGGTCCGTAGGCATAGCGCCCGGCATGGAGGATCTGCATCGCGATCCGCCCGCCCGCGTCATGGACGCGCCCCGTCACCACGCGGTGGTTGGCGATGTCCTGCGGCGTGTAGAGCCCTGCCGCCCCGGGAAACACGCCGCCTTCGGCATTGGGCGCCATGCCCCCTGTCACCATCAGCGCGACCTCGCCCCGGGCGCGTTCGGCATAGAACTCGGCCACCCGGTTCCAGTCGCCACGTTCTTCCAGATTGGTGTGCATAGACCCCATGAGCACCCGGTTCGGCAACGTCACGAAGCCGAGGTCGAGCGGCGAAAGAAGTTGGGGGTAAAGCGTCATCGGCAGGCCTCCCTGGCCGGGGAAACCTGCCGTTCCGTCAGGCGCTTGTCACGCGGAACGCCGCGTCAGGCGCGCACGAGCTTCTCGTAGGCGTCCGAGATCTCGAGCGTCAGCGCACCCACCTCGAAATTGTAGTCCCCGATCTGCCCCACCGGGGTGACCTCGGCCGCCGTCCCGGTCAGCCAGCACTGCTCGAAGCCTTCGAGTTCCCCCGGAAGGATGTGGCGCTCATGCACCCTGATCTGGCGGTCCTTCAGCATTCCGATGACGGTCTGCCGGGTCAGGCCGTTAAGGAAGCAATCGGCCATCGGCGTATGCACCTCGCCGTCCTTGACGAAGAAGATGTTGGCGCCCGTGGCCTCGGCCACATAGCCGCGATAGTCCATCATCATCGCGTCCGAACAGCCCTTGGCCTCGGCCGCATGCTTGGACATCGTGGCAATCATGTAGAGCCCCGCGGCCTTGGCCTGGAAGGGCGCGGTGGCCGGATCGGGCCGCCGCCATTTCGCCACGTCAAGCTTCGCGCCGCGCGTCTTGGCATCGCCATAGTAGTTGCCCCAGGCCCAGGCCGCGACCGCCATCCGCACCGGGTTGCGGCGCGACGACACGCCCATGTCCTCGCCCGACCCGCGCCAGGCCAGCGCACGGACATAGGCATCGGTCAGGCCGTTCGCCTTCAGCACCGCCTCCTTCGCCGCCTCGATCTCGTCGATGGAGTAGGGGATCTCGAAATCGATGAGGCTGGCCGAGACCTTGAGCCGCTCGGAATGCTCGCGCGACTTGAAGATGCGCCCGTTGTAGCAGCGCTCGCCCTCGAAGACGGACGAGGCGTAATGCATCGCATGTGTCAGGATGTGGACATTCGCCTCGCGCCACGGCACCAGAGCGCCGTCCATCCAGATCATGCCGTCCCGGTCGTCGTAACTTCCCGCCATGGTCCTCTCCGCTTCTCGCTATGTCTTTCCGAAAATTGCGCAGGAAAAGTCCGTATCGGACATAATCTTGCGTCAAATTCCCCGATCGCTATCAATTGATTCTTGGAATGTCAACAAGACTGACGTAAACTGCCCGCCAGGCGACAGGGAAAGGGACCATGGCGGAAGGCGGCGGCAGCGGCGAGAACCTGCTCTTCCTGACGGACGAGCAGATCCGCAAAGGGACCGAGGCGATGTTCTTCGCCTACCGCGGCTTCACCGCCGATCCCGACCGCATCCTCGAGGCGCGCGGCTACGGCCGCGCCCATCACCGCGCGGTCCACTTCATCGCCCGCAGCCCCGGCACGACCGTCAACAACCTCCTCTCGATCCTCGGCGTCACCAAGCAGTCGCTCAACCGCGTGCTCAGGGCGCTGATCGAGGACGGGCTCGTGGAAAGCCGCGTGGGCCGGGCCGACAAGCGGCAGCGGCACCTCCACCTCACGCCCAGGGGCGAGGCGCTCGAACGCGAGCTGTCGGACGCCCAGCGCGCCCGGATGCGCGACGCCTACCGCAAGGCGGGGCCGCAGGCCGTGGCGGGCTTCCGCCAGGTGCTCGAGGCGATGATGGACCCCGAGATGCGCCGCCACTTCCTCTCGCTCAAGGACCACGCCGGATGACCGAGTCCGACGTTCATCTCCTGATCGTCGACGATGACGAAAGGATCCGGAGCCTTCTGCAGAAGTTCCTGATCCGCAACGGCTTTCTCGTCTCGGCCGCGCGCGACGCCGCGCATGCCCGCCGGCTGTTGGCCGGGCTCGAGTTCGACCTCGTCGTGCTCGACGTGATGATGCCGGGCGAGGACGGGGTGAGCCTGACCCTCTCCCTGCGCGAAGAGGTCGACACGCCGATCCTGCTCCTCACCGCCCGCGGCGAGACCGAGGACCGCATCCGCGGCCTCGAGGCGGGCGCGGACGACTACCTCGCCAAGCCGTTCGAGCCCAAGGAACTGCTTCTCAGGATCAACGCCATCCTGCGCCGGGTGCCCGCCGCCGCGCCCCAGGGCGCGGTGCAGCAGGTGCTTCACCTCGGGCCGATCCGCTACGACGTCGAGCGCGGCAAGCTCTGGCGCGGCGAGGAACCGGTGCGGCTGACCGCGACCGAGGCGCAGCTCATGCGCATCTTCGCCACCTGCCCCGGCGAGCCGGTGAGCCGCGCCAAGCTCGTCGAGGATCTCGGCCGCGGCCTCGGCCAGGCGCAGGAGCGCGCGGTCGACGTCCAGATCACCCGGCTCCGCCGCAAGATCGAGACCGACCCGCGCCAGCCCCGCTACCTCCAGACGGTCCGCGGCGCGGGCTACATGCTCTCGGTCGACTGACCGCGCTTCATCTTGGCGCAAGTACTCCGGGGGGGGCCGCCCCGGCACCGCCGGGGCGGCGGGGGGCAAGGATTATCCGCCTTGGATGCTGTGCCGACTTCGCCCCCTTCGGGGCTGAGGCAACGCGGACCGTGTCTGCGTGGTCGGGGTCGGCGTGCGGTCGAACGGAC
>DAINOF010000003.1:13592-32242 GCA_036735505.1 Paracoccaceae bacterium
CCCCTCCCCCTTGCGCCCGCCGGCCGGGGCCCTATGATCGGACCTCACCTCGGGGTGCGCCGGACGGCGCCGAGATGCACGCAGTCCCGTGCGAACCCGTTGAACCTGAACCGGTTAGCACCGGCGGAGGGAAGGTTCCGACATCCTCGAGACCGCACCCCCGTCCGGCCCCATGGAGGATGACATGCACCGATCCCTCATCGCGGCGGGACTTCTGGCGTCGAGCCCCGCGCTCGGCCAGACTCCCGTCCTCACCGTCTACACCTACGACAGCTTCGTGACCGAGTGGGGCCCGGGCCCCGCGGTCGAGGCCGCCTTCGAGGCGACCTGCGGCTGCGACCTCCGCCTCGTTCCCGCGGGCGATGGCGCCGCGCTCCTCGCCCGGCTGCGGCTCGAGGGCGCGCGGACCGAGGCCGACGTCGTCCTCGGCCTCGACACGAATCTCACGGCGGCCGCCACGGCCACGGGGCTCTTCGCGCCGCACGGGCTCGAGACGCCCCCGCTCGACCTGCCCGTCGGCTGGGAGGACCCGGTCTTCCTGCCCTTCGACTGGGGCTGGTTCGCCTTCGTCCACGACACGACCCGCCTGCCCGACCCGCCGGCAAGCTTCCGCGAACTCGCCGACAGCGACGTGTCGATCCTGATCCAGGACCCCCGTTCCTCGACGCCCGGCCTCGGGCTTCTCCTCTGGGTCAAGGCCGCCCATGGCGACGCGGCGCCTGCGATCTGGGAGGGGCTGTCGGACAACATCGTCACCGTCACGCAGGGCTGGTCCGAGGCCTACGGGCTGTTCCTCGAGGGCGAGGCCGACATGGTGCTGTCCTACACCACCTCGCCCGCCTACCACCTGATTGCCGAGGACGATCCGACCAAGGCCGCCGCCCCCTTCGCCGAAGGGCACTACCTGCAGATCGAGGTCGCGGGCGCCCTCGCCTCTTCGGATCAGCCGGAACTGGCGCGCGCGTTCCTCGCCTTCATGCTGACCGACGCCTTCCAGTCCGTCATCCCGACGACGAACTGGATGTACCCGGCCGTCCTGCCCGAGGCCGGCCTGCCCGAAGGCTTCGACAGGCTCCACAGGCCCGAGACCGCGCTTCTCTTCCCGGCCGACGCGGCCGAGGCCGCGCGGGACACGGCACTGGCCGAATGGCTCGCCGCGCTGTCGCGCTAGCGCCAGGGCTCGGCGCGGCGGGCCTCGCCGCCGCGCTCGTCCTCGCGCCCCTCGCCGCCGTCTTCCTGCGGGCCGAGGTCACCTCGCCGCTCGGCCCGGCCGACTGGGCGGCGGTGCGCTTCACCGTCCTTCAGGCGGCGGTCTCGGCCGCGCTGTCGGTGCTGCTCGCGATCCCGCTCGCCCGGGCGCTGGCCCGGCGGCGCTTCCCGGGCCGCAGGGCGCTCATCGCGCTCATGGGCGCGCCCTTCATCCTGCCCACGATCGTCGCAGTCCTTGGCCTTCTCGCCGTCTTCGGCCGCGCGGGGCTCCTCTCCCAGGGGCTGGGCCTTCTCGGTCTGCCGCCCGTCCGGATCTACGGCCTCCACGGCATCGTGCTCGCCCATGTCTTCTTCAACCTGCCGCTCGCGACCCGCCTCATCCTTCAGGGCTGGCTTTCGGTCCCGGCCGAGCGCTTCCGCCTCGCCGCCTCCCTCGGGCTCGGGGCCCGCGACATCAACCGCCTGATCGAGCGCCCGATCCTGCGGGCCACCCTGCCCGGCGCCTTCCTCGTCATCTTCCTCGTCTGCACCACGAGCTTCGCCGTCGCGCTCGCCCTCGGCGGCGGACCCGGCGCCACGACGGTCGAGCTCGCCATCTACCAGGCCTTCGCCTTCGACTTCGACCTCGACCGCGCGGCCCGCCTCGCCGCGCTCCAGTTCGCCATCGCGGCCCTCGCGGCCGCCGCCGCCTTCCGGCTCGCGCGCCTCGCGGCCCTCGGCGGCGGGCTCGACCGCCCGGTCGAGCGCTGGGATGCCCGGACACCCGGTGCGCGCGCCCTCGACGCGCTTCTCATCGCGGCCGCCGCGATCTTCCTCCTTTTGCCGCTCGCGATGATTGCCGCACGCGGCCTGCCGGCGCTCGCGGGCCTGCCCCCCGTCGTCTGGCAGGCTGCCCTTCGCTCGCTCGCGGTGGCGCTCGCCTCGGCCCTGCTCGCCACCCTCGCGGCGCTGGCCATCGCGCTTGTCGTCCCCCGCCTCGCCCGCACGCAGGCCATCGTCGTCGAAGGGGCGGGCACCCTCGCGCTCGCCGTCTCGCCGCTCGTGATCGGGACCGGGCTCTTCATCCTGCTGTTCCCGCTCGCCTCGCCCTTCGCCCTTGCGCTTCCCGTGACCGCTCTCGTCAATGCGCTCATGTCGCTGCCCTTCCTCCTTCGCGCGCTCGTTCCGGCAGTGGCCGAGACCGAGGCCCGCTTCGGTCCCCTCGCCGACAGCCTCGGGCTTGCCGGCCGGGCCCGCCTGCGCCTGCTCCTTCTTCCGCGGTTGCGGCGCCCGCTCGGCTTCTCGCTCGGCCTCTCGGCGGCGCTGTCGATGGGGGACCTCGGCGTGGTGGCGCTCTTCGCGCCGCCGGGCGGGGGCACGCTGCCGCTCGAGCTTTACCGTCTCATGGGCGCCTACCGGATGGACGACGCGGCCGGCGCGGCGCTCCTCCTCCTTCTCCTCAGCCTCGCGCTCTTCTGGCTCTTCGACCGCGGGGGCCGCGCCGATGCTCGCGCTTGAGGGGCTCGTCGTCCGGCAGGACGACTTCCGGCTCGACGCCGACCTGAGCGTTCCGGCCGGCGCCCTCTGCGCCGTGATCGGGCCTTCGGGTGCGGGGAAATCGACCCTGCTCAACGTCATCGCGGGCTTCTTCCCGGCGTCGCAGGGCCGCGTCCTCTGGAACGGGTCGCCGCTCGACGGCCTCGCCCCCGGCGAGCGGCCGGTGTCGATGGTGTTCCAGGACAACAACCTCTTCCCGCATCTGACGGCGGTGCAGAACGTGGGGCTGGGGGTCCGCCCCTCGCTCCGGCTCGACGCGGCCGAGACGCGCGCCGTGGACGCGGCGCTTGCGCGCGTGGGCCTCGAGGGGCTCGGGCCGCGCCGTCCGGGCGAGATGTCGGGCGGTCAGCAGGGCCGGGTCGCGCTCGCCCGCGTTCTCGTCCAGCGGCGGCCGCTCGTGCTCCTCGACGAGCCCTTCTCGGCGCTGGGCCCCGCGCTCAGGATCGAGATGCTGGACCTCGTGGCCCGGGTCGCGGCCGAGACGGGCGCGACGGTCCTCATGGTCTCGCACGCGCCCGAGGACGCGCGCCGCGTCGCCGACCTCACGATCTACCTCGGCGAAGGCCGGGCACAGGCGCCGGTGCCGACGCAGGCGCTCTTCGCCGATCCGCCGCCCGCGCTCGCGGCCTATCTCGGAACATGAAAACGCGCCCCGTGGGGCGCGCTTCCGAACCGCCATGGCCTGGCCGTCACTCGGCCGGCTGCGTGCCCTTGGCCGCGCGCTTGACCGGCGCCCAGATCCGCTTGTTGGTCAGGTAGAGCAGCACCGCCAGCACGGTAAGCATCAGCACGCCGGTGAAGCCCGCCTGCTTGCGCGCCATCATCTTGGGCTCGGCCGTCCACATGAGGAAGGCCGCGACGTCCGTGGCGATGCTCTCGATGTCGGTCGGGCTGCCGTCGGCAAAGACCACGTCGTCGCCGTAGAGCACGGGCGCCATCGAGATCCAGCCGCCGGGGAAGGCGGTGTTCTCGTAGAGGATCGTGCCGGCCTCTTCCTTCTCCTCGCCGGTGTAGCCGGTGAGGAGCGAGGCAATGTATTCCGCGCCGCCCATGCCGCGGAAGAGCTGGTTGATACCGGTGCCGTAGGGGCCGCTGAAGCCCGCGCGGGCCTTGGCCATCAGGCTCAGGTCCGGCGCGTTTTCGAGCCCCGACTGCGGGAAGTGATCGGTCGGCACCGCCGGGCGCCAGTCGTCGAGTTCGGCGTCGAAGACCTCGTAGAACTCGGCATAGGCACGAACCTGGTCCGCCGGCAGGCCCGGCCCGCCCTCGTCGCCCAGCGTGCGGAACGGCACGTACTGAAGCCCGTGGCAGGCCGAGCAGATCTCGGTGTAGACCTGCAGGCCGCGCTGGAGCTGCATCTGGTCGAAGGAGCCGAACGGACCTTCGTGCGGGAAGTTGAAGTCGGTGATCTTCCCCGCCTCGCCCGCCGCCAGGGCCGGACCCGCGGCGAGCCCAAGCGCCAGTGCCGCAGTGATTGCCAGTTTCTTCATCATGGTGTCACCAGTCCTTCCGTCACTCGGCCGGCGTCGGATCGACGAGGGTCCGGGTGCCGCCGACGTTCTGGGCGGCATGGGCCTTGAAATCTTCCTCGATGGTCGCGGGGATCGGCAGCGGCTTCTCGAAGACGCCGAGGAGCGGCAGGATCACGAGGAAGTAGGCGAACCAGTAGGTCGACCCGATCAGGGCGATCACGGGATAGATCCCCTCGGCCGGCATCGCCCCCGCCCACATCAGGACGAAGAAGTTCACGACGAACAGCCAGAACCACCACTTGAACATCGGGCGATACCGGCCCGACCGCACCGCGGACGTGTCGAGCCACGGCACCAGCGCCATCACGAGGATCGAGCCGAACATCGCCAGCACGCCGAAGAACTTGGCGTCGATGATGCCGCCCGTGACGAAGGACACGATCTGGACGAGCCACACGGTGTCGTCGAAGGCGCGCAGGATCGCGTAGAACGGCAGGAAGTACCATTCGGGCACGATATGCGCCGGCGTCACGAGCGGGTTCGCGGGGATGTAGTTGTCGGGGTGTCCGAGATAGTTCGGCATGAAGCCCACGATCGCCCAGAACACCGCCAGGATCACGGCGAGCGCGAAGAGGTCCTTGATCACGAAGTAGGGCCAGAACGGAAGCGTGTCGCGCTCCGCCTCTTCCTTGGACGTGCGCCGCACTTCCACGCCGGTCGGGTTGTTGTTGCCCGTCGTGTGGAAGGCCCAGATGTGCAGGATCACGAGCCCCAGGATGATGAAGGGCATGAGGTAGTGCAGCGAGAAGAAACGCGTCAGCGTCGCGTTGTCGACCGCCGGCCCGCCCAGAAGCCAGGTCTGCAGGCTCTCGCCCACGAAGGGGATCGCGCCGAAAAGGCCGGTGATCACGGTGGCGCCCCAGAACGACATCTGACCCCAGGGCAGGACGTAGCCCATGAAGGCGGTCGCCATCATCAGGAGGTAGATCAGGATGCCGATGATCCAGGTGACCTCGCGCGGCTCCTTGTAGGACCCGTAGTAGAGGCCGCGGAAGATGTGCGCGTAGACCGCGACGAAGAACAGCGAAGCGCCGTTCATGTGCACGTAGCGCAGCATGTGGCCGCCGTTCACGTTCCGCATGATGTGCTCGATCGAGGCGAAGGCCATCGTCGTGTCCGGCGTGTAGTGCATCACCAGCACGATGCCGGTGACGATCTGCAGGACAAGGCAGACCACGAGCACGATGCCCCAGATCCACATCCAGTTGAGGTTCTTGGGGGTCGGGATCATCAGGGTGTCGTAGGCGAGCCCGACGATCGGCAGGCGGCGATGCAGCCACCGTTCCGCGTTCGAGTTCGGTTCGTAGTGGTCGTGGGGAATTCCGGACATGGCTCTCTCCCTTAACCGAGCTGGATGGTCACGTCGTCGATGAAGCTCGCGACGGGAATGTGAAGGTTTTCAGGCGCGGGCCCGCGGCGGATGCGGCCCGAGTTGTCGTAGTGCGACCCGTGGCAGGGGCAGAACCAGCCGTTGTAGTCGCCCGATCCGTCGCCCAGCGGCACGCAGCCGAGGTGGGTGCACACGCCGATCTGGACGAGCCATTCGCCCGCCTCGTCGAGCGTGCGGTTGCCGTCCAGCGCCGGCGCGTCGCCCGCGATGTTGGGGTTGCGCGCAATCGGGTCGATCAGGTCGCCGAGGTCGACCTGCGCGGCCTCCTCGATCTCCTCGGGGGTGCGGCGGCGGATGAAGACCGGCTTGCCGAGGAACTTGACCGAGATCTGCGTGCCGGGCTCGACCGCCGAGACATCGACGAGGATCGACGACAGCGCCTGCACGTCGGCCGAGGGGTTCATCTGGTTGACGAGCGGCCACACCGCCGCGCCGACCGTGACCACCGCTGCCCCGCCGGTGGCGAAGTAGAGGAAGTCGCGGCGCGTGCCTTCGTGATCGTCTGCGTGGGACACGATTTTCTCCATCTGCGAGGCCGGTCGCAGCAAGACCGGCGAACGGGCCGCAGGCCCGGGTCGTCCGTACCCGTGGCTATGTAGCCTCCACCCCTCGCCACGTCCAGCAGACAATGCCGCGACATCGCTGCACCTTCTGTCGCATGGTAGCGCTCACAGGGCGCGGGCGAGCAGCGGCGCGGCGAGCTTGACCGCGAAGCCCAGGAAGAAGACGCCAACGCCGAGGTTGATGACCGGCGCCGCCCGAAGGTAGAGCGCGGCGGCCGCCCGCGTCGAGAAGACCGCGGCATAGACCGTGTGGATCGACACCGACAGAAGGCAGGCGCCCAGCGTCAGGAGCGCGATGTCGCCCGGTCCGGCCGAGGCGGTCGGGAAGATGCCGAGGATCGCGATCCAGGTGGTCAGCGCCTTGGGGTTCGTCGCGTTCACGGCGAGCGAGCGCAGGAACGACGCCCGCAGGTCGAGCCCCGACACACCCCGGATCGAGACCTCGCGCCCCGAGAGGCCGCGCACGCCCGCGCGAAGGTACTTCGTCGCGAACCACACCAGAAGCCCCGCCGCCATCAGCGTCAGCGCCTCCTGCGCGAAGGGCACGAGCGCGAAAAGCGCCGCCATCCCGAGCGACATCGCAAGGCACCAGACCCCGATCCCGAGGCCCACGGCCGCCGCCGAGGCAAGCCCGGCCGCGCGGCCCGACCCCATGGCGGTCGTGATCGTGTTCAGCACGTTCGGACCCGGCGAGAGGATGTTCAGCGCCAGGATCGTCCAGACCGTCAGGAAGGCGCCGAGGGGGAGCGTCACGCGGGCGGAACCGTCGCCTCCATGCTCGGCCGCGCCGCGAAGCCCTGGTACCAGGCGGCGAGCGCCGGGTGGGCGCGGCGCCAGTCGCGGTCGCCATGCCGGAAGTCGAGGTAGCCCAGCGCGCAGGCGACCGAGATCTGGCCCGCGTCGAGCTTGCCGTGCAGATGGCTCATCCAGCGCGCCTCGAGCGCGTCGAGCGCGCGGGCGACCTTGGTCCACTGCGCGTCGACCCAGGCCGCGTTGCGATGATTCTCCTCCCGGAAACGCACCTCGTAGATCATGAGCACGGCGGCATCCATGATCCCGTCGCCCGTGGCCTCGAGCGTCAGCACCTCCCAGATGCGGGCCTCGGGGTAGAGCCCGGCGCCCGCCTTGGCATCGAGGAAGCGGCAGATCACCCGGCTGTCGTAAAGCGACGGTCCGTCCGCCCGGACGAGCGAGGGGATCTTGCCCAGCGGGTTGTTCGCCGCCGCCTGCCCGTCGGTGGCGAGCGGCGTGGTGGCGACCTGCACGATCTCGACATCGCCGAACAGGCCGCTCTCGTGCAGGACGACCTTCACCTTGCGGCAGAAGGGCGAGGCGGGGCTGTCGACGAGCTGCATCAGACGCGCCGGAAGCGGATGCGGGTGATGGCGCTCGCGTCGATCTCGATGCCCGGGCCGCCGTGGCCGACCCGCACGGTGCGCACGAAGCGGCCGGCGCCCGATACCTGGTCGGCCTCGCGCCGGAGGCGGACGCCTTCGGGGAGGTCGTCCATCGCGTCCTCGGCACGCTGGTCGCGGTGCCCCCGCTCGGCCACCCGCGCGATGGCGTAGGCGGTGAGCGCGACCGCGCCGTAGCGCAGCGCGAAACCGGCGATGGGGGCGAGCGGCAGGGCCATGGACATCCTCCTCCTGTCAACCGCGAATGTAGGGGGCGCCCGGGCGTCTGTCCATCGCCTGCGCGCCTCACCCGGGCGGATCGCGCATCAGCCGCGCGAGCGCCCCGGTCTCCTGCCCGATGCCCGACCGCTCCATCTCGGCGGAGGCCGAAAGCCGCGCCGCGTCGGGCTTGTTCTGGTTCAGCTTCCAGGTCGCGTCGATCCGGTCAACATGGAGCCGGAACGGCAGGATCGCCCGCATCATCCGGTCGAGCGCGCCGTCGCTCATCTTGTCGGCCGTCCACGGTGTCTTCGGAAGCAGGCGTTCCTCGTGGGCGGCAGACTGCCGGTCGAGCATGTCGCGCATCGACGCCTCCGGCAGCCGCTCGAGCCGGCCGCGTACATGGGCAGCCACGTAGTTCCAGGTCGGGACCTGGTCGCCCATGCCGTACCAGTCGGGCGAGACGTAGCCGTCCGGCCCCGAGACGGCGATCACCGCCGGCACGCCGTCCATCCGCGCGATCGGGTTCGACCGGACGAGGTGCAGGTCGGCCGAGGCCGCATCCGCCGACAGGAGGAACGGCACGTGCGACAGGAGCGGCCCGGCTTCGGCGCTGACCGCCAGCGTCCCGAAGGCGCGGGCGCGCAGGAAGGCCAGCGTCGCCGCGTCGGCGACCTTCCGGAAGGCGGGATTGGGATGCATGGCCGGGCCTCTCGTGATGTCCCGGCGTCTTCTGGCAGGAAATCGCCCGGGGGTGAACCGGCCGGAGGCGAGGAGCGGGGCGAGCCCCTGCCGACGATGTCGCAAACGCGCGCGCCTGTCGCGATCCGTCGCGCGGGTCGCGCCGGCCGGGCGCATGAGCCGCGGCATGATCTTCGTCCGCTCGATTCCCGACGCCTTCTCCCCGGCCGACTGCGACCGGCTCCTGTCCGCGGTCGCGGACGCGCCGGCCGAGGACGCCCGCCTCGTCGGGCGCGCGACCGACCACAACTTGCGCCGCGCACGCCTTGTCTGGGTCGAGGACCTGCCCGGCGCGGACTGGGTCATGGACCGCGTGGTGCAAGCCGTCGCGATGGCGAACCGCGACACCTTCCGCTTCGATCTCGAGGACTTCGCCGAAAGCGCGCAGGTCGCGGCCTACGACGCAGGGCGCGAGGGGCATTTCGCCTGGCATTCCGACATCGGCGACGGGCCGCTCGCCGCACGGCGCAAGCTCACGCTGGTCATCCAGCTGAGCGCGGCCGACGCCTATGAGGGCGGGCGGCTCGAGATCATGCCGTCGGCCCATGTGGTCGCGGCCGATCCCGCGCGCGGCGCGGCGACGGTGTTCCCGAGCTACCTTTTGCACCGGGTCACGCCGGTGACGCGGGGAACGCGGCATTCGCTGACCGTCTGGGCGCACGGTCCCGCCTTCCGCTGAAGGACCGGCGCGCGCAGAGCGGCACCGCGATCGACACCTCTCTGCGCCAGCGCACAGAGTCTCTTCGGTTTCCCGCCAAGACAGAAAGGCCATGAGGGACTAACTGACAGGTCGCCCGCCACTCACCCAGGAGCCGCCCCATGTCCGCCCCGAAGATCCTCGTCGCCTTCTACTCGACCTACGGCACCAACCATGCCGTCGCCGAAGCCGCGGCCGAAGCCGCGCGCGCCGCCGGCGCCGAGGTCCGCCTCGTCCGCTTCGCCGAAACCGCGCCGGCCGAGGTCGTGGCCTCCCAGGACGCCTGGAAGGCCCAGGCCGACAAGGTCGCGGGCATCCCCGTCATCAGCCACGACGACATGGACTGGGCGCAGGGATACTTCTGGGCGGTGCCGACCCGCTATGGATCGGTCGCGAGCCAGGCGCGCGCCTTCATCGACACGCTCGGGCCGCTCTGGATGGCGGGCAAGCTCGCCAACAAGGCCTTCACCGCGACGACGAGCGCCCAGAACGCCCACGGCGGGCAGGAAACGACCCTGATCGGGCTCTACACCAGCGTGATGCACTGGGGCGCGATCATCGTGGCGCCGGGCTATACCGACCCCGTCCTGTTCGCGGCGGGCGGCAACCCCTACGGCACGTCGGTGCAGGCGGGCGCCTTCGGGGAAGAGGCGAAGGCGGCGGTCGCGCACCAGGCGAAGCGGCTAACTGAGTTCACCGCGAAGATCGCGGGCTGAGACGTCAGGGCGGGGGCTCCTCCCCCGTCCCGGCCAGAAGAAGCCGGGGGCGCGTCAGAGGGCGCGCACCCGGCATTCGGCCATCAGCGCCTCGGTCATCGCCCGGTCGCAGAGGCGCGTGGCCTCGGTCGTGACCGCCGAGCTCGCCGCCGCGACGCCGAAGCGCAGGCAGTCGGGCAGCGCGTCGCCGCGCGCGAGCGCCAGCGTGAAGGCGCCGACGAAGCTGTCGCCCGCGCCCACCTTGCTGACCACCGTGACCTCCGCGCCGACCGCGTGCCAGCGGCCCTCGGCCGAGGCGAGCACCGATCCGTCGGCGCCGCGCGCGACGATGACGATGGCGGCGACCCCCTGCGCCACGAGGCCGGCGGCGAAGTCCGCGCTGTCCTCGGGGCGCGGCAGCGGTCGGCCGGCGAGTTCTTCGGCCTCCTCGCCGTCCATCCTCAGGACGTGGATCGCGGCATGCGGCGCCTCGACGAGGTTGACGAGCGCCGGACCAGAGGTGTCCACGATGAGCCGCGCCGCGCGTTCCGAGACGTGCTGGGCGAGGATCGCGGGGAAGTTCTTGGCCACGCCCGGCGGCTGGCTGCCCGAGAGCACGACGAGCGTGTCGGACCCCGTCGCCTGGTCGAGCGTGTCGAGCGCGCGGCCGACGTCCTTCTCGCTCCAGTCGGGGCCGGGCAGGACGAAGCGGTACTGGTCATTCGAGCCCTGGTCCGTGACCGAGAGCGAAAGCCGCGTCTCGCCCGGCCCCTGGAAGCCGACCGTGGCAATCCCCTCCTGCGTCAGGAGTTCGAGGAGCCGCGCGCCCGCGGCGCCGCCGATCGCGACGAGCGCGGTGGACCGGCCGCCGAGCAGCTTGATCGCGCGGCTCACGTTGATCCCGCCGCCGCCGGGGTCGACGTGGGGCGCGGCGCAGCGGAGCTTGAGGCCGGGGACGACCGCGGGCGCGGCGGTCGCGAGGTCCACGGTGGGGTTCAGGGTCACGGTGAGGATGGCAGGCATGGCGCGGCGGGTCCGTTAGCGGTATCGCCAGGCACTATGGAGCGGCCGGCGCCGGAGCGCCAGCCGCGAAAAGGTCCGGGCTCAGCCCAGCATCATCTGGTAGGAGGTCGGCACGTAGCGGAAGCCGTCCTCGCGCGTGTCGATGAAGCCCATGCCCGGGAAGGGCATGTGGTAGCCGATGACCGGCATCCGTTCCGAGGCGGCCATGCCGAGGATGCGGCGGCGCGCCTGCGCGGCGGCGGCCTTGTCGGCGTCGAAGCGGACTTCCCAGTCGGGGTAGGCGACCGACCAGACGTAGTGGTTGGCGAGGTCGGCCATGAGAAGGACCTGGCTGCCGCCGGAGTCGAGCCGGTAGACCATGTGGCCCGGTGTGTGGCCGAAGGCGGCCATGCCGGTGATGCCCGGTGCGACCGTGCCCTCGTCGCCGATGAAGGTGAAGCGGTCGGCGAGCGGGCGGACCTTGGCCTCGAAGCCCTCGTTGCCCTGCGCGGCCCAGTGGTCGAACTCGGCCTGGCCGGTGACGTAGGCGGCATTGGCGAAGGTGGGCGTGCCGTCCTCGCGCGTCAGGCCGCCGATGTGGTCGCCATGCATGTGGGTGATGACGACGGTCGCGACGTCCTCGGGTGCGTAGCCTGCGGCCGCGAGCGCGGCGGTGATGCCGTCGGCATTGAGGCCGGCGTCGAAGAGGACGATCCCCGCGCCGGTGTCCACCACCGTCGGCGTGAAGAAGAACTGCGCGCGATCCGTGGGGATGAAGTTTGCGGCGCTCACCGCGGCGAAGTCCTCGGGCGGGACGTTCAGGCCGAAGATCTCCTGCGGGTTCTCGACGGTGCGGGTCCCGGCCAGCAGCGTCGAGACCTCGAAGTCGCCCAGCATGAAACTGTGCTTGATGGCGTTCGGAGGCGTCATGCTCATGTCCTGGGCAAGGGCCGGCGCGACTTGGGTCGCGGCGGCGGCGAAGGGCAGGGCGGCGGTGGTCAGCATCGCCTGGCGTCGTGTGAGGGTCACGGTGTCTGTCTCCCTGGGGCTGTTGAGGTGCAGATGCTAGGCCGGCCTGTGATACGGGCCAGTGACGATGCCCGCACGATGGCTGTGGCGGCGCGCACAGGCGCGCCGCGGGAGGTCAATTCACCGTGACCCAGCGCAGCATGAAGAAATTGTCGGGGCGCTGGACGAGGTCGACGCCATCGCGCGCCGCCCAGACCAGAGGCTCGACGTAGAGCGGCACATAGGCGACCTCGGCCTGCATCGTCGCCACGGTCTCGTCGATCATCGCCTGCCGCGCCGCGGGATCGATCTCCTGCTGGATCAGCGGGAGAAGCGCGTCGACCCGCGCGTTCGAATAGCCCCCGAAGTTCCAGGTGCCGAGCTGCTCGGTCGGCGTATGGGCGAGGAAGCGGATCGGATGCTCGGCGTCGAAGGTGCCGGGCGACCAGCCGAGAAGGAACATGTCGTAGTTGCCGGCGCGCAGCTGATCCCAGTAGGTCCGCACCGGCATCGCGTCGAGCCGGGCCTGAAGCCCGATCTGTGCGAGCATGCCGGTGATGGCCTGGCACACGCCCTCGTCGTTGATGTAACGGTCGTTGGTGCACTTGAAGTCGAAGGCGAAGCCGTCCGGGACGCCCGCCTCGGCCAGAAGCGCGCGCGCGGCCTCGGCGTCGTGGGCCGGGCGGATGTCGTTGGCTTCGGAAAAGCCCGACAGGCCCGCGGGGATCAGCTGGCTTGCCGGTTCGGCCATGCCGGCCATGAGCACCGTGTCGATGGCGCCGACATCGACGGCCTGCGCCACGGCCCGGCGCACGCGCAGGTCCTGGAACGGGTTCGGCGCGTCGCTGCCGGTCAGCGTCGCCTTCGCGTGGCCGAAGCCCAGCATGATGACCCGCGTCTCGATCCCCTCGAAGGTCCGGATGCCGTCGAGCGTGCGCAGCCGCTCGACGTCGCGCACCGGGACAGGGGCGAGCATGTCGACCTCGCCCGAAATCAGCGCCGCGAGGCCGGTCGCGGCGGTCTCGATCGGGTTGAAGATGGCTTCGGTGAGGTTGTGCTCGGGCGTGTCCCACCAGTCGGGATTGGGCACGAGCCGCGTCTCGACGCCCGGGTCGCGCGCGGTCAGGATGAAGGGGCCGGTGCCGTTGGTGTGCCGCGTTGCGAAGGTCTCGACGTCGCGGGCGGGCGCCACGGTGCCGTTCGCCACGGCCCAGTCGCGGTCCATGATCATCCAGTTGGCGATGCTGTCGGGAAACAGCGGGTTGGGGCCCTTCGTGACGAAGTCGACCGTGAAGTCGTCCACCACCCGCACCTCGGCGACGGGCGCGAACCAGGACTTCACGTCCGACTGCTCGGCGATGCCCCGCTCGTAGGAGAACAGGACGTCGTCGGCCGTGAAGGCGGCCCCGTCGTGGAAGGTCACGCCCTCGCGCAGGCGGAACCGCCAGCCGGGCTCGCCCTCGAGCAGATCCCACGAGGTCGCGAGCGAGGGCTCGATCGACATGTCCTTGCCGCGCCGGACGAGCCCTTCGTAGACGTTGTTCAGGAACGACGTGACCGGCGCGAGGTTCGCCGCATGCGGGTCCATCGTCTGGGGGTCGGTCGTGCCCGCCCAGCGGAAGGTCTCGGCCCCCGCCCCTGCCGCGAAGAGGGCGACGGCGGCCGTTGCGAGCAACGTGATGCGTGCAGGTCGTCTCATGGTGGCAGCCCTCCCGAGGTTCTGCCGCAGTCTGGACCCGGCCGGGCGTGCCCTGTCAAACCTCCGGGCGCCGGATCCGAGCATCTCACGTCGATTTGATGGTTTCTGGCGGGCCAGGGACCGGCCGGAGCGTCATGGCCGCGGACGCTATTCCCACCAGCGGTCGATGGCGGCGATCTGATCGTCGGACCAGCCGAAGTGGTGGGCAAGCTCGTGGACATAGACATGGGCGACAAGGTCGAACAGCGCGATGTCCCCGCGGCCCACCCATTCGTCGAGGATCGCCCGGCGGAACAGCCAGATCGCGTCGGGGCGGTCGGGCTGGTCCATCACCGACTTCTCGGTGAGCGGCACGCCGTCGTAGAGCCCCGTCAGCTCGAAGGCGTCGTCGATGCCCAGATCGTCGAGCATCTCGTCGGTGGCGAAGTCCTCGACGCGCAGCGCCACGGCCGCCGCCGCCGCCCGGTAGGCCTCGGGCAGGGCCGCGATGGCGGCGCGCGCCATGTCCTCGATCTCGCCCGCGTCGGGGGGCACTGCCTGGGTCCAGTCCATGGCGCCGATATGGACAATTTCGGCCCCTTGTGAAAGAGACCGCGGCTCAAGGAGACCCCGATGACCGTCACCCGCTTCGCCCCTTCGCCCACCGGCTACCTGCATGTGGGCAACCTGCGCACCGCGCTCTTCAACTTCCTGATCGCGCGGAAGACAGGCGGGCAGTTCATCCTGCGGCTCGACGACACCGACCCCGAACGGTCGAAGGACGCGTATGTCGAGGCGATCCGCGAGGACCTGACATGGCTCGGCATCACTTGGGACCGGGAGGAACGGCAGTCCCTGAGGCTCGACCGCTACGCGGAGGCGGCCGAGCGGCTGCGCGGGATGGGCCGGTTCTACGAGGCCTTCGAGAGCCCGGTCGAGCTCGACCTCAAGCGCAAGAAGCAACTCAACATGGGGCGTCCCCCCGTCTACGACCGTGCGGCGCTGGCGCTGGCGCCAGCCGAGCGCGACCGGCTGCGGGCCGAGCGCGGACCGGGCGTCTGGCGGTTCCTCCTCGACCAGGAACGGATCGAGTGGGAGGACGGCATCCTCGGGCCGATCTCGATCGACGCGGGCAGCATCTCGGACCCGGTTCTGATCAAGGCCGACGGGCAGGTGCTTTATACCATGGCCTCGGTCGTGGACGACATGGAGATGGGCGTCACCCATATCGTGCGCGGGTCGGACCACGTGACGAACACCGCGACGCAGATCCAGATCATCCGCGCGCTCGGCGGGACGCCGCCGTCCTTCGCGCATCACTCTCTCCTGACCGGGCCGGGAGGAGAGGCGCTGTCCAAGCGTCTCGGCACGCTCGCGCTCCGCGACCTGCGCGCGCGCGGCATCCAGCCCATGGCGCTTCTGTCGCTGATGGCGCGGCTCGGGTCCTCGGACCCGGTGGAGATCCGCGGATCGCTCGACGAGCTGGCCGAGGGGTTCGATCTGTCGCATTTCGGGTCGGCACCGACCAAGTTCGACGCCGACGACCTCGGGCCCCTGTCGGCCCGGGTGCTTCACGGCATGCCGCTGGCGCAGGTCGAGGGCGAGGTCCGCGCAGCGGGCGTGCCCGACGACATGGCAGAGCCCTTCTGGTCGGTCGTGCGGGGCAACATCGCGACGCTGTCAGAGCTGCCCGACTGGTGGCGCGTCGTCGCGGGCGGGGCCGACCCTGCGGTCGCCCCCGAGGACGCCGACTTCCTGCGCGAGGCGCTGGCGCTTTTGCCCGATCCGCCCTACGGCCCGGACACCTGGGCCGAGTGGACCGGCGCCGTGAAGGAAAGGACCGGCCGCAAGGGCAAGAGCCTCTTCATGCCGCTAAGGCTCGCCATCACCGGGCGCGAGCGCGGCCCCGAGATGGCCGAGGTCATGCCGCTCCTGCGGAAGAAACCCGCGGTCTGAGGCAGGAGCCGTCGGGCTGGGGGTGAGGACGTCGGCCCGGCCGGCGTCGCGGTCATGGGACGAAGGACCGCTGGCCGGTGTGAGCCCGATGCGGACGGTCACGGCGCAACGGCAGGGCTGCGGATGGCCGCGGACAGCCGCCAGGACTCCGGTGGTCTTCGCTTTATCCCGTAAGGTCGGACGACCCCTGAGCGCGCGCCGGCGGCACCGAAGCGGCTGGCCGAGGGGGCGGCCATCCGCTGCCCGGGCCGCTGGCGCGGCTCTTCCGGGCGGAGTGCCGGGGAGGCGTCGAAGAGCCCGATGCGGACGGTCACTGCGCATCGGCAGGGCTGCGGATGGCCGCGGACAGCCGCCAGGACTCCGGGGGTCTTCGCTTTATCCCGTAAGGTCGGACGACCCCTGAGCGCGCGCCGGCGGCACCAAAGCGGCTGGCCGTGGGGGCGGCCAGCCGCTGCCCGGGCCGCTGGCGCGGCTCTTCCGGGCGGGAGCTATGCTCGGTTGCTTTCGGGCAACAGGCATCCGCTTGGTCCCGCAACTCGAACCAAGGCAACATGCGGGGATTGTCCGTGAACCACAGGTATCGGCGGCGAAGGCGGTTGGCGGATTTCGCGTCACGACCCCCGGTCTGCAGGGTGTGTCATCACCGTCCACGGCGCCGGAATGGACCCGCGCACCACCCCGCCTACTCGCCAAGCTTGGCGTGCACCTCGTCAAGGTCGTCCTCTCCACCGTCATCCTCGCCGCACGCGTCCTGTGCGGACTCAGACCATCAAGCAGTCCGGAGCCCAGAGGCGGACCACTGCCCGTCTCCCGGTCCGGACAGCTAGTCGGCGATGAAACGGCCGAGGATGCGGAGGGGGCCGTTCGTCTCTTCGATCAGGACGCGGCCGCCCACCTCGTCGCCGTTCGGGCCGAAGAAGCTGCCGGCGCTTCCCGCGTCGCGCAGCGGGCCGGTGGCAGTGAAGGGAGTGCCCGAGAGGGACGGGGTTCCGCCCGCGAAGGTCGCGCCGGTGAGGGGCGCGTCCGAAACCGTCACCCGGCCCGCGTCCGGGACGGCCTGCGGTGCGGCGGTGCCGGCCTGCGCGGTGCCGGCAAGGGCGGTGAGATGGACCGTGACGGTTCCGACGGGGAAATTCGCGTCGACGATGGCCGTCCCCTGAAGCGTGTAGATGGACGTCCCATCGACCGCCGTGACTTCGGCGCGACCGGTGTAGGACGCCGCGCCCTGCGGGATCTGGTCGGCGGGCGTGGCAACGCCGATCACGCCCACATCCGAAAGCGTCCCTTGCCGGTCATAGAGGCGGGCGAAGTCCCGGCCGCCTGCATCCAGCGCGACCTGTCCCGCGCCGCCCGTCAGCACGATCAGGTCGCCCGTGGCCGAAAGGGTTCCGACAAATCCGCCGCCGGTGACCGCGCCCGTCGCCAGATCGACCGTGATCGTCCCGATCTCGGTCACGGGCTGGCCGTTCCCGCGAAACCCGAAGGCCGTGCCGGTCGCCGTGCCGCTGCCCCCGCTCCGGAAGACCGGGTCGCCGGGCGCGGCCGGATTGACGCCGTTCGGCGGGAAGACGCCCTGTTGGGTCGGCGGCACTGTCGCGGGCCCGCCGCTGCCACCGCAGGCGGCCAGGAGCAGGATGGGCAGGAGCAGGGCGGGGCGGAGGGAGCGGGTCACCAGGATCTCCTAGAAGACGAAGTCGTCGGCCGAAAGCTCGAGCGCCGAGACGCCGTGGAGCGTCAGCGAAGTCGCGCCAAGGACGATCCGCGCCGAGCCATCGGCGGTTTCGATCGCGTCGAACACCTGGGCCGCGGTGGTGAAGGTTCCTCCCGCGAAGACGATCCTGTCGATCCCCGGTGTGAAGTCGGACCCGATGCGGACAGAGGCCGCCGGATTGGTCCAGTCGACCTCATAGCGCGCGATCTCGTCGTGGCCTCCCCCGGCGCGGAAGACGAACCGGTCAGCCCCGGCCCCGCCCATCATGCGGTCGTCCCCTGCCCCACCGTCCAGCACGTCGTTCCCGTAGAGATGCGAACCGACAGGGTCGCCGATCAAGAGGTCGTCACCCGCGCCGCCCGTGATCACGTCGTCGCCGAACCCCCCCACGAGAAGATCGGCTCCGGCACCGCCGGAGATCGTGTAGTCGCCGAGTCCGGCCACGACCCGGTCATCGCCGTCGCCGCCGTCCATCACCCCCCCGCCGAGAAGGTCGACCAGGTGGTCGTTCCCCGCGTCGCCGTACAGCCTGTCGCTGCCCGGGCCGCCGTACAGCCTGTCGTTGCCCTCTCCGCCGTGGAGATCATCGTCGCCGGCTTCCCCGCGCAGCAGGTCGTGACCGGACCCGCCCCGCAGCGTGTTGGCCCCGCCGTCGCCTGTGAGGACGTCGTCATGCTCCGAACCGGTGAGGTCCTCGATGCCGATCAGAACGTCGCCTTCGGCATCGCCGCCCGTACCGCGGCCGGTCGCCAGCGACACCACGACGCCCTGCGGCGACCCGGCATAGTCGGCCAGATCGCGGCCTGCACCGCCGATCAGGACGTCGGCTCCGGGGCCGCCCGCCAGCACATCGTCGCCAGCGCCGCCGTCAAGCGTATCGTTCCCTTCCAGCCCCAGCAGGGCATCGTTGCCCGCGCCGCCCGTCATCCGGTCGGGTCCGGCATGGCCGACCTGCGGCACAAGGCCCGGGCGCGCCGACCCCTCGCCCAGCACCGGCACCGACCCGGAATGGAGGTCCACCACCAGTTCGCCCGCCGCGTTCCGTTCCCAGACGAACTGGTCCGGCACCATGAGGAAGTCGTAGGCGCCCCGCACCTCCTGCCAGCTTGACCCGCGGTCCGTCCGATCTCCGGTCACCAGGACGGCATCGGGCGCGCTGCCGCGGTCGGCGACCACCAGAAGGTCCTTGCCCGAGACGGTGCGCCCGCCGGCCGACAGCTCTGCCGGACCCGGGGCGGCCCGGACGAACAGGGTCTGCCCGTCCGCGAAGGACAGGTTGACGCCCGCCACGCCCCCCTGCGTCGCGTCGGCATAGCCGA
>DAINOF010000004.1:0-29822 GCA_036735505.1 Paracoccaceae bacterium
GGTCATCGGCTCCTGGAAGATGAAGCTGATGCGGTTGCCGCGCATCTTGCGCAGGGTTGCCTCCGAGGCGCCCACCATCTCGTCGCCCATGTAGCGGATCGAGCCCGTCACCGTCGCGCTGTCGGGCAGGAGCGACACGGTGGACAGCGCCGTCACCGACTTGCCCGACCCCGACTCGCCCACGATCGCAACGGTCTCGCCCCGGCCGACCTCGTAGGACACGCCGCGCACCGCCCGCACCTCGGCCCCGTCCTGCCGGAAGGAGACGGTGAGGTTCTGCACCTTGAGGACGGCGTCGGTCACTGGAAGGTCTTCCGCGGGTCGAAGGCGTCGCGGATGCCTTCGAAGATGAACACGAGAAGCGACAGCATCACCGCGAAGGTGATGAAGGAGGTGAAGGCGAGCCAAGGCGCCTGGAGGTTCTGCTTGGCCTGAAGCGTGAGTTCCCCCAGCGACGGCGCCGAGGACGGCAGGCCGAAGCCGAGGAAGTCGAGGCTTGCCAGCGTGCCGATCGTGCCGGTGATGATGAACGGCAGGAGCGTCACGGTCGCCACCATGGCGTTGGGCAGCATGTGGCGGAACATGATCGTCGTGTTCGACACGCCAAGCGCGCGGGCGGCACGGACGTATTCGAAGTTCCGCGCCCGCAGGAACTCGGCCCGCACCACGCCCACGAGCGCGGGCCAGCCGAAGAGCGCGGTGAGGAACACCAATAGCCAGAAGCTTCGCCCGAGGATCGCGAACATGATGATGATGATGTAGAGCGAGGGCGTCGAGACCCAGATCTCGATGAAGCGCTGGAAGATCAGGTCGAGCCAGCCGCCGAAGAACCCCTGCAGCGCGCCGGCCACGATCCCGATGATGGACGCGATTGTGGTGACGATCAGCGTGAAGAGGATCGACAGCCGGAAGCCGTAGATGACGCGGGCGAGCACGTCGCGCGCGGTGTCGTCGGTCCCCAGAAGATGCGTCCCGTCCGGCGGCGAGGGCGCGGCGCGGCCGATGTCGTTGATCGTGTCGAAGCTGAAGGGGATCGGCGGCCAGAGCATCCAGCCCCGATCGATCGCCTCGCCGTTCACGACGCCCGTCTCGGCCTCGGCCAGCACGCCCGCGGGGTCGTCGAAGCAGCCCTCGAGCCCGCCCGACATGATCAGGCAGCGCACCTCGATGTCGCCATAGACGGCCTCGGTCCGGAAGTCGCCGCCGAAGGTGGTCTCGGGATAGAACTGGAAGATCGGCGTGAACCACTCGCCCTGGTAGCGGACGAGGATCGGCTTGTCGTTGGCGATGAACTCGGCCAGCAGCGACAGCCCGAACAGCACCGCGAAGATCCACATCGACCAGTAGGCGCGGCGGTTCTTCTTGAAGTTCCGCCAGCGCCGCTGGTTGAGCGGCGACAGGAACGGGCGGCGGCGGCCCGTCACCGCCGGCGGCGGCGCGTCATGTCCGCCCGGGCCCGGATGCGGCGGCGGGGTCGCGACGCCGGGCTGCGTCGGTTCGGCCGGATCGGCCTCGATCTCGCGCACGCGGGGTTCCGCCATCTCAGGCCTCCCGCCGGTCGAAGTCGATCCGCGGGTCGACGAAGACATACATGAGGTCCGACAGGATGCCGACGACATGCCCGATGAGCCCGAAGAAGAACAGCGTCCCGAAGATCACCGGATAGTCCCGCGCCACCGCCGCCTCGAACCCGAGCCGCCCGAGCCCGTCGAGCGAGAAGATCGTCTCGATGATGAGGGAGCCGCCGAAGAACACGCCGATGAAGACCGCCGGGAAGCCCGCGATGACGATCAGCATCGCGTTGCGGAAGACATGGCCGTAAAGCACGCGGCCCTCGCTGAGGCCCTTGGCCTTGGCGGTCACGACGTACTGCTTCTTGATCTCGTCGAGAAAGGAGTTCTTCGTCAGCAGCGTCAGCGTCGCGAAGGCCGAGATGGTCGAGGCCAGCACCGGCAGCGTGATGTGCCAGAAATAGTCGGCCACCTTGCCCAGAAGGGACAGCTCCTCCCAGTTGTCCGAGGTCAGGCCCCGCAGCGGGAAGATCTGGAGGTAGGACCCCCCTGCGAGCAGCACGAGAAGCAGGATCGCGAACAGGAACCCGGGGATCGCATAGGCCACGATGATGAGCGCGCTCGTCCAGGTGTCGAACTGCGACCCGTCGCGCACCGCCTTGCGGATGCCGAGCGGGATCGACACCAGATAGGCGATCACCGTCGACCAGAGGCCCAGCGTGATCGACACCGGCATCTTTTCCAGCACGAGGTCCACCACGCTGATCGACCGGAAGTAGCTTTCCCCGAAGTCGAAGCGGATGTAGTTCCACATCATGTTCAGGAACCGCTCGAGCGGCGGCTTGTCGAAGCCGAACTCGCGCTCGAGTTCCTCGATGAAGTCCGCAGGCAGCCCCCGCGCCCCCACGTAGCGGTCGTCCGAGACCGTCTCGCGGATCTCGCTCGACCCGCCGGCGATCCCCTCGAACACGTCGCCGCCGCCCTCCATCCGCGCGATGATCTGCTCGATCGGGCCGCCGGGGACGAACTGGGTCAGCGTGAAGTTGATGATCATGATCCCGAGCAGCGTCGGGATCACCAGAAGGAGGCGTCGGAGGATGTAGGCGCCCAACGGCCCGTCCCTACCGGATCGCGCCGGCCTGGCGGAGACGATCGGCCGCCTCGGCGTCGAACCACCAGAAGGAGGTCTCGCCCAGCGCATAGGGCGGCAGCGGGTAGGGATAGCGGTACATGTCGTAGTAGGCGACCCAGTGGGTGTCCTTGAACCACTGCGGGACCCAGAAGCCGATGGTCCTGAGCACGCGGTCGAGCGCGTGGACCGCCGTCGTCATCGTCTCGAGCGTCCGGGCCTCGATCACGTTCGTCACGAGCCGGTCGACCGCAGGGTTCTGCAGGCCCATCAGGTTGCGCGAGCTGTCCTCGGCCGTTTCCGAGGCGTACCACTGCCGCAGCCCGATCTCGGGCTCGAAGCCCATCGAGAAGGTGTGGTTGACGAGGTCATAATCGCCCGTCCGCCGCCGGTCGACGTATTGCGCGATGTCCACACGGTCGAGCCGCGCGTCGATGCCGATCTGGCGCAGGTTGTCGACGTAGGGGTTCACGATCCGGTCGAACGAGGCACTGGTCTGCAGGATCGTCATCGTCAGCCGCTTGCCGTCCTTCGTGCGGATCCCGTCTTCGCCCGAAACCCAGCCGGCCTCTTCCAGAAGCCGCCCGGCCTCGCGCCGGACCGCGCGCGACGGCAGGTTCTCGGCCGCATCGTTCGCGGGCGCCATCACCGCCTCGTCGGTCAGGATCGTCTCGGGCAAGAGCCCCTCCTCGACGAGCGGACGCAGAAGCGCGAGCTCGCCCTCGGTCGGCGTGCCCGTCGCCTCGAGATCGGAGTTCTCCCAGAAGGAATTCACCCGCTCGTAGCTGCCGAAGAACAGGGTCTCGTTCGACCACTCGAAGTTGAACATCATCCGCACGGCCTCGCGCACGCGCGGGTCCTGCCATTCGGGCTTGCGCAGGTTGAACACGAAGGCCTGGCCCGATCCGATGGTGCCGTCGGGCAGTTCCTCGACCTTCACCTGGCCCTGCGCAACCGCCGGGAAGTCGTAGCCCGTCGCCCAGTCGCGCGAAGAGTTCTCGTTGCGGAAGGTGTAGATGCCCGCCTTGAACGCCTCGAGCGCGGCCGAGCTGTCGGCGAAATACTCGACCCGCATCCGGTCGAAGTTGTTCTGGCCCACGTTCAGCGGGTGCTCGGCGCCCCAGAAGTTCGGGTTGCGGCCGTAGACGATCTGGCGGCCCACGTCGAAGCTCTCGACCACATAGGGCCCGGTGCCGAGGAAGGGCGTGAGCGTCGATTCGTCGATCCGCGCGCCGGTCTCCTCGAACCACGCCTTCGAGAAGACAGTCGTGCCGCCGGCAAAGCTCAGCACGTCGCGGCGCGGCGCCTCGTCGGTGAGTGTGAACTTGATCCGGTGCGGCCCCAGCACCTCGACCGCTTCCACGAAGCCCTCGACCACCGTCCGGTACTCGGTGATGCCCTGCTCGATGAACAGGTCGAAGGTGAAGGCGATGTCCTCGGCCGTCATCGGCGAGCCGTCCGAGAAGGTAACGTCGTCACGCAGGTTGAAGATCACCCAGTCGCGGCTTTCGGGGAACTCCATCGTCGTGCAGAGGTAGCAGTAGATGCCGTAGGCGTCGTCGGCGGTGTTCGCGAGGATGGATTCGTACATCACGGTCGTCAGCGCGCCGGCCACGCCGCGGCGGGTGTAGATGTTGAAGCTGTCGAAGTTGCCCTGGCTCCAGAAGCTGATCTCGCCGCCCTTCGGCGCCTCGGGGTTGACGTAGTCGAGATGGGCGAAATCGGCCGGGTACTTCGGCTCGCCGAAATTGGCCGCCGCATGGGTCACCGTCACCGCCTCGCCGTCCTGCGCGAGCGCGAGGCCGGTGGTCCACATCAGCGCGATGAGCGCGAGAAGCGACAGCTTGAGCGACCGGCGGCGGAACCGGTCGTCGGCGGCGCGGGTGCTGCGGCGGATCATGATGAGCGCGTCTCCCTGTTCCGGCGGGTCTCGTCCTCCGCCCGCTGGAGTGTCATGTAGGCTAAACCCGCCGCAGGCTAAGTCTCAAGTTGAGAATTCGTGATTAACCGAATTCGCCGCCTCGCGAGGTCCGGAGCGCGAAGGCCACAAAAAGACCGCCGCCTTGGCGGCTCGTTCCTGCGGCCGACGCTTGCGGCCCGTCAGCCGTCGGTCTGCGCCAGATAGGCGATCAGGTTCGCCCGGTCCTCGATGTCACGCATGCCCGAGTAGGACATCTTCGTGCCGGGCATGTAGTCGCGCGGGCTTTCGAGGAACCCGGCGAGGTTCTCGGGCGACCAGACGTCGCCCGCCTGCGCGAGCGCCCCGTCCGAATAGTCGTACCCCGCGACCACGGCCTTCTCGCGGCCGACGACGCCGTTGAGATGGGGGCCGACGCCGTCGGTGCCGTTCAGCTGGTGGCAGGCCTGGCACTGCCGCCAGAGCCCCTCGCCCGCGCCCGCGTCCGCGGCTGCGAAGACCGCCTCGAAGGGGACCTCCTCGACGGGTTCGGCCGCCATCTCTTCCTCGCCGGTCTCGATGACGTAGGCCTGTTCGCCGTAGTGCCCGCCGACATGGTAGAGCGACTCGGCCGCCCAGGCGCCAAGCAGCAGGACAAGGAGCATCCCGCACAGCGAGGCCCCGACCTTGGTCACCGTCATCGTGTCGAACATGTTACGTTCCATCCCGCGAGAAGTCGCGCGGTTCTACCCGCTTCCCCTTGCGCCTTTCAAGCGATAAAGCCGCGACGAAACGACCATGGGAGGGGTGGGGCATGACGGAACGAATCGCCTTCCAGGGGGAGCCGGGCGCCTATTCCCACCAGGCCTGCCATGAAATGCGCCCCGACCTCGAGGCGCTGCCCTGCCGGACCTTCGAGGACACGATCGGGGCGGTGCGGTCCGGCCGGGCCGAACTCGCCATGCTGCCGGTCGAGAACTCGACCTACGGGCGCGTCGCCGACATCCACCGCCTGCTCCCGGCGAGCGGCCTGCACATCGTAGCCGAGGCCTTCGTGCGGGTGCACATCAACCTTCTCGGCGTGAAGGGCGCGCGCCTGTCGGACGTCCGCCGCGCGGCGAGCCACGTGGTGCTCCTGCCGCAATGCGCGGGCTTCCTGCGCGAACACGGGATCGAGGGCGTCGTCGCCACCGACAACGCCACCGCCGCGCGTCAGGTGGCCGAGCGGGGCGATCCCGCGCAGGCCGCGCTCGCCTCGGAGCTTGCCGCCGAGATCTACGGGCTCGACGTGCTCGCGCGCCACATCGAGGACGAGAAGCACAACACCACCCGCTTTCTCGTGATGTCGCGCACGCCCGACCTCCGGCGGCGCGGCGAGGCGGGGATGATCACCTCCTTCGTGTTCCGCGTCCGCAATATCCCCGCCGCGCTCTACAAGGCGATGGGCGGCTTCGCGACGAACGGAGTCAACATGACCAAGCTCGAGAGCTACATGGTCGACGGCCAGTTCACCGCGACGCAGTTCTACGCCGACATCGAGGGCCATCCCGAGGACGCGAACGTGCGGCTCGCGCTCGAGGAACTCGACTACTTCACCTCCGAGATGACGCTTCTCGGCGTCTATCCGGCCGACCCGCGGCGGCACTGAAGCCGGGCGCGGCGCCCCGAGCGGGCGACGACAAGGCCCGCTCACCCCCGCTGTTCCGCGCGGGCTGCGATCTCGGCGATCCGGGCCGCGAAGCGGTCGTCGAGCCGGCCCTTCACGAGCCGGAGCGACTGCAGGAGGATGCGCCCCGACATCGAGACCGGGCGCCAGTCCATCGCCACGCGGACGCGGGAGCGATCGGCGTCGAGCGCCGTGACCTCGACCTCGAGCGTGCCGTCGACCTGCCGCGCCGACAGGGCGGCTGCGAAGCCGCGGGGCGCGTCGAGGCGGGTCACCTCGCCCGCGACCTCGCGCGCGGCGCCGTTCCAGTCGAACCGCGCGCGCCAGGCGAACTGCGCGGACGGCAGGACCGTCACGACAGCGCCGCGCGCCTCGGCCAGCCGCACGAAGCGGGGGAAGTCCGCGAAGGCCGCGAAGGTCTGCTCCGCCGGGGCCGACACGTCGACGCGGGTCGAGAACCTCATCGCTCAGTCCAGCCGGTCGGCAAGCCAGGCCTCGATCAGGAAGCGCGCGATGGCGCCCCTGCGCGCGGGCTTCATGACGTTTGAGCGGCCGGCGAAGACCTCGAGCATCTCCTCGCGGCTCACCCAGCGCGCGTCCTCGAGTTCCACCGGGTCCACCGTGATCTCGCGGGTCACCGCCTCGCCGCGGCAGCCGACCATCAGCGAGGCCGGGAAGGGCCAGGGCTGCGAGGCAAGGTAGCCGACCGCGCCCACCTCGACCCCCGCCTCCTCGCGCACCTCGCGGCGCACCGCCCCTTCAAGGCTCTCGCCCGGCTCGACGAAGCCCGCGAGCAGCGAGTACATCCCATCGGGCCAGCCGGGCGAGCGGCCCACGAGCACGTCGTTGCCCGACAGGATCAGCATGATCACCACCGGATCGGTGCGCGGGAAGTGGCGCGCGCCGCAGTCGGGGCAGAGCCGCTGCCAGCCCGCCTCGGCGATCCGGCTCTTCGCGCCGCAGCGGGCGCAGTGGCCGTGCGTCTCGTGCCAGCCAAGGATCGCCTTGGCCGTCGCCACGAGCTCGGCCGAGCGCGGGTCGAGCCGCGTCATGTTCGCGCGCAGCTCGCCGAAGGCTTCGTCCGGGGCAAGAAGCGGGTGGCGCTGTTCCGAGGGGTCGAAGAAGGCGCCCACCGTGTCCGGCACCTCCTCGGGCTGCCAGCCCGAGATGTCGACCGCGAAGCGTGGCGCGCCCGCGTCAAGGCCAAGGAAGACCGGCGCCTCGTCGGCCGTGCGCAGCGCGGGGTGCCCCGGCTCGAGCCAGGCGAGCCCGCGCGGCTCGCCCGCGAAGAGCGGCTTGCCGCGCCAGACCGCGAGCACGCGCGTCGCGGGGTCGCGGAGCATCCCCTCGACCGCCTGCACGTCGCCCCGCAGATGCGCCGCGCGGTCAAGGCCCGAGCCCCCGAAGGTCACTGTCTCGGCGATGCGCATGGTCCGGTCCCCCTTGCACCCGATCTGCCACGGGCCCGGCGCGAAGGCAAACGGACACTCGCGCAATAGTTGTAGCGCATTCCCGCCGATGCCCTGTAGCCTGTGACGAATGGGCAAGGGGGAGTGTCGCATGACGATCATGCTGCGCCGTCAGAGTGTCGACCCAACCTCAGGGAGCCTTCCATGCCGCAGCGCCGCCCCGTCCCCATGACCCGCCGCACCTTCCTGCGCACCTCCGCCGCGGGCGCGGGCCTCACCCTCCTTCACCCATTCTCGGCGCATGCGCAGGCGAACCAAGCGCATCTGCGCGTGATGGAGACGACCGACATCCACGTCCATGTCTGGCCCTATGACTACTATGCCGACCGCGCGGTCGACACGCTGGGCCTGTCGCGCACCGCCGCCCATGTGGCGGCGATCCGCGCCGAGGCGACCAATTCGGTCCTTCTCGACAACGGAGACTTCCTGCAGGGCAACCCCATGGGCGACTTCATCGCCTACGAACGCGGCATGAAGGCCGGCGACATGCATCCGGTCATCGCCGCCTTCAACGCGCTGGGGGTCGAGGCCGCGGCGCTCGGCAACCACGAGTTCAACTACGGGCTGGGCTTTCTCGAGACGTCGCTGGCCGGCGCGGCCTTCCCGACCGTCTCGGCCAATGTCGTGAAGACCATGGGCGCGAGCCCCACCGCCGACACGACGCTCGTTTCGCCTTACGTGATCCTCGAGCGCACCCTCACCGACGGGGCCGGGCAGGCGCATCCGATCCGCATCGGCGTGATCGGCTTCGTGCCGCCGCAGATCATGAACTGGGACCGCAAGCACCTCGAAGGCAACGTGACCGCTCGGGACATCGTGCTGGCGGCGCAGGCCTGGGTCCCGCAGATGAAGGAGGAAGGCGCCGACATCGTGATCGCGCTGTCGCATTCCGGCATCGGCGCGGCGGACTGGACCGAGGGGATGGAGAATGCCTCGGTGCCGCTCGCCAGGGTCGAGGGGATCGACGCGATCCTGACCGGGCACCAGCACCTTGTCTTCCCGGGCCCCGACTTCGAGGGACTGGCGGGCGTCGACGCCGCCGCCGGCACGATCCACGGCAAGCCCGCCACGATGGGCGGCTTCTGGGGCTCGCATCTGGGCGTCGTGGACCTGATGCTCGAACGGTCGGGGAACGCGTGGCGCGTCGTCGGCATGGCGTCCGAGACCCGGCCCATCTGGCGGCGCAACGAGGACCGCACGATTTCCGCGCTGGTGGAGGACGACCAGCAGGTGCTCGCCTCGGTCTCCGACGACCACGAGGAGACGCTCGCCTATGTCCGCCGGGCGGTGGGACGGACGACGGCGCCGCTCCATTCCTACTTCGCGCTGGTTGCCGACGATCCGTCCGTCCAGATCGTGAGCCAGGCGCAGTCGTGGTACGTGGCCCAGATGATGAAGGGCACGGCCCACGAGGGTCTGCCCATCCTGTCGGCCGCGGCGCCCTTCAAGGCGGGCGGGCGGGGCGGGCCCGACTACTACACCGATGTGCCGGCCGGCGACGTGGCGATCAGGAACGTGGCCGACCTCTACCTCTACCCCAACACGATCCGCGCCGTGCGGATCACGGGGGCCGAGCTCAAGGACTGGCTCGAACGCTCGGCCGGAATGTTCAACCAGATCACGCCCGGCGGGGCCGACCAGCCGCTCCTGAACCCCGATTTCCCGTCCTACAACTTCGACGTGATGGACGGCGTGACCTACCGGATCGACCTGTCGCAGCCGTCGCGGTTCGACACGGACGGCGCGGTCGTGAACGCGGATGCCAACCGGATCGTGGACCTGACCCACAAGGGCCAGCCCGTGACACCGGAGATGGCGTTCGTCGTCGCCACCAACAACTACCGTGCGAGCGGCGGCGGCAGCTTCCCCGGCGCCATGGGCGACACGGTGATCTTCGAGGGGCCTGACACGAACCGCGATGTGATCGTGCGCTACATCGTCGAACAGGGCACCATCGACCCCAAGGCAGACGGCAACTGGAGCTTCGCGCCGATGCCGGGGACGACGGTGCTGTTCGACACCGGCCCCAGGGCCGCGGCCTATGCCGCCGACGTTCCCGGTGTGTCGATCGCGCCTGCGGGCGACGGGCCGGACGGCTTCGCCCGGTTCCGCATCACGCTCTGAGCACCGCGAGCTTGCGTGGCGCCAGCAGGTACGGCGCCACGACCCCGCAGGTATCGGCGAGCGGCAGGAGGCTGTCGGGCAGGTCGTAGCCCGCCTCGCGCAGGAAGCTCCGCCGCATCTCGACCCTCGCTGCGACCATCGGGTGCCTCTCCTCGAGCATCGCCCGAAGGTCGGCCTCGGCGATGACATAGCCGTCCTCCATCCGGGTCGAGCCGTAGACGGGATGGTCGGGGATGACGTCCATCTGCATGGCCATGCCCGACCGGATGGGCAGGTCGGATCCCGGGAAGATGGGCGAGGAGATCCACTCGTCCGTCCCGATCAGGTGCCCGGGGTTCAACGTCACGCCGAAGCCCGGCAGCGCCGCGTCCATCGCCGCCTGCACCTCGCCGCCCGGCACGCCGGGGCGCATCAACCCGCACCAGAGGTTCATCGCCTGAAGGTAGGGGCCAACGAAGGCCTCGACGTAGTCGCGCGCCTCGGCCGGCAGGTCCTCGGGCCCCTCGGCGACCCAGCCCGCCCGGCAGACGTTCGCGCCCCAGTGGCAGACGTTGAACGACAGCGTCCGGCCCGTCTCGATCCGCGCGCCGGTGGGCCCCGAGAGCCCGAAGGGCTGCGGGCCCGTGGCGAAGGTGGTGTGGCAGCCGAGCGGCAGGCCGCCGATCCGGCCGGCCTCGACCGCGGCGAAGTCGCTCATGCCTTCGCGGAGCGCGAAGGCGATGCGCCGCACCGCCGCCGCCGCCATGTGGTTGGCGAACTCGAGCCGGGCGATGTCGTCCACCGTCACGACGCTGCGGAGCCCGGTGCCGGGATGCATGAAGAGCGCCGTGGCATTCAGCACCTCGTCCGCCCGCGCCCGCAGGAGATCGGCGAGGAGCGAGGGGATCTCGATCGCGTGGTCGGGATCGCCGACCTCTTCGGCCGACCAGTACTTCCAGCCGACCGTCCCGATCCGCCCGCCCCGAAGCAGCGCGCGGTCCAGAAGCACCTCGATCCGGTCGCTGTCGCGCGGCTGCGAGAGAAGCGAGAAGGACGCGCAATGCGCCACCGCGATGTCGCCCGCCGCCACGGCCGGGGAGGCCCGGGTGTAGGCCAGGCATTCGTTGCCCGCCATGAGGAGCGGCGCGCCCTCGGGGCGCACGACCATCAGCGCTTCCTCGAAGCGGGGATCGAAGCCCGAGGCCCAGGAAAGGTTCGCGCAATGCTCGCGGTCGCCGTAGATCGCGAGCGCGTCGAGCCCTGCCGCCGCCATCGCGTCACGGATCAGCGCGAGCCGCGCGGCCAGTTCCGCGCGACCCACGGGCGGCGGTACGGCGGGTGCGCCGAAGTCGGGCCAGTCGCGGTCGATCAGGGTCACGGGCATCGAGGTCCTTTCTGCTGCGCGCCGAGCCTACCGGCCCGGGCCGGACGAGTCACGGCTCCTGCTTCTTGGGCAGAACCGGAAAGGCTTGCCGAAAAATCAGGCAATGCTAGCGTGGCGGGCAGCGGGTGGGTGCGGGCTCTGGAGTCCCTCCGCCCGTGCCGTCAAGGATATGCGCCGGATACCATCGCATCTGACAGAGGAGAGTTCCCTTGTTCCACCGTGCCATCGCGGCAGTCGCCGGCATCCTCGCCGCCTCGGCCGCCACCGCGCAGACGCCGCTCAACTTCGCGCTCGACTGGCGCTTCGAAGGACCGGCGGCGCCCTACTTCGTCGCCATCGACAAGGGCCATTTCGCGGCCGCCGGACTAGACGTGACGGTCGAGGCCGGGGACGGGTCCGTGAACACGATCCCGAAGATCGCGACCGGCGCCTTCCCCATCGGCTTTGGCGACTTCAACACGGTCGTCCGCTTCCTCGACCAGAACCCGGGCGCGCCGATCACCGCCGTCATGATGATCTACGACAAGCCGGCCTTCGCCATCGTGGGCCGGAAGTCGCTGGGCGTGTCGGAACCCAAGGACCTCGAGGGCAAGGTGCTGGGCGCGCCGCCGCCCGACGGAGCCTGGGCGCAGTTCCCGATCTTCGCGGCCGAGAACGGGCTCGACGTGAGCAAGATCACCATCGAGCCCGTGGGCTTCCCGACGCGCGAGCCGATGCTGGCCGAAGGCAACGTGGCGGCCGTGACGGGCTTCTCCTTCTCCTCCGTCATCAGCACCAAGCGGCTGGGCGTCCCGGCGGAGGACATCTCGAACATCCTGATGGCCGACTACGGCGTCGACCTCTACGGCAACGCGATCCTTGTGAACACCGACTGGGCGGAAGCCAATCCCGACACGCTCAAGGCCTTCCTCGAGGCGGTGGCGAAGGGCTGGGTCGACGCGGTCGCCGATCCGGACGCGGCGATCGAGAGCCTCGCCCAGCGCAATCCGGCGATCGACAAGGCACTCGAGAAGGAGCGCCTGATGATGTCGGTGGAGCAGAACGTGATGACCGACTGGGTCAAGGCCAACGGCATGGGCGGGATCGACCCGGCCCGGATGGAGAGCGCGCTCGCCCAGATCGGGACGGTCTACACCTTCCAGACGCCGCCCGACGCGGGCCTCCTGTTCAGCGACGCCTATCTGCCCGAGGGCGGCTTCAAGGTCGAATGAGGCAGGACCGCCGCGGGCCTTCGCCCGCGGCGGTTCGCCTTCGGCGAGAGTATTTGGACCAAGATGAAAGCCAGGGTGCGGGCATGAGCGGCAATCTCATCGAGATCAAGGGCGTGCGGCACGCCTACCGCACGGCCTCCGGGCCGCTCCCCGTGCTCGACGGGCTGGAACTGGCGGTGCCCGAGGGCGGCTTCGTCGCGGTCGTGGGCCCGTCGGGCTGCGGGAAGTCGACGCTGACGCGGCTCGTGGCGGGGCTCATGATCCCGGACCAAGGGGAAGTCTGGCTCCATGGCGAACGCGTGAAGGGGCCGCGCGCGACCGTGGGGATGGCGTTCCAGAACCCGGTGCTGCTCGAATGGCGGACCATCCTGAAGAACGTCATGCTGCCGCTCGAAATCGTTCCGACGAAGCTTTCCAGGCGCCAGCAGGAGGAGCGGGCGCGGCGGCTTCTGGCGCTCGTGGGCCTCGAGGGCTTCGAGGACAAGCGCCCGTCGGAGCTGTCGGGGGGCATGCGCCAGCGCGCCTCGCTGTGCCGCGCGCTCGTCCACAAGCCCGACGTGCTGATCCTCGATGAACCCTTCGGCGCGCTCGACGCCTTCACGCGGGAGGATCTCTGGCAGACGATGCATGCGCTGAAGGCCGAGGAGCCCTTCACCGGCGTCCTCATCACCCATGACCTGCGCGAATCGATCTTCCTCGCCGACGAGGTAATCGTGCTGTCGGGGCGGCCCGCCCGCACGCAGTTCGTGCTCGACGTGAAGCTCAAGGGCGCGCGCGACATCGACCATCTCTACACGCCCGAGGCGGCCGAGATGCTGAACGTGCTGCGCCACCAGATCGAGATCGCGCAGGGCCGTGTGCCCGCCGATCTCCCCGCGCGGCCCCGGGCCGCCGTCCGCGCCTGAGGAGACGCCCATGGCCTATGTCCCTGCCTCGCTCACAACCCCCGGCCCGCCTTCCGCAAGCGGGCGCGTCGGCCGCGCGATCCTGAGCCGGGCCGTCCTGGCGCCCCTCGGCGCCGTCGTGGTCTTCCTCGTGGTCTGGGAGGCCATCGTCCGCGTGAACGGCTGGCCCACCTATGTCATGGCGGCCCCGTCCGACCTGCCCGCCGCCTATGCGCGCTACTGGGAGTTGTTCCTCGTCATGGGCTGGCAGACGCTCTGGCGCACGGTCGTCGGGCTGGTGCTTGCCATCGCCGTGGGCGTGGCGCTCGGGATGGTGATGGGCTTCTCGCGCACCATGCGCGACGCGCTCTATCCGCTTCTCGTGGGCTTCAACGCGATCCCGAAGGCCACCGTCGTGCCGATCGTCGCGCTTTTGTTCGTCGGGCAGCACGACTTCAACACGATCCTCATCGCCTTCATGATCTCGTTCTTCCCCATCGCCGTCTCGGTCTCGATCGGGCTCTCGACGCTCGAGCCCGAATACCGCGACATCCTGCGCTCGCTCGGCGCCTCGCAATCGACGATCTTCTGGAAGATCGCGCTGCCGAAGACGCTGCCCGAGTTCTTCGGCGCCCTGAAGGTCGCCGTGACGCTGGCCTTCATCGGCACGAACCTGATGGAGATCGTCTCGCCGCACGGGCGGGGTCTTGGAGCCCTGTTCGATTCGGGGAAGACGAACTCGGACTATCCGCTGATGTTCGCGGTCCTCATCGCGCTCGCCTTCCTCGGGATCGTGCTCTACTACGTCGTCGTGGCGCTCGAGAAGACCTTCGCGGGATGGGCCGAGCGCAGCCCGGGCTGAGGCGTCAGGCGGCGAGCGGCCCGCGGCCGGCCGGCTGGTGTTGGGCGACGACCGCCACGAGATCGGCCTTTCGGAACGGCTTGGACAGGTGCCCCGTCATGCCCGCCGCCGCGTAGACCTCGATCTGGTGAGGCATCGCGTTGGCGGAGATCGAGTAGATCGGCACCGGCGCCCCGCCCAGCGCCCGCTCGGCGGCCCGGATCTCGCAGGCGGCCTCGATCCCGGTCATCACCGGCATCTGGATGTCGAGCAGCACGAGGTCGATGCCGCCCCGGCGCCATGCGGCGAGCGCGTCGGCGCCGTCCTCGACCTGCCGCACCTCGCGGACGAGGGGGGCGAGCATGCGCGACAGCAGGAGCCGGTTGGTCGCGTTGTCGTCCGCGATCAGGACGGTGAGCGGCGCGGGGTCCTCTGCGGGCGCGCCGCGCGCCCCGGCGGGCGCGGTTCCGAAAAGCGTGACCGGACGAAGCGGGAGATCGACCGTGACACGAGTGCCCTCGCCCGGCCGGCTCCTGAGGTCGAGCGTGCCGTCCATCAGCTCGACCAGCCGTCGCGAGATCGTCAGGCCGAGGCCCGTGCCCCCGAACCGGCGCGTGTCGGACACGTCGCTTTGGGCGAAGGCCTCGAAGATGCGCGACAGGGCCGCCCTCGGGATCCCGATCCCGGTGTCCTCGACCCCGAGGACAAGCCGCTGGCCGTGGCCCGTGTCGGGCGCCACCCGGACCGTCGCCACGACATGGCCCGCATCGGTGAACTTGACCGAGTTCGACACAAGGTTGGCGAGGACCTGGCGCAGCCTCAGCGCGTCGCCCCGGACATGCGACGGCACATCCTCGGCCATCTCCATGCGGAGCGCGACGCCCTTGTCCCGCGCGGCCTTGTCGAACATCGCGAGAACGACCCGCAACATGCCGTGGAGGTCGACGATGCCCTCCTCGATCTCGACCTTGCCGGCTTCGATCTTGCTGATGTCGAGCACCTGGTTCACCACGCCGAGGAGGTGTTCGGCCGAGGTCGTGACGGTTTCGACCAGTTGGCGCTGGTCCCGGTCGAGCGGCGTGGCCGCCAGAAGCTCGGCCGCGCCGATGACGCCGCTGAGGGGGGTCCGCACCTCGTGGCTCATGTTGGCGAGGAAGGTAGATTTCATTTCCGACGCGCTGCGAGCCTCGGTGGCCAGCGCCTGCTCGCGCCGAAGCGCGGCGTGCGAGACGAGCAGCCCGAAGCCGAGATAGGCAAGCCCCGCGAGCGCGACAAGCGCCATCAGCGCGTCGACGCCGTGGGCCGTGCCGGTGACCTGTCCGCTGAGCAAGCCGAGGAACTGGCCCCGGTTCTGGTTGAACTGGACGGACCACAGCTGCCGCGTGCGCGAGGCAAGCGCCGAAAGCTCGGTGGTCATGGTGACCGCGGTCTCGGTCTCGAGCTCGACTGCGTCGAAGACGATCGTGTCATGCCGCTCGAGCACCGAGACATAATCCGCGACCAGTGGCGCCAGCCCCTCGAACTCCACCCGGTCCGGGAAGTCCAGCGCGGCGATCCGGCTCCAGAGGAGCTCGTAGGACAGCTGCACAGACGCCCGGTCGGCGCGGCCCGCCGTGTATGAGGCGAGCCGCGCATTGGTGTTCTTGGTCTCGTTCAGCAGCTCGCTGATCGCCCAGGCGTTGTCGAGGATCGCATGGCCGAAGCTGGCCTCCTCGTCGATCAGCGCCGCGCGCTCCGCATAGAGCAGGCTTTGAAGCATGACGAAGAGCGCGACGATGACGGCGCCGCGCCAAACGAGCGGGCTGCGAAGAAGGCGCCGAACGAACGACATCAGCGGAAGTTGAGCGCCCGCAACTGCCAGACCATCAGCGAATCGAAGCGGTCGGTCGGTCCCTCGATCGTCTCGGCGGGATAGATGATCCAGGCCGGGCCGCGGTCGCGCACGCGCATCGGCACGCCGTTGTGGTCGAGCGCGAGGAAGACGTCATGCGTCTCGAGATGGTCGGCCGGGATCTCGGCGGCATAATCGTTGAGCGCGATGGCCTCGATGACGCTCCCGCTCGCGCCGGTCGCCTCCGCAAGCGCCGCGAGCGGGATGCCGCCGAATTCCTGCGGGCCCTCGGTGAAGGGGGTCATCGTGGTGATCGACTGCCAGCCCAGAGCCGCGATCATCTCGCGGTCGAAGCTCCAGCGCGATCCGTCGGCGCTGGTGACGGTGAGGATGACGGGGCCTTGCGGACTGCCGATGTCGCGCGCCTGGGCGACGGCCGCGAGGCAGACGAGGACGGCGCCAAGCGCCAGGGTGAAGACGTGTCGCATGTCGGAACCTCCTTTTCAGAAGGTTCTAGCGGAAAGGGATTAATGAGGTGCCAAGGCGGCTTCACAGGCAGCCCGAGTTGCATCGCCGGGCAAGCTCGCCTACATAGACCGCGAGAGGTTGGCGCGGGCAGGCGCCTCGCCAACCCGGTCAGGTCCGGAAGGAAGCAGCCGTAACGAGCCCCGCTTGGGTCGTTGTCCAGCCTCTCACCTCGGCCCTCCCGACGATGCGGAAAATCGGACCTGTCCCGTTTCCGGGAACGGAGCCGGCCCTGTTCCCTCGGCCGCCAGCTCTGCAAGGGGATGGCCGACGCCGCACCTCCCCGCTCACGCCGGCCCGCCGTCCACGACCTGCCCCGGTCGCGCCTCGGCCCAGTCGGCGAGAAACTCGGCGACCTCGGGGTCGCCCGCGAAGGCGATGGCCTGACGCGGCAGCGCCACGCCCTGTTCGAGCGCGAGCCGAAGGCACTCCACATGGTCGCGCGCAGCGCGGTCGGGGAAATTCTCGGACCCGTGGATGATCGTCGACAACAGCGTGCCGCCGTAGCCGTTCACATGGGTGAGGTCGGGGCGGAGCGTCAGGAGATAGCCCATGGCCTCGGGCAAGCCTTCCCAGCCCGCGACCTGCAGGGGCGTCAGGCCCTCGGCATCCGGCCGGTCGGGATCGAGCCCCAGCGCCACGAGCCGCCTGACGTGGTCGAGCCGCCCGGGCAGGCGCAGGAGCGTGTGGAGAAGCCCGCGCGCGGCTTCAGGGCAGGCGGCAGGATCGACGGCGGCCCCGGCGGGGACATCGCCTTCTGCCGCCGCCGCGAGAAGCGCCACCGGCCCGTCGAGCGGATGCCCCTGCCCCCGGGCCTCGAGCGCCTCTTCCAGCGCCCGGTTCCCGTAAAGGCGCGCGGCGGCATAAGGGGTCAGCCCCTCGTACGCCAGCGCGGGCTCCGCGCCCGCGTCGAGAAGACACCCCACCATCCCTGCCCCGCACATCCGCCGCGCCGCCTGGTGGAGCGCGGGCACGACCCAGGGCCGCTCCCCGGCGACGGGCGCGTCGTTGAACTCGTCGGCCCGCGCACCGGCCTCGATCAGCATCCGCACCGCCGCCACGTCGTCGAAATCCATCGCACGCAACAGCGCGTTCGTCCCCTTGGGATCGGCGCCATGTCCGAGGAGCAGGCGCAGCCCCTCGTGATGGCCAAGCTCGGTCGCGTGATACAGCGACTCGCCGTCGTTCGGGTCCGCGCCATGCTCCAGAAGCCAGCGCCCCAGCACCATGTTGTCGGCGTGCCCGATGGCGCCATAGAGCGCGGACAGCCGGTGATCCTCGCCCGGCGCCACGGGAAAGCCGTCGTTCGCGGTGGCGCCATGGGCCAGAAGCGCCCCGGCGATGGCGATCATGTCGCCCTCCCGCTCGGGCCGCGCCTTGAACCAGCGCGAGAAGGCGAGGTGGCACATGGGCGGCTGGCCCCCGATGGGACGCGCCGCCGCCCCGGGATCGGCGGCGAGCGCGGCCTCGACCGCCGCCCGCTCGTAAAGCGCGATCTCGAGGTCGAGCCGCCCGCGCGCGAGGTCCGGCGTCTCGGCCAGAAGGCGCTCGGCCACATGCACCTGCCCGTGGACCAGAGCGATGCGCAGCCGCTCCTGCCGCTGGGCGCGGTCGAGCCCGTGAAGATCGGCCGCGAGCCGCAGCGCGGGCCAGCTCGAGAACCCGTTCTCCCGCGCGATCACATGGAGACAGTCGGCATGTTTCAGCGCCACGCCCGGCGCACGGGGCGCCTCGGCCGCGATGCGCTGGCGGGCAACGGTCTCTCCGGCCTCGAAGGCCCGTCTCAGCGCCTTGGCGTCGCGGCGCAACTGGTCGATGGATCTGGTCACAGGCTTCCTCATTGATGCGCCCGCCGGTCCGCTGATCCGGGCATGAGAAAGACCGCGAGTGGGTCGTCTTGACGTGGCGAGGGGCGCCGATGACGGCTTTCCGCGGACCTGGATGCCGCCCCTGACGGCGCAATCAGCCTAGCGCCAGCCTCTGCGCCGGGCAAGCCTCGCGGGTTGTCGGCCGGACGCCCCCGCCGTAGTCTTCCCGGACCGAACCCGACTCTCCCGGAGCCTCATGTCCGACGCGCCCGCCTACCAGGTCCTTGCCCGCAAGTACCGCCCCGAGACCTTCGCCGATCTCGTCGGGCAGGATGCGATGGTGCGCACGCTCAGGAACGCCTTCGCCGCCGACCGGATCGCGCAGGCCTTCATCATGACGGGCATCCGCGGCACGGGAAAGACCACCACGGCGCGGATCATCGCCAAGGGGATGAACTGCATCGGACCCGACGGCACGGGCGGACCCACGGTCGAACCCTGCGGAGTCTGCGAGCCGTGCCGCGCGATCATGGAAGGCCGCCATGTCGACGTGATGGAGATGGATGCGGCCTCGCGCACCGGGGTCGACGACATCCGCGAGATCATCGACAGCGTCGCCTATCGTGCCGCCTCGGCGCGCTACAAGATCTACATCATCGACGAAGTCCACATGCTGTCGCGCAACGCGTTCAACGCGCTTCTGAAGACGCTCGAGGAACCGCCCGCCCATGTGAAGTTCATCTTCGCCACCACCGAGATCCGCAAGGTTCCGGTCACGGTCCTGTCGCGCTGCCAACGCTTCGACCTGCGCCGGATCGAGCCCGAGGTGATGATGGGCCTCCTGCGCCGGATCGCGGCCTCTGAGGGGGCGCGGATCGCCGACGACGCGCTGGCGCTCATCACGCGGGCCGCCGAGGGGTCGGCACGGGACGCGACCTCGCTCCTCGACCAGGCGATCTCGCACGGCGCGGGCGAGACGACGGTCGAGCAGGTCCGCGCGATGCTCGGCCTCGCCGACCGGGGCCGCGTGCTCGACCTCTTCGACCTCGTGATGCAGGGCGATGCCGCGGGCGCGCTGTCGGAGCTGTCGGCGCAGTATGCCGACGGAGCGGATCCGCTCGCGGTGCTGCGCGATCTGGCCGAAGTGACGCACTGGATCAGCGTGATCAAGATCACGCCCGAAACGGCCGACGACCCGACCGTGTCGCCCGACGAACGCGTGCGAGGACGGGACATGGCGGCGCGGCTGCCGATGCGGGCGCTGACGCGGATGTGGCAGATGCTGCTCAAGGCGCTCGAGGAGACCGCGGCGGCGCCCAACACGATGATGGCGGCCGAGATGGCGGTCATCCGGCTGACGCATGTGGCCGACCTTCCCGCGCCCGAGGATCTCGTACGCAAACTGTCCGAAACGCCCGTGCCGCCGCCGCCGTCCGGCGGTGGCGCGCCCGCGTCCTCGGGCGGCCTCGCCCCCGCGCGCGGCGTGCCCGGCGCACGCGTCACCGCGTCGGGCGGGGTCACGGCGCTCGCGGTCGAGACCGACAGCGCGCTCGCGCGCTTCGCCACCTTCGGGCAGGTCGTCGAGCTGATCCGCGCCAACCGCGACGTGCAGCTGATGATCGAGGTCGAGACGGGCCTGCGGCTCGCCCGCTACGAGCCCGGCAGGATCGAGTTCGAGCCTGCGCCCGGCGCCGCCCCCGGCCTCGCCCAGAAGCTCGGGACCCGGCTCCAGCACTGGACGGGCGCCCGCTGGGCGGTGACGGTGGTGAACGAGGGCGGACGCCCCACGATCGCCGAGGCGCGGGACGCCGAGCGGTCGACTCTCGAGAGGCAGGCGATGGAACATCCGCTGGTGAAGGCCGTGCTCGCCGCCTTCCCGCAGGCCCGCATCGCCGACATCCGGGCGCCCGAGGTGCGGGAAGCGGAAGCGGCGCAGGCGGCGCTTCCCGAAGTCGAGGACGAATGGGACCCCTTCGAGGAGGAGTGACGCCCGAAGCCGCCAGACGGGCCACCGCCGCCGATCTCGACGCGCTCGTCCGGCTCAACGCCCATGTCCAGAGCTGGCACGCGACGCATCATCCCGAGACATTCCACGCAGCGCCGGACCCCGCCGCCGTCCACGCCCATTTCGCCGCGGCGCTGGCCGATTCCGCCGTCACGATCCTCCTCTCCGGCGAGCCGCCCTGCGCCTACGCACTCTGTGCCCTCCGCGACCGGCCGGCCAACGCCTTCTCGCCCCCGCGCCGTCGGCTCTCGATCGACCAGATCGCGACCGACCCCGCGCACCGCCGGCAGGGCCATGCCCTCGCGCTTCTGGGGGCGGCCTGCGCGCTGGCGCGGGAGGCCGCCTGCGACGAGGTCATCCTCGACAGCTGGGCCGACAACGCCGACGCCCATGCGGTCTTCCGCGCCATGGGCTTCGCACCCCAGCGGCACCTCTTCGCCCGGGCGCCCTGAGGCCCGCGCCTTGCGCCATGGCCCTCCGGGGCGTATCTCCCACGGGACGCGCAGTTGACGGAGACACGGATGTTCAAGGGATTGGGCGGGCTCGGCGACATGGCCGGCATGCTGAAGAAGGCGCAGGAGATGCAGACCCGCATGGCGGAGATGCACGAGACCCTGCACACGATCACCGTCACCGGCGAATCCGGCGCGGGGCTCGTCAAGGCAACGGCGACCGCCAAGGGCGAGCTGACCGGGCTCGACATCGACCCCTCGATCTTCAACTCGGACGAGAAGGAGGTCGTCGAGGACCTGATCCTCGCCGCGATCAAGGACGCGCAGGCGAAGGCGCAGGAGCGCGCGGCGCAGGAACTGGCGCAGATCACCGAGGACCTGGGCCTGCCGGCCAACATGAAGCTCCCGTTCTGACGCGATGGCCGAAGCGACCCGGGACATCGAGCGGCTGATCGAGATGATGGCCAAGCTCCCCGGGCTCGGGCCGCGCTCGGCCCGGCGGGCGGTCCTGCACCTCGTCAAGAAGCGCGCGATGCAGATGCAGCCGCTCGCCGAGCAGATGGGGCGGGTGGCGGCCACGGCGCGCGAGTGCCTGAACTGCGGGAACATCGGCACCTCGGACATCTGTGCGATCTGCGCCAATGACGCCCGCGCGACGGGCGAGCTCTGCGTCGTCGAGGACGTGGCCGACCTCTGGGCGATGGAGCGGGCGGACGTCTTCAGGGGCCGCTACCACGTCCTCGGCGGCACGCTCTCGGCGCTCGACGCGGTGGGCCCCGAGGAACTGCGCATCCCGAGGCTCCTCGACCGGATCGCCTCGGAAGGCATTTCGGAAGTCATCCTTGCTCTCAATGCCACCGTCGACGGCCAGACCACCGCCCATTACATCGCCGACCGGCTCGGGCCGGGGGTCAAGGTCACCTCGCTCGCGCAGGGCGTGCCCATCGGCGGTGAACTCGACTATCTCGACGACGGGACCATCGCCGCGGCGCTGAAGGCCCGGCGCAGCTATTGAGGGAGACACCATGATCGCCGTCATCTTCGAAGTCGAACCGGCCGACGGGCGGCTCGAGGACTACCTGGCGATGGCCGCAAAGATGCGCCCGCTTCTTGAACAGCAGGACGGATTTCTCAGCGTCGAGCGGTTCCAGAGCCTCACGACGCCCGGCAAGCTCCTGTCCCTGTCGTTCTGGCGCGACGAGGAGGCCGTGCGCGCCTGGCGCTGCCTCGGCGCGCATCGCGGCGCGCAGAAGGCGGGGCGCGAGGGGATGTTCGCGGGCTACCGGCTGCGCGTCGCGGGCGTCATCCGCAACTACGGGCTATCCGAACGGACCGAGGCGCCGGAGGACAGCCTCCTCGCCCACGCCTGACGTCAGCGGCGGCCGCGGGCGTCCTCGTCCTCGTCGTCCTCGTCGTCGTTGGGCAGGTTGAAGAAGGTGTCGGCGTCGGGGACCGACAGGTCCTCTTCCTCCTCCTCGCCGCGCGGGTCCGAGAGCGAGAAGGTCTCGAGCCCGGCGATCGCGGTCGGGATGCGCGCCTCGGGGCTCATCCCGAGCGAGGTCGCGGTGGACACGAGCTTGCGGCGCTCGTCGTCCGACATCGGCTCCTCGCCCTTCTTCTTCGCCGCCCGCTGCACCGCCGCGTCGAGCTCGGACTGCCGGCAGAGGCCGAGCGCCACAGGGTCGATCGGCTGGATGTTCGAGATGTTCCAGTGCGTCCGCTCGCGGATCGACAGGATCGTGGGCTTCGTGGTGCCGACGAGCTTGGAGATGGCGCCGTCCGTCAGCTCGGGGTGGAACTTGACGAGCCACAGGATCGCCGCCGGACGGTCCTGGCGCTTGGACAGCGGCGTGTAGCGCGGCCCGCGCCGCTTTTCCTCGCCCAGCGCGGCGGGGTTGAACTTGAGCTTCATCCGGTAGACCGGGTCCTTCTCGGCGCGGTCGATCTCGACCTGCTCGAGCTGGTTGTTCGCGATCGGGTCGAAGCCCTTGACGCCCACGGCCACGTCCCCGTCGGCGATGCCCTGCACCTCGAGCTCGTGCAGGCCGCAGAAGTCCGCGATCTGCCTGAAGCTGAGCGTGGTGTTGTCGACGAGCCAGACGGCGGTGGCCTTGGCCATGATCGGTTTGTTCATCGGGCGTCTCCTGACAAGTCTCTCCCGCGCCGGGAAATCGGCCGGTCCGGGTGGACCACATCCTCGATTTCGGGGAAGTTACCTGCCATATAGTCGCGCCTCGTCCCGGAGAAAAGAGAAAATGATGCGTCTTGCCGCCCTGCTCCTGCTCTGGGGCGCACCGGCGCTCGCCGAGGGCGACCGCGCGGGAAAGTTCGACTACTACGTGCTGGCGCTGTCTTGGTCGCCCACATGGTGCGCGCTCGAGGGGGATGCGCGCGCCTCGCCCCAGTGCGACCCCGCGCGCGATCTGGGCTGGGTGCTGCATGGGCTGTGGCCGCAGCACGAAGAGGGCTGGCCCAGCGACTGCCGCACGACCCATCGCGACCCGACCCGTCGCGAGACCGCGGCGATGGCCGACATCATGGGGACCGGCGGCCTCGCCTGGTACCAGTGGCAGAAACACGGCCGCTGCGCCGGACTTCCGCCCGAAGACTACTTCGCGACGGCCCGCAGGGCTTACGAGACGGTCGCCCGCCCAGAGGTCCTCCGCCGGCTCGACCGCCCCTTGCGGCTGCCGGCTTCGGTGATCGAGGACGCCTTTCTCGAGGCCAACCCGGGCTGGGAGCCCGACATGGTGACGATCACCTGCCGCGAGGGGCGCATCCAGGAAGCCCGGGTCTGCCTGACGAAGGACCTCGACCCGCGCCCCTGCGGCGCCGACGTCGTCCGCGACTGCCGCATGCAGGACGCGCTGCTCGACCCGATCCCGTGAGGCGCGGGCTTGGCGGTGCTCAGGCGCCCTCGCCCTCGATGCGCTCGCCATCGGGGCGGATCAGGTGCCAGGTCCCGCCGAAGCTCTCGATGGCCTGCCCGGTCGGCGCGTTGCCTTCGGTGTCGCGCGCGAAGCGGTACAGCGGCCAGCCGTCGTAGGTGACGACCGTCTGCCCCTCGTGCTCGATCGTGCCCAGCATCCCGGGCATCACCCCCTCGCCCGCCATCGGGTCGCCGTCGCTGAGAACGAGCGGCCAGGCGTCGAGGCATTCCTCGATGCAGGTCACGGCCGGCGCGGCGCCCCCGGTCGCCTCCTCCTCGGGGGCGAAGAGGTAGACGGGCAGGTCGTCGACCGTCAGGAACCTTCCGTACTCGTCGGATTCTGCCACCGTCACAGTTGTTCCGACCTGCGCGAGGGCGGCGCCGGCGGCGACAAGCGCCATGGCCGAAAGCGTCAGGCGTCGCATGATAGGTCCTCCAGGGATCGGGATCTTCGGAACGGCCGGACGCGGGCGAAGTTCCGCAAGGTTCAGACCCGAAGCACGATCTTTCCGACATGCGCCGAGCCTTCGAGCCGGGCATGCGCCCCCGCCGCATCCTCGAGCGGGAACTCGGAATCCATCACCGGCGCGATCCGCCCCGCCTCGAGAAGCGGCCAGACCTGCGCCTCGAGCGCCTCGGCGATCCGCGCCTTGGCGAGGTCGGACTGCGGCCGCAGGGTGGAGCCCGTGATGGTGAGCCGCCGCATCATCACCTCGGCGAAGTTCAGTTCGACCTTCGGCCCTTCGAGAAAGGCGATCTGCACCAGCCGCCCGTCGTCGCGCAGGGCCTTCACGTTGCGCGGCAGGTAGGACCCGCCCACCATGTCGAGGATCAGCTCCGCCCCGCCCTCGGCCCTGAGGACGGCCACGAAATCCTCGCTGCGGTAGTTGATCGCCCGCTCGGCGCCAAGCCGCAGGCAGGCCGCGCATTTCTCGTCCGAGCCCGCGGTCGCGAAGACCCGCGCGCCGAAGACGCGGGCAAGCTGGATCGCCGTCGTCCCGATCCCCGAGGACCCGCCGTGGACAAGGAACACCTCGCCCGCCCTGAGCCCGCCTCGGACGAAGACGTTCGTCCAGACGGTGAAGAAGGTCTCGGGCAGGCAGGCCGCCTCGCGCAGACCCATGCCTTCGGGAACCGGCAGGGCATGGGCGGCCGGCGTGACCGCATATTCGGCGTACCCGCCCCCGGGCAACAGCGCGCAGACCGCGTCGCCCTCGCGCCAGCGGGTGACGCCTGGACCTGCAGCGGCCACATGCCCGGCCCCCTCGAGCCCGGGAAGCGGGCTCGCCCCCGGCGGCGGCGCATAGCTGCCCGCACGCTGGAGCGCATCGGGCCGGTTCACGCCGGCATGGCTCAGCCGAAGAAGGACCTGTCCGTGACCGGGGCGTGGCACGGGCATCTCGACGGGCCGCAGCATCTCGGGCCCGCCCGGCGCCGAGATCGCCACCGCGCGCATCGTGTCGGGCAGGCTCATGCTCAGGCGCCCGGCCGCCGCATCCGGAGCCCCGGAAGATCGACGCGCGGCATCCGCGAGGGCGGCTTGATCCGCGACAGGACCCATTCCGGCCCAGCCGCCAGCCGGGACAGGACGGGGTTCTTCCGCACCTCGGCCTTCACCTTCTCGATCCGCATCACGTCCTCGATCCGGCGGTCGAGGAAGGCCCAGGTGTCGCGGGCCTCGGGGCTGTCGTCGCCGAGCCAGTAGAGCACCGTCGCGCCATAGACCGCCGACAGCGTGGCGCGCTTGGTGTACCAGTTGTAGTCGTCCGAGACGTCGCCCAGCGCCTCCCAGATCGCGTCCGCCGTGCCCCAGATCGCCCGGGCGCCATCGGCGGCGTGTTGCGGCAGGGTAAACAGCGCGCTGCCGCGCCGCACGGCTTCCTTGTCGGTGATCGCCTCGATCCTGAGCCGCACGGCGGTCGCCACCCGGTCGCGGAACCGCATGTCCTCGACCTTGGCGGCGCGGATCCGGCGGCGCATCTCGTCGTCGCCGCGGCGATGGTAGGCCAGCGCGAGATCGACCGCGCCGCGCGGACAGACCGCGCGCGCCGCGGCCATGTCGGCGCCCGTGTCGGTCACGGCGGCCCGGAACGTCGCCTCGGACCAGCCGTCGAAGGGCACGTGCGACAGCGCGGCGTCGAGCAGCCGGTCCTTGAGGTCGTCGGTCTCATCCTGCATGACGCATCCTCTCGTTCCTCGTCAGTTCAGGTGCAGTGGACAAGCTAGCGGGGCTTTGCTATAGGGCCACCTCCTGCAGACTAGAGCAACTTTAACTTGGAAAGGTGGTGACAACCACATGCAGGTAAGCGTTCGCGACAACAATGTCGATCAGGCGCTTCGCGCGCTGAAGAAGAAGCTCCAGCGCGAGGGCGTGTTCCGCGAGATGAAGCTGCGGCAGCATTTCGAGAAACCGTCCGAGAAGAAGGCGCGCGAGCGGGCCGAGGCGATCCGCCGGGCCCGGAAACTGGCGCGCAAGAAGGCACAGCGCGAGGGTCTTCTCTAAGACATCTCTGAACGGACGGCGGGCTTGCCCGCCACGGATGACCCCCGCGGCGAAGGCCCGGGGGTTTGTCTTTTCAGGCGCCTGCGCCTGCCCGGCCACAGGCGCCCGCAAAGCCGCCAGGGCGCCTTGTTTCAGCCGGATTCGGGATCATACTCCGCCGCGCGGTCGGTTTGTTGAGGCATTGGATGGAAAACGACATCACGGGCGGTCTGGGCGGCGGCGGCGTCACGCTGCTGATCATCGCGCTCTTCATCATCATCTGCATCTGGCTCGGCGTCCGGATCGTGCCGCAGGCCGAGAAGCACGTGGTCGAGCGCTTCGGCCGCCTCCGCTCCGTCCTCGGGCCCGGCATCAACTTCATCGTGCCGTTCCTCGACCGCGTGGCGCACAAGGTGTCGGTCCTCGAGCGCCAGCTTCCCACCGCGAGCCAGGACGCGATCACGCTCGACAACGTGCTCGTCAAGGTCGACACCAGCGTCTTCTACCGCATCCTCGAACCCGAACGGACCGTCTACCGCATCCGCGACGTGGACGCCGCCATCGCCACGACCGTCGCGGGCATCGTGCGGGCCGAGATCGGCAAGATGGAGCTCGATCAGGTGCAGTCGAACCGGTCGGCCCTGATCGACACGATCAAGGTCAGCGTGGCCGGCGCCGTCGACGACTGGGGGATCGAGGTGACGCGGGCCGAGATCCTCGACGTGAACCTCGACCAGGCCACGCGCGACGCGATGCTCCAGCAGCTCAACGCCGAGCGCGAGCGCCGCGCCGTCGTCACCCGCGCCGAAGGCAACAAGCGCGCGGTGGAGCTTCAGGCCGACGCCGACCTCTATGCGGCAGAACAGGAAGCCAAGGCCAAGCGGATCCTGGCCGAGGCCGAGGCCTTCTCGACCGCCGTGATCGCCGAGGCGATCAAGGAGAACGGGCTCGAGGCCGCGCAGTACCAGGTCGCGCTGAAGCAGGTCGAATCGCTCAACGCGCTCGGCAACGGGCAGGGCAAGCAGACGATCATTCTGCCCGCCGCCGCCATCGAAGCCTTCGGCGACGCTTTCAAGCTTCTCCGGGGACGGGGCTGATGGCCGGGCTCTGGTGGGTCTGGGTGTCGGGCGGCGTCCTGATCGGGATCGTCGAGATCTTCGTGCCGGGGTTCTTCTTCCTCGGCTTCTCGGCCGGGGCTGTGGTGACGGGGCTCGTCCTTCTTGCCGGCGGCCCCTTCGCCGCCTGGCTTGCCGGATCGTTCCCCCTCACGCTCCTGTTCTTCGCGGTCGTCTCGCTTCTCGCATGGATCGTGCTGCGGCGGGTCGTGGGCGTCCGGAAGGGTCAGACCAAGATCTGGGACCGCGACATCAACGAGGGCTGAGCGGCCTTACCAGAAGCGCCAGCCGGTCCGTTCGGGGCGGCGGCGCTCTGCCTTCCAATCGATGTGCTGCTTCATGCGCTGGTGGCGCGCCGCCGTGATCGCGCCCAAGGTCAGCGTTGTCGCGTGGTAGAGGCAGTAGCCCGTCAGGATCAGCGCGACGGCAATGAGCAAGGTTGTCGTCATCTCTGTCTCCATGGTTTCACTCAAGGCAGAGGGTCAGGGAAGATTCGGGCTTTTTCGTGGCGCGTGACATGCGAGCGCCCCGTTTCGGTTGCCGAAGTCCCTTACAATGCCACCGGACGAGATGGACCGTCGCCCGAGTCCGCGGGACGGAGGAGGATCGGCGTCGGAAATGCGGCGCCGGGCGGGCGTCAGCGCAGGCTCGACCGACGGCGGCGCGCGACCTGCGGTTCCGGGTCGACCCAGTTCAGATGCGCCTTGAGCCGCTCCCTGCGCGCGCCCTCGGCCCGGCCAGCCATGGCGAGGGCGATCGAGACGGCCGCGAAAACGAGAAAGGTCGCGACAATGGCGACAAGGGCGACGCTCGACATGTGACCTCCGGATGTTCCCCTGAACCCGTGCCATTGTGGCCGGATCGCGGCAGAACGCCAGAATGCGGCGAAACCGGGGCCGGACTTGCGGCTGTCGGAAGAACAGTGGCGCAGTGACGGCTCAACTGTCTCACACCCGGCGACTATTGCGCGCGGGCCATCGTTGCGAGCTCGGCCTGAAGCGCCAAAGCGACCGCGCGGGGATCGGTCGCGCGGAGAATCGGCCGGCCCACCACCACGTGATCGGCCCCGCCGGCGATCGCCTCTGCCGCCGTCGCGACCCGCTTCTGGTCGTTGGCCGGGCTTCCCGCAGGCCGCACGCCCGGCGTCACGATGAGGCGCCCCCGCGCCTCGGCCAGAGCGCGGATCGCGGGCGCCTCAAGCGGCGAGGCGATCACGCCGTGGGCGCCGGCCTCGAAGGCCCGTGCCGCCCGCTCGACGACGACGTCTGCGACCGCCCCCTCGCGGATCAGCGCGGCGTCGAGGTCGGCCCGGTCGAGCGAGGTGAGGATCGTGACGGCGAGGATCCGGAGCCCGCTTCCCTCGGCGCCCTCCCGCGCGGCCCGCACCACATGGGGGTCGCCGTGGACCGTGAGGAAGTCGAGGTCGAACTGCGCGAGGCCCCGCACCGCGGCCTCGACCGTCGCGCCGATGTCGAAGAGCTTCATGTCGAGAAAGATGCGCTTGCCGTGCTCGGCCTTGAGCTCGTTGGCAAGCGCGAGGCCCCCGCCGGTCAGCATCCCGAGCCCGATCTTGTAGAACCCGACCGCGTCGCCCAGACGCTCGGCCATCGCAAGGCCCTCGAGCGCGTTCGGCACATCGAGCGCGACGATCAGACGGTCATCCGGCATGGCGGTCCCCTCGGTTGGCGACGGCAGTTCGCACGGCGCCCCGTGGACGCGCAAGCCCCGCAGGCGGAACCCCCCACGGCGCGGGGGCGTTTTCGGCCAGAAGGGAGACCCCCCATGAAGCGTACCGACGAGGCGGGATCGAAAGGTGCCGCCGCCTTCCTGTCCCGCCCGATCCTTCTGGCTCTCGCCGTGATCGCGCTGATCGCCGGATACATCGTCTTCATCGAGGGCGATGCCCCGACCGAATTGCCCCCAGCGGACCTCGACGAGCGCCCGACGGGCGCGGGGTCATTCCCTGACGGTGCCGTCGACGAGAACATCGAGGGGTTGGGCAACGAGACCGACACCGACGACTTCATCGACAACAGCGGGGCGGGCGACCTCCGGCCCGAAATCCTCGACCCGTCCGAAGGTCCTCCGCCCGCGACTTCGGTCGAGGAGCTCGACGTGCCCGACCGGATCAACGAGGGCGTGGTCGAGCCTGGTCCGCCGCCCGACTGACGAAGGCGCGGGCGACTCCCTTGCAGAGGCAGCCGCCTGTTCCCAAATACCTTTCGAGGCCCAGCGAGGCCCGTGCCGCGAAGCGGGCGGGTCCGGATAAGGGGCGCTTGTGAAAGGAGATGACGATGAACTTGGACAAGTTCACGGAACGGTCGCGCGGGTTTCTTCAGGCCGCCCAGACCATCGCGATGCGGGAAAGCCACCAGCGGCTCGGGCCCGAACACCTTCTGAAGGCTCTCATGGACGACGATCAGGGGCTGGCCTCGAACCTCATCCGCCGCGCCGGCGGATCGCCCGAGCGCGTGACCGAGGCGCTGAACGCGGCGTTCGCGAAGATCGCCAAGGTCTCGGGCGATGCGGGGCAGACCTTTCTCGACCAGCAGACGGCGAAGGTGCTCGACGAGGCCGAGA
>DAINOF010000005.1:0-9699 GCA_036735505.1 Paracoccaceae bacterium
CCGAATGCGCATGTCCGGCGTCCTTCATCGTTCCGTGGTAGTCAGCGTTGTTTCAGCAGGGGATGTCGACGACATGACGAGACCTGTGACCTGGGCGATCCTCGGAACCGGCGCGGTGTCGCGGAAATTCGCGCTCGGTCTCGGCGCGCTGGGCGGGCGCGCGGCCGTCGGCCCGATCGCCTCGCGCTCGCCCGCCAACGCCGACGGAATGGCGCGGACGCTGGGGCTCGGCCGGGCTGCGCCCAGCTACGAGGCCGCCGTCGCCGACCCCGCGGTCGACGCCGTCTACATCGCCACCCCGCCCGCACTGCACGAGGCGCATGCGCTGATGGCCCTCGCCGCCGGCAAGCCCGCGCTGATCGAAAAGCCGCTCGCGCAGGACGCGGCCTCGGCCCGCCGCATCGCGGAAGCCGCCGACGCCGCGGGCGTCTTCGCGATGGAGGCGATGTGGACCCGCTTCCTGCCGCTCGTGCGCGAGATCGCAGGCCACGTCGCGAAGGGCGCGATCGGCGCGCCGCGCGGCTTCCACGGTACCTTCCTCGGCGCGAACATCCCCGACCCGGGCGCGAGCCTCTTCGCCCCGGGCACCGGCGGCGCGCTTCTGCACCGGGGGGTCTATCCGCTGTCGCTCGCCCGCCACTTCCTTGGCCCCGTGACCGACGTCGCCGCCCGCGGCCGGCTGGGCGAAACCGGCGTCGACGAGGACATCGTCCTGACGCTCGTCCATGCCTCGGGCGCGATCTCGGACATACGGGCCAGCATCCGCGCCTCGGGGCGGAACGACTGCGCGGTCTGGGGGACGGCCGGGCGCATCGACATGGACGGGCCGGTCTGGCGTCCGTCCGGCGCGCGGCTCGTCCGGGTCGCGCCGGCGGCCGTGACGCAGCCCGCGGCGCGCCGCTTCGAGGCATTCCGCGAATCGGCGCTGGGCCAGCGCATCGCCGACCGGGTGGCGCGGCTGCGCGGCGCGGTGTCGGGCGGCACGACCGAGCTGAAGGGCCGCACGCTCGGGAACGGCTACGCGCACGAGGCCGCCGAACTGATGGACTGCGTGGCCGCCGGGCGGCGCCAGTCCGAGGTCATGCCGCTGTCGCAGTCGGTCGAGATCCTCGAGATCGTCGACCGTGCGCTGACGCAGGTGCGGGGGACGGCATGAAGATCGGCTTCGTCGGCTGCGGCTACGTCTTCGACCACTACATGACGACGCGCGCCCGCCACCCGGGCCTCGCCTTCGCCGGCGTCACCGACATCGACCGCGCGCGGGCCGAGCGGGTCGGCGCCTACTACGGCCTCAGGGTCTATTCCGGCACCGAAGAGATGCTGGCCGATCCCGAGGTCGGCATCGTCGCGAACCTCACCTCGATCGGGTCGCACCACGCCGTCAGCCGCGCCGCGCTCGAGGCCGGCAAGCATGTCTATTCCGAAAAGCCGCTGACGACCACGCTCGCCGAGGCGCAGGACCTCGCTTCGCTGGCCGAGGCGCGCGGCCTGCGCCTGTCGGCCGCGCCGTCGAACGCGCTCTCGCCCACCGTGCAGACGATGTGGAACGTGGTGGAGCAGGGCGCGATCGGCGACGTCAAGCTCGTCTACGCCGAGTTCGACGACAACCCGGTCTACCTCCTTCAGCCTGAGACCTGGGCCTCGCGCTCGGGCGCGCCCTGGCCCTATCTCCACGAGTACGAGATGGGCTGCACCTGGGAACACGCGGGTTACCACCTGACCTGGATGTGCGCGATCCTCGGGCCGGTGCGGCGGCTCACGGCGTTCTCAAAGCACACCCTGCCGGAAAAGACCCGATTGCCGCTCGATCCGCCCGACACGCCCGACTTTTCGGTCGCCGTGCTCGACTTCCATTCGGGCGCGGTGGGCCGGCTCACCTGTTCCATCGCGGCGCCGGTCGACCACCGGATGCGGATCATCGGCACCGCCGGCGAGGTCTCGGCCGACACCTACCGGCACTACGAGGCGCCCGTGCGGCTCGACGGGTTCAGCCCGTTCTCGCTCAAGGCGCGCAACGCGGCCTCGGTCCGCCGGCACGCGACGCTTGGCGCGCTCTTCGGTGCGGGCGGCCGGAAGGTCCCGCTCGCCACGACGGCGCTGACCGAAGGCGCGCCCGACGAGATCGCGGGGCGTGGGCCGAAGGCCTGGCTCCGCCGCCTGCGCCGGGCCGAGTTCGGCCAGCAGGACAAGTGCCTCGGCCTCGCCGAACTGGTCGCGGCCATCAGGGCCGACCGGCCGCACTTCCCGCCGCCCGACTTCACGCTGCACGTCACCGAGCTGACCCTCGCCATCCAGGCTGCCGGCCCGGACGGGTCGAGCTACACGCCGGGAACGCGCTTCGCGCCCCTGCCCCGCCCTCCGGACGCCACAGTGCCCCGCTACGCCGACTGGACCCGGCCCGGACCGGTACCGCGACTCCTGTCGGGCCTGATCGGAGGGCTCGGCGCGCGGCGGAGCTAGGCGCGCGCGGCCCCGACACGGGCCCTTGTCACATGGAACCCCGGCCGCATCCCGCGCCGCACGATCACGAGGAAACCACCCATGACCCCCGATTTCGATGCCTTCATCACCGACTACTACGACCGCTTCGCCCGCGCGCTCCTCGACTTCGACAAGGGCCCGATGCGCGACGTCCTCGCCGTCTTCGACCGCGTCATCGCCGACGGCGGGATCGTCTGGGTGGCGGGCAACGGCGGCAGCGCGGCCATCGCCAACCACACGGTCTGCGACTGCTCGAAGGGCACCCATGTCGAGGGGCACCCGCCGTTCCGCACGATCTCGCTCGCCGCGAACGTGCCGATGCTGACCGCGATCGGCAACGACATCTCCTATGACGCCGTCTTCTCCGAACCGCTCAAGTACTACCTGACCGAGAAGGACGCGGTCCTCGTCGTCAGCTCCTCGGGCAATTCGCCGAACGTCGTGAAGGCCTGCGAATACGCCAATTCCCGCGGCGTGCCGACGATCGCCTTCGTGGGCTTCAAGGGCGGCAAGCTGGCCCAGCTCGCCACCCATGTCGTGCATGTCGCGGTGGACAACTACGGCATCGTCGAGGACGCCCACCAGAGCCTGATCCACGCGCTGACCCAGTACATGCGGGCCCGCGCCGAGGCCGCCGCCTGAGGCTCAGGCGGCCGCTGCGGCAAGCCGGGCGGCCCCCACCTCGAGCCTGAGCCGCGCCACCAGCGCCGCCGCCCAGGCATCCCAGGTGAGATGCGCCCGGACATGGTCGAAGCTCGTGGCGCCCAGCGCCGCGAGCGCGGCCCTGTCGGCCGTCATCTCCCGGATCTCCTGCGCCCAGGTGGTCGGACCGGCCTCGAGCGGAAGCATCCGCCCGTTCACACCTTGGGCGACGAGCGAACCCATGCCGCCCACGTCTGTGACGAGGACGGGCGTTCCGCGCGCACCCGCCTCGGCCACCACCAGGGGCGTGCAATCCGCCCGCGTCGGCAGGAGGAACAGGTGCGCCGCGGCGAAGTGATCGGCGAATTGCGCGGCCTCGGCCGGGCGGTTCTTGTCGAGCCATCCCGCGACATGAAGCCCGGGGCGCGGGCGCACGTGATCGGGCACCTGCCCCACCATCGCCAGTTCCACGTCGATTCCCCGGGCACGCAGGATGTCGAAGGCGGCAAGCGCGATGGCGCCGCCCTTCCGCTCCCAGCCGGTTCCAACCCACAGCAGGCGGAGCGGCCCGCCCACCGGCTTCGCCGGTGGCGCCACGGGCAGGGTGCAGTTGGCGCCAAAGGGCAGAGCCGCGATCTTGCGGCGCAGCTGCGGCCCGAACTCGTCGACGGCGCGCCGCGCCATGTAGTCCGACGAGTAGACGGCAAGCCGGACGACCGACAGCGCCTTCGCCTCCGCCAGATCGGCTTCGCGCGGGACGGGGTTTCCATAGTACTCGCGCAGGAAATCCGGCGTGGCGTCCGTCACATGGACAAGCGGCGCGCTTGTGACGGTCGCCGCCTCGATCAGCTGGTTGGTCGCCACGAGGCCCACGACGAAGTCAAGATCGTCGAACTCCGCCGGCTGCGGCGCGAAGACCGGCTGGCCGCGCAAGCGCCGCGTCAGCCGGTCGTGCCAGGGCCGCGGACGATGGCCGCCGATGATGCGAAGCGTCACGCCGTCCGCCGCCGCGAGCGCGCGCGCGGCGTGGTAGGGCGCGCCGCTGAAGCTCGACGGGTCATGGGGATTGTGCTTGCACAGAAAGCCGATCCGCAGCGTCCGTGCGAGCGGACCGGCGAAACCGGGGTGGAACTGCAGAGCGGACATCGAACCTCCATTCGATCCCAACCCCGCCCCCGGTCACCATGTCGAATCGAGGTTAAGCGACAATTAAGTGGGCCGGAGCGGCGCGGCGCCGGGCTTCCGCCCGCTTGATCCGGGATGCGGCCTCTGCGAAACGTCGCATCGGGCGACGTGCCCGCGCCCCGGGTCACACCGGGGAGATCCGATCCGACCGAGGGGACCGCGCCGTGACCGAACCCGACCGCGCCTATGTCCTGATTTCGCCCTGCCGGAACGAGGCCCTGCACATGCGCCGCACGCTCGACAGCGTGGTGGCGCAAAGCCTTCCGCCCGCGCTCTGGGTCGTGGTCGACGACGGCTCGACCGACGAGACCCCCGCCATCCTCGCCGACTATGCCGCCCGTCACGACTGGATCCGCGTCGTCCAGAAGCCCGACCGGGGGCACCGTGCCGTCGGCCCCGGCGTGATCGAGGCGTTCTACGCGGGCCTCGACACCGTCGACCTCGCGCGCTTCCCCTATCTCTGCAAGCTCGACCTCGATCTCGACCTGCCGCCCCGCTACTTCGAGCGGCTCGTCGAACGGATGGAGGCCGACCCCCGAATCGGCACCTGCTCGGGCAAGCCCTATGTCCGGCGCGGCGGGCAACTCGTCTCGGAACGCCGGGGCGACGAGATGTCGGTCGGCATGACCAAGTTCTACCGCCGCGACTGCTTCACCGCGATCGGCGGCTTCGTGCGCGAGGTGATGTGGGACGCGATCGACTGCCACAAGGCGCGTCAGCTGGGCTGGATCGCGGTGTCATGGGACGACGCCGACCTGAGGTTCGAGCATCTGCGCCCGATGGGCTCGTCGGAAGTGTCGATCTACGAGGGCCGGCGCCGCCACGGCCGGGGGCAGTGGTTCATGGGCTCCGACCCGCGGTTCTACCTCGCCACCTGCCTGTTCCGCATGGCCGAGCCTCCGGTCGTCCTCGGCGGGCTCGCCATGCTCCAGGGCTATCTGGGAGCCTGGCTTTCGGGCCGGCCGCAATATGACGACGCGGAACTCCGTGCCTTCATCCGCGCCTACCAACGCCGCGCACTCAGGGTCGGCAAGGCGCGCGCCATCGCCGAGATCGACGGGCGCATGGGCCGGGCCGCGACCCGGCCCGCATAGGCCGCGGCCCTCCCCGTCAGATCGCGGCCTCCATGGCGCCGACCTTTGCCGGCGTCGGGCGCAGGGTCCCGAAGAAGTCGATCCGCGCCCGCAGGCCCAGATCGGCCGGCACGATGGCTGCCGAGGGTCCTGCGGGCACCGGGGCCGGGATGCTCGTCGGGCTCTCCGTTCCCGGCACGAAGTCCATCAGGTAGTCGCTGAGGTCTAGCAGAAGCCAGAACGCGCCGGTCCAGGTGCCGCCCGAGGTGTTCCGCACCCGGATCGCCGACGGCGTGAACTCGAAGGCCACCCGGCCACCGACCGTGGACTGCGCCTTGACGCTGTTGTTGTTGAGCACGCTGATCTGATGATACTGGCCCGAGTTTGCCAGAACCATCGCCTGCGTCACCTGCCCGAGCGCCCCGTTGCAGAAGCCCGTGTAGTCGGGATAGGGAATGCTCATCCACTCTCCGTCTGCGACCGGCCCCGCTCCGCCCTCGCGATAGTCCTCGACGAAGGTGTATTGGCCGGACAGCCCGCCGGGGTTGTGAGTACGTCTCACCGGCGCCGCCCACCCCGCAGGATGCCCGATGGGCGGGAAGTTGAAGCGCACGCCCTTGTAGCGCGGCACGAAGCCTGCCAGCTGCGACGTGCCAAGCGGCGCGAACTCCGGGCCAAGGGCGGTCGACAGGTTCGGACCGTGTACGATGTTGTTCTCGATGACCGGGTTGTGGCCCGCACCGACGGTCGCGATGACGCGCGTCGCCGCGCCGATCTGCGCGTCGGTGGCGAGGATGAGGGCCGTGTTGTTGTAGACGTAGGCTCTGCTGGGCCTCGCAGGGTCGATCGGCCCGGTATACTCGATGCGGACGAAGTCGAGAAACCGGGTGCCGCTGTTGTAGTTCGCCGCGATGACGAGGAAGTAGCAGTTGCGAACCGTCGCCCCAAGTCCCCCGCAGCGAAGACCCGTTCCCTCCGATTCGCGGCCTGTGACGAACAGGCAGCTCTCGAAGACCGCGTTGGCGCCGCCTGTGCCCGTGCTGTCGGGGTTGTCCCCGACCGCAGCCAGGGCGAAGCCGCTTGCGCCCTCGAAGGTGACGCGGTCGAAGGACAGGTAATTCAGGTAGGTACGTGCCTCCCGCTGAAGACGATAGGCAAGCTGATGGGCGGTGGAGCCTCTCGTGTTCCACCTGCCGCTGCTGCTGTTGCTGGACCAGCCGTTCCGCGAGAAGAAGCCCGAACAGGCAACATAGGTGTCGCGGTCCGCGCCATGCCGGATCGGCCCGTGGCGGCTGGTGAGGTTCGCGAAGTTCGAGTTGGAGATGCCGTGATCGGTTCCGCTCAGCGCGTCGTCCTTCTGGTGGATGTCGCACCCGATGATCGCATGCCAATCGCCGCTGCCGATCCCGATCCCGTAGTCCTGCCAGTTCGTGACGTCGCAGTCCGAGAAGATGCGCCACGCGCCGTTCGGTGCCCCTCCCTGACGACGGGTCTCGACAGACGTGAACCCCGAGACCTTGAGCCGATGATAGAGGAAATAGTCGCTGGCTGTGGTGTTCTGACCCTGGGGGCACCGGAGTCGGCGGCCGGTTTCCTTTCCCGCGTCGTAAGGCCCGAGAAATTCCTGATCGACCAGGCGCGGGCAGCGGCCGAGGGCATCGAACAGCGTCCCGACGTTGACGCCAAGGTGAACCGGCAGCGCGGTCGATCGACCTGTCGGATCGTCGTAGGCATCGATGTAGATGTTGCGGATGCCGTCCGGCGGCGAGGCGCCGCCGATCGCGCCAATGTCCGTGTAGGTCTCGCCCTTGCAGAACCGGAGCCGGGCCCAGCCAGTCGCCCCCTGAGCGTGGCTGGCAATCCGGCTGTTGACCTGGCTCACCGTCGTCGCGAACAGGGCGCCGACCGGGGGCGCGGCCGGGAAGTTGCCCGCGGGCGAGAAGTAGATCGTCTGCACGCCCGTGAAAAAGTCATCGGGGTCGGCAATCTCAGGCGCATCGCCCGCCGCACCGCCGAAGGTGTAGGTCGCCGTCGCCCAGTTTCCCGCGCTGTCGTAGCCGAAGAGCGTGACGACCTTGTTGCCAGACGAGAAGACATGGCACGGACGCTTCGTGAAGGCGCGGTTGGTGTCGCGGTGCGCCGTGGGGATGTTCGGCGTGACGAGCGGGACATAGTCGGGCTCGCCGAAGCTCCACGACCAGAAGATCTCGCTCGCTGTCGGATCATAGGCGTTGACCGCCGGATCGGTCGGCGCGCTGATCGGCTCGCCGTCAACGCCCACGAAGCCGGTGATGTTGGCAGGCGTGAACCACAGGGCAACCGGGGCGACGAGATCGGAGTCGAGGATCGGGTCGATACGCTCGATGGTGAAGCTGGCATTGGGCGCGGACGGCGCCTGCGCCCAGACCAGGTCGGCGCCAGCGGACCGGGCGCCCTGCGCCACGGTCAGCGCGACGTTCGACGCGGTGGCGAATCCACGGAACCTGAAGCTCGGCATCAGACGATCCCCCATTTGTCGACGAGATAGCTCCTATAGGCTTCCGACAGCCCGAGCGACCCGGTCAGGACCACTTCGGCAATTGCGCCGTCGAAGAAAGTGTTCTGCGAACGGTTCGTCATCAACCCCAGCGTCTGCACGGCGCCGAGCGGCGCGGTGTAGCTGCCCGTCCCGACCGGGACGCCGTTCACCCTGACCTGCGTGCTCGCCGTTCCGGTCCGGTCGAACAGGATCGAGATGAGCACCAGGCCCGCAAAGGGACCGCCCGTCAGCACATAGGTCGACCCGATCCCCGACACGTTCATGCGCCCGGCGAACTGGCTCGCGTTGTTCGAATCGAGCTGGAAGTCCGTGCCCGCGGTCGAGCGCATGGACAGCGGGGCCGAGAAGGCGCTGACCACCGTGTCGATGGCAATCACCGCATGAAGCGCGACATCCCCACTCGCGGGGATCGCGACCGAGCCCGTCATCCGCGCGCTGCCCGAGAAGTCGATGACGTTGCGCCCGGCGATGCTCCGCGTGCCGGTCTGGGGCCCCGAGGTCCCGGCCATGGTCCCTCCGCCGGCAAGGCTCGACCACGAAGCCACCGAACTGCCGCTCGCCACGATCGAGGCGAGCGCCGACGCGTCGAACCACGCGATCAGGCTCGCATCGTCCATGGGCGAGAACTGCGTGATCGCGAAGGGCGCGCTGACCGCGCTCCGGCTCCCGCCTGCGGCCGTCAGGGTCTGCACGGCCGTCAGACCCGACCCCATGTCCGCCGTGACGACCGTGTAGGCCGCGGTGTCCGCACCCGGGATGGCAACCCCGTTCCGGCGCCAGCTCCACGTCTCACCCGTCACCTCGCCACCGTGGATCCAGAGCCCGTTCCGCGCCGTCAGCAGCGCGCCCTCCTCGGGCAGGCCCTCGACCACCGGCGGCACGAGGTTCACCGGCCCACCGGCGAGAAGCCCGGTGTCGGTCACATAGGTCCCTGCGAATTCGGCGGGCGAGGTGACGGTCAGCGTGATCTGTCCGGTCGCCGCCTGCACCAGCAGCGTGCCGTCGGTCGTCGGACCCACGGTGAGGATCGGCCCCGCGACCGTGACCGTCAGAAGACCCTGCGTCTCCGCCAGAAGCGGGTCGGCGGCGACATAGTCGACCTGGTCGGTCCCGGTGAAGCCGGGCGGCGCAGTGTAAAGCAGCGTCCCGTCCGGCCGGATCGTCGCCGTCCCCAAGGCCGCCGTGGCGGAGGCCAGCGTCAGAAGACCGCCCTCCGGGTCGCTATCGTTGCCGAGCACGTCGATCACGGTCGGCGTCTCGGCGAAGACCGTCGCCGCGTCGTCCGCGACGATCGGCGCCTGGTTCACGGGCGGGGTCCCGGCCCCGCCTCGACGCCGGGGCCAGCCGGCAAGCCACAGTCCGGCGGGATCGGAGAGATAGCGCATCAGATCGCCTCTCGCGCGATGAGCGCAGACCCCAAGCCCGCCAGCCGGTAGCGAACCGTGCGCCCGGCAGAGATCTGCACGGCGGTCCCGTGCAGCAGGAGAAGCCCGTCGTCCGGCCCCGGCGCGGCGTCGGTGCTCAGGAACACGCCGTCGCGGCGGGCTTGCCAGATCTCGTCGGCGACCAGCGTGACGGGCGCGGACCAGGTGTTCGACGCATTGGTGATCAGTGCCATGGCGATGGCGCTCCTATCTTCTGCTCGTTCGGGAAGGGACGGGTCCTCGGACACCGCTCGCGACGCAAGGTGCTGAAGAAAGGTTAATTCCCGCTTGCCCGACCGTTCGGCGCTCAGACGAGCCCGCGTCGGTAGAGCCTGTCGAGGACGCCCGCCGCGGC
>DAINOF010000005.1:9799-29456 GCA_036735505.1 Paracoccaceae bacterium
AAGACGGTCACGCCATCCTGCGGAACGAACTCGACCTGCGGGCGGAAATGGTTGTCGTGGGTATAGGGATTGCGCGCCGCCACGGCCAGCATCAGCCGCAGCCAGGCCGGGAATCCGAGCCGCCGGACCGGCCGCCCGGCAGGGCCGGTCAGCCGCCCCTCGGCCTGGTACAGATACTCGCTCACCATCCGCGCGACCGGGTCCCTGACCAGCGTGAAGACATGGTCCGGTGCCCGGGGCAGGACGCGACGTGCATCCTCCCAGACAAGATGCTGCGGCGAACAGGGGATCTCGCCCGGCCGCGCGCCCTCGCGCGCCCATTTGCGATCCCATCCCCAGCCGAGCAGCCCAACGGCCGAACCCCAGCGCTCGACCATGAAGCGCTCCACGCTCGTACCGCCCGCCTTCGGGCAATGGGCGAAGTAGATCAGCGTCCCGCGGATTTCGAGGCTCGGCATCGACGGCTCCAGGCAGCTTAAGCCGCCATTAACCAACGCGGGTTAACGAAGACCTACCCGGCCCGGAGGAGTGCCCTTGGTTCCGATCAGACCCGTCGCCTTCCACCTGCCGCAGTTCCACCCCACGCCCGAGAACGACGCCTTCTGGGGCAAGGGCTTCACCGAATGGCGCAACGTCGTCCGCGCGCGCCCGCGCTTCCCGGGCCACGACCAGCCGCACCTGCCGGCCGACCTCGGCTTCTACGACCTCCGCCTGCCCGAGACCCGCGCCGCCCAGGCGGACCTCGCCCGCGCCGCGGGCCTCCACGGCTTCTGCTACTACCACTACTGGTTCGGCGGCCGCCGCGTGCTCGACCTCCCCGTGCGGGAAATCCTGCGCACGGGCGAGCCCGACTTCCCCTTTATGCTCTGCTGGGCCAACGAGAACTGGACCCGGGCCTGGGACGGCGGCGAGCGCGAGGTCCTCCTCGCGCAGTCCTATTCCGACGCGGATGCCGAGGCCCACATCGACCATCTCCTGCCGATCCTCGCCGATCCGCGCTACATCCGCATCGGCGGGCGCCCGGTCTTCGCGATCTACAACACCGATGAGCTTCCCGACCCCCTGCGCCTCACAGACATCTTCCGCGAACGGGCGCACCGCGCCGGCATCGGACTCTATCTCGCCCGCGTCGAACGCACCCTCGACCGCGACACGCGCCCGCCCGCGGCGCTGGGCTTCGACGCCGCGATCGAGTTCCAGCCCTTCTCGCGGTCCTTCCGCAAGTTCCTCGACCTGCGCCCCGACCTCGGAACCTCCCTTCCGCGCCGCCTCTCGAACCGGCTCCGGCGCGAGATGCGCACGCGACCCGCGCTCCGGGCCGTGGCCGAACCCTTCGCCTCGCTCGACCTCCATCACGACTACGCCGCCTTCACCGCCTTCGACGCGGCCGAGCCTACGCCGTCCTACACACAGTTTCCCGGCGTCTGCCCGGCCTGGGACAACAGCGCCCGCCGGCCGCCCGGCAAGGCCATCATCTTCCGCAATTCCTCGCCCGAAGCCTTCGGCCGCTGGTTGGCCGCCAAGGCCGCCCGCTTCGCCCCGCCCTCGCCCGAGGAGAACCTGTTCTTCGTCAACGCCTGGAACGAATGGGCCGAGGGCAACCATCTCGAGCCCTGCCTCCGCCACGGCCACGCCCATCTCGACGCCGTCGCACGCACCTTCCGGCCGGACGCCGCCCGCTCCGTCGCCTGAGGCCTACTTGTACTCGATCAGCGCCACCCGCCCGCCCCGCAGCCGCGCGAGCCGGTAGCCCAGCGCCCCCTGCGCCTCGGCCACCTTGCCGAGCGTCAGGAACACCGCCCGCGCCCAGCCTTCGCCCTTCAGCCTCAGCCGCAGCACCTGCACTGGCCACAGAAGCAGGATCAGAAGCGCCCAAGGGCTCAGCAAGGCCCCGACAAGCGCCGCGGCCGGGACGCCTGCGCCCCACAGAAGCGCGCGCCGCTCGCGCGCGACGTTGTAGCGCTCGGGCCCCCGGCCGTAGACCGCGGCGCCCTCGGCATAGGTATGACCCGCCCGCTTCGTCCGCTTCCACCACTGCGAGAATCGCGTCATCGCCGCATCGTGCAGCGTCATCTCGGCGTCGAGCCGGTGGACCTCCCAGCCCGCCTGCCGCAGCCGGTAGCACAGCTCCGGCTCCTCCCCCGCGATGAAGTCCTCGCGGAAGCCGCCCACCGCGGCCAGCGCCTCGGCCCGCATCATCGAATCGCCGCCGCAAGCCTCGGTCCGTCCCGGGGGTGCGGCCCACTCGATGTCCGTCAGCCGGTTCCAGAGCGTCGCCTCGGGAAACCGCTCCCGACGTCGCCCGCAGACGACAGCGACACGGGGGTTCAAGTCGAGAAGCTCGCGCGCCGCGGCGATCCAGCCGGGCTGCAGCTCGCAATCCCCGTCCATGAACTGCACGTAGTCGGGCGCGCCGCCCTCGTTCAGCCGGGCAAAGCCGGCATTGCGCGCCCGCGCGGCGGTGAAGGGCAGGCTCAGGTCAAGCTCGACCACGTCCACCCCCGCCGCACGGGCGACGGCGAGGCTTCCGTCGGTCGAGCCAGAATCGACATAGACCGCGCGATCCACGGCCGGTCCCAGCGCGGCGAGGCACCGGGCGAGGCGCTCGCCCTCGTTGCGGCCGATCACGACCGCGCCGATCTGCGCCTCAGCGGCCGGTGCGGGCGAAGGCATAGGCATCGTCCAGCGCCGGATGGCCGGGGAACAGCTCGGCAAGCCGCGCGCGATCCTCGATGAACACCTGCTCCATCCGCCGCCTCAACGAATCCGGAACCTCGGGCCGCACGGTCATCGACCGCGCCTTCCGCACCCGCTCGCGCCAGCTCTTGGGGATCAGCGTCCGGCGCAGGGCCGCCGCGACCGGGTTGTTCACCAGAAGCCGCTGCATCGGCAGCGGGCGGAACCGTTCGGCGGACACGTTCTGCTCGGCCGCCTCCGCGTGCCAGACCGGCGGCGCCGCGAGCCCGATGAAGCGGCAGACCCGGGCCAGCTCGCCTTGCGGGTCCGCCTTCAGCCCCTCGAGGCTCGCCAGCAGCACGTTCCCCGCGCCGAAGGCCTCCACGAAGGGCGCGATCTGCATCCCGTAGCGGCCGAAGTCGACGATCTCGGGATGCGCCGCCGCCTCGGTCTCGAGGTCGGCCGACACGTTGCCCACGCTCCACTCGTGGATGTAGTGCGAGACCGCCCGCGCGATCGGGTCGCGGATGATGTAGACGATCTTCGGCGCCGTCAGCACCGACGACATCCGCTCGACCGTCCGGGGATGGACCGGCCGCATCGTGTAGTGGGTCGAGGCCTCGCCCTTGATGTCCCCCGGCCGGGCCTCGCGGAACAGCTCCCGATACCACTCGAGCCCCTGCGCATGGATCGCGTCGTCCGAGAAGAAGTTCGGCTCCTTCGGCGTCGTCACGAAGACGCCCTCCTGCCGGGCGAGTTGCGCGGCCAGCGTCGAGGTGCCGCATTTCATGGCACCGACGATGACGAAATCGGGCAGCATCAGGCGGCATCCCCCGGCGCATAGCGCGGCCCGAGCGGCCGCGCGGCGTTGATCCAGATGTCGCTCCCTTCGCCCTCGGCCGCGCTGTTGACCTCGACGCCGAGAAGCCGCCGGGTCTGCGCAACGCCCCTGCCCGCGGCCCAGGAGAGATTTGCAGCAATCAGTCCGGCCCAACCGTAGGAGCGGTAGAAGAAGCGGCTGCGCGAGGCATAGAAGTAAGCTGGCAGCCGCTTGCGCGCCCGTGACAGCTTCTTCACCGGGCCGCTGCCGCCCTGGAGGTGCAGCGCGCGCGCCTGCCCGACACGGGCGATGCGCCAGCCCTTGCGCCGCGCCTCGCGGCAATAGTCGATGTCCTCGAAATACATGAAGTAGCCCTCGTCGAGGGGCCCGATCTCGCGCACCATCGTTTCGCGCAACAGGATGCAGGCGAAGCTCGCCCAGCGGATGTCCGCCTCGTCCGGATCGGGTCCGAGCGACACGGTCCAGCCCGACAGCGCCTTTGTCACGGGGCCCGAATTGGCACCTCGGATGAACTCGCTGACCGGGGTCGGGAAGCGGAAGCAGCTGTCCTGCACCGATCCATCCTCACGCTCGATGGCGGGCGCGAAAAGCCCTGCCTCGGGCCGGGCCGCGGCCGCGGCCAGCATCGCCCGGAAGAAGCCGGGCCGAAGCTCGGCGTCCGAATTGAGGACGAGGTAAAGGTCCGCCTCGCCCGCACCGATGCCGATGTTGTGCCCGCCCGAGAACCCCGTGTTGCGCTCCGACCGGATCAGCCGCACCGGGGTCCCGTCGCCCTGTTCCGCGATCCAGGCCTCGATCCGGTCGGCCGAATCGTCCCCCGAGGCGTTGTCCACGACGACGACGCGCCCGTTCAGGCCCTTCAGCTCCTCCATCACCGTGGCGACGCAGCGGATCGTCATCTCCGCCGTCCTGTAGTTGATGATCGAGACAAGGATCCGCGCGTCGGGTTCGGTCGTCACGCATTCCTCCCGGGTTTCGGCGCGAAGCGAGAGAAGGCCACCGCCGGCCGCGTGCCGGGCCGCCCCCGCGGGCTGCCCGAACCGGACGGCTCGGCCCGCCGCGTCCCGCTGCCGGCCTCGGGAATGGGTGCCGTTCGAAGGCTGTCCCGGGCAAGCTCCAGCCGTCCGGCCAGGGCTCCGGCCATCAGCAGGGTCAAGGGAGTCGTCGTCGCGTTCGGAATGAGATCGATCATGTTGGCCGCCAGAATAAGCGACAGCGCCGCCGTTACCGGGTCCAGCGTGAACCGCCGCCAACGCAGGGCGAGCGTGAAGATGGCAAAGCTCAGGATGCCGAACTCCCCGATGTAGCGGACCCACCCCCCGCGCGAGAAGGTGATGATCCACTCGCCGTCGGTGGTGCTGATGTCGCGCCCCCGCTCGTCGTAGACCCTCATCCGGCCCCAGCCGCCCCATCCGAACAGCGGCCGCTCCTTGGCCTTGGCAAGCAGAATGTCCTCGTTGTCGAGCCGGAATTGCAGCGATCCGGCGCGCTGACTGCTCATCTCCCGCACCTGCTCCACAATCCAATCCGTCGGGACAAGTCCGGCAGCGCGCACTGTCGGGTATGTCGTGATCAAGCCCGCGATCGCCGCTGCGGCGAAAATCTGCAGGCGGACCGGCAGGAACAGGAGAAGCGGAATTACCGCGAGCGCGATCATGAGCGCGCCGAGCGCCTTGCACAGGAACAGCGTCATCAGGAGCCACAGCGCGGCGGCGAGATAGAGCCGCCGGTGCCTGGTCCGGTCAATGCGCCAGAGGGCAAAGGCCGCGAGCGTCGCGCAGGCAAAGAATATCCCGAGCCAGAGCCCGTGCTTGAGGAACACGACGGGGCGAAAGCCGCCGCCGCGGATGTGCTGGCGCCAGTCGTGCGGGAAGAAGCCGTAGACATGAACGTTCAATCGCGGCGAGAAGCGGACCTCGTACAGCGCGAGGAGCGAATAGCCGAGCCCCGCGACCGCAAAGACCAGAAGCAGTGTCCTGTGGCTTTCGGGCGTCGCGAGGTACTTCCGCGCGATCAGGAAGGGCAGGAGCGCCGCCAGGATCTGCGCCGAATCGCTCAGTGCGTCGTAGGGCCGCAGGCCCGGCAGGACGGTTTCCTCAATCCGGATGGTGTCCCCGTTCGTCAGCGCCGTGCCGAAGGTGCCGAGGATCAGGATCGCGATCAGCGCGAGGATGCCGGGCGACCGCGGGATCCAGCCCGGCAGCGCGACGCCCTCCGCCTTCGGCGCGAAGGCCATGGCAAGCACAGCGGCGGTCATCGTCGCGATCAGGTTCTTGCCGATGAACGGCAAAAGCGGCAGGTCGAAGCCGCCTTGCGTCGGCAGGAACAGGTAGCCGCCGACCACGGTGGCCACGATCGCGGCGTGATAGGGCAGCGTCCGGAACAGCGCCAGCCCGACCAGCGGCCACACGGACAGCGCCAGCGTCGTCGGGATCATACATCCACCTTTCCGACCGCCCCGCCGCGGCTGCGAAGCGCCGTCACGGCGAGCCCGGGCAGAGTGCCGGCACAGGCCGTGTAGCGCCCGACGAGCCGGCGCGGGTCGGTCCCAAGGCGCCAGAGCCATTCCGCCGCGAAACGGCGGACCAGCGGCGGGGCACGGCGCTGGCTGCCCGACACAAAGTCGAGCCCCGCTCCGATCGACAGGAACCCGATCCCCGGGTGCAGCCGCCGGCCGCGGGCCGCGAGGATCTCCTGCTTCGGCGCGCCAAGCGCCAGAAAGCAGAGCCGCGCCCCGCTTTCCGCGATCCGGGCGAGCGCCGCGTCGGCCTCGGGGCCCTCCGGGTCGAAGCCCATCGGCGGCGCGACGGCCGCTACCGTCGCGAAGCCCGGATGCCGCCGCGCGAGTTCTGCCTGTGCCGCCGACAGCGAGTCCGCCGTCGAGCCGAGCATCGCCACCGGCACGTCCAGCCGGGCCGCAAGCGCCGCCGCCGGATCGACAAGGTCCGATCCGGTGACGAGTCCGGCCTCGCGCCCGGCGAGCCGCAGCAGCCAGACGATCGGGTTTCCGTCTGCCGTCACATGTGTCTGCGCGAGATAGGCCGCGGCGAATGCCGGGTTGCGGCGCAGCTTGACGACATGGTCGAGGTTCAGCGTGGCGACCGCGAATCCGCGCCCGTCCCGCAAACGCAGCTCGATATCCTGTAGCAGCGCCTGCGGCGACGTGACCGTCACGGTGACCGCCCGCCCGCTGTCATTGTCGGACCAGAAGTTCATGCCCTGCCCATAACGCACCCACGACCGAGGCGGAACCGTCTCCGCTTTCCCATTAGCACGAGGCGCGTCCCCCATGACAGAGCCTGCCGTCCCAAGCCTTTGTGAACCATCCGGTCACAATGCCGACGACCCCCTCCCGTTCCCCGGGGCGCGCCTCGCCTGCCCGGGCGTGGCGGACCGCTCGGCGTGCGTCGCCGCAAGGCCGATCGTTCCGGCAGGACCCTGGTATCCTCTCCGCAACGCCCTGTCCGCGGTTCTTCCGGACGTCGCTCCCGAGAATCACACGCCCTCGACACGCCGCACCCGGGATGGCCGCAACCGGGAATCGTCCCTCACCAACACGGTCGCCCCGGCACCGCGCCCCGGCCGCCTTCCCGAATGGGTTCGCCGCGATGACCCGGGGGGCGATGAACGCGCCCGGGTGCCATCGGACCAACGCCGTTCGCCCTCCGCTGCTGCGATGATCCGGGCAGCCTCGCGATCCTGCGCCCCGGGCCAGCTCCCCCGCCCGGCCGCCCGATCTCGGTCCGGCGCTGACCGCGCGCGAACCTCTGCGCTGTCCCCATGGGTATCTCGCGCCAATCCGGCCGTCGGAGCGACCGCGCGGCGCGGTGCTCGCAGGGCATTCCGGTCGGCCGCGAGCCGACCCGCCTCGCGTGCAGCCCGCGCGGATCCCCGCGCTGCGGAAGGTCCGATCTCCCGGCCGCGCTCGGGCCCTCGGCCGACGACGAGACCGCCCCCGACGCGGCATCCCCGGTTGCCGAGGCGGCGCCGCATCCTTCCCGCGCGTTACGTATCGCGGCGCCATCTCCAGCCGCGAGGACGGCACCAGGCCCCTGCCTCGCGTCGCGCCACCCTGCCTTGCCGGCGGCAGGCTCGCCTCCTGCCCCAGCTCCCCCGCCGCGGTCAGGTCCGCCGCGGCCGCTTCCGGCGGAAGCGGTGCCCCCGATCTCCTTCCAGGTCACCCTCGGCACCGCCGCCGTGCCCACATCGGCACGATCCCGCATCGGCACGATCCCGCATCACTATGCGCGACGGTGGCCGTTCAGAAGGCGCGGCGGCGCAGGAGGTTGCGCCACACAGGCATCCGTCCCGGCACCGGGAGCGCGGGCGCCGGAACCCGCCAGGCCGGACCCGGCCTTGGGGTCGAACGACCTCCCGTCTGTTTCGGGCAAGACCCGCCCGTCTGTTCCGGGCCAGGCACGTCTCGGCGGCGCTCCGCTTCGGCCTCTCACGCGGCACCTGGACCCGGGCACAGCCTCTCCTCCCGCCGCCGACGCGAGGCATGCCTGTCCGTGGATGCGTCGCCCGGCAGCCACGCGCGGAACATGCAGCCTGTCAGGGCGTCGCCTTCGACCCCACCTCGATCCGGAACGACAGGTGGTTCACACCGTCCTTCCGGGCGTAGGTCACGTCGCGGGCCAGCTGGCGGATGATGAGCCAGCCGAAGCCGCCCTCCGGCAGGTCGGTGAGAGGCGCCTCCGGATCGAGGCCGCCCCCGGTCGGGACCTGCAGGTCCGGCATCGCCACGCCCTCGTCCGAGACCGAGATGCTCAGGCCCTGCGGCGTGTGCCGCAACACAAGGATCATCTCCCCGTCGCGCCGCCAGGCATAGGCATGCTCCGCGATGTTGTTCATCACCTCGGCCAGAACGACCTCGACCGTCGCCAGATCCTCCTCGGTCAGCGAATCCTTTGCGAGGCGGACACGCACCTCGGCGAGCGAATCGCGGATCGAGCGGTTCCGCGCCAGCACGCGCAGCGTGAAGCCGCGACGCGTCTCGACCGGCCGGTCCGAGGTCACGGAGGTCCGGTCAGCCTGCATGGACGTGCCCGCCGAAGGCCTGCGCCGCATCGGCATGGATCTTCACGATCTCGTCCAGCCGGGTGAGACGGAAGACCTTGGCCACCGCCGGCTGCAGTCCCGCGAGTTCCAGCGTCCGCTGCCCGCCGAGATGCTTCATCGCCGAAATGATGGCCCCGAGCCCGCTGCTGTCCACGAAGGATACGCGCGACAGGTCGAGCACGACCCGCGCCTGTCCGCCTTCGGTGGCGCTGCGCATGGCGTCGCGGAACTGCACCGCCGCCGCCGCGTCGATCCGGTCGTCCAGCACCCGCACCAGAAGATCGCCGTTGATGTCCGAAACGTCGAGTTTCATTCTGCGCTCCCTACTCGCTTGCGGAGGAACGCTAGACGGCACAGGTTAGCATTCTGTAATCGAACAAGCGAAGATCCCGCGGAGAGACGTCATGATGAACGAAGTCTTGATCGCCGGCGCCGCCCGCACCCCGATCGGCGGCTTCCAGGGCGCCTTCGCCGACCTTCCCGCGCCCGTCCTCGGCGGCGCCGCGCTCGCTGCCGCTCTGGCCGATGCGGGCCTCGCCCCTACAGCCGTCGAGGAGCTGATCCTCGGCTGCGTCCTTCCGGCAGGCCAGGGACAGGCGCCCGCCCGACAGGCCGGCTTCGCCGCCGGACTGGGCGAAGAGGTCCCGGCGACCACGCTCAACAAGATGTGCGGATCGGGCATGAAGGCCGCCATGGTCGCCTTCGACCAGATCGCCCTCGGTGCCGCGGGCATCGTCGCCGCGGGCGGCATGGAAAGCATGACGCGCGCGCCCTATCTCCTGCCGGGCATGCGCGGCGGCGCGCGCCTCGGCCACGGGCAGGTCGTCGACCACATGTTCCTCGACGGGCTCGAGGATGCCTACGACAAGGGTCGCCTCATGGGCACCTTCGCCGAGGACTGCGCGGAAGCCTTCCAGTTCACGAGGGAGCACCAGGACGCCTACGCGCTCGGCTCGCTCGAAAACGCGCTCGCGGCCCAGCGCTCGGGCGCCTTCGCGCGCGAGATCGCGCCCGTCACCGTCACGACCCGCAAGGGCGAGACGACGGTGACCGAGGACGAACAGCCCGGCCTCGCCCGCCCCGAGAAGATCCCCGCCCTCAAGCCCGCCTTCCGCAAGGACGGCACCGTCACCCCCGCCAACTCCTCCTCCATTTCCGACGGCGCGGCCGCCCTCATCCTCGCCTCCGGCCCCGCCTGCGAGGCGCACGGCCTCGCCCCCCGCGCCCGCCTTCTCGGCCACGCCGCCCACGCCCAGGCGCCGGGTCTCTTCACCACCGCCCCGATCCCCGCGGCCCGCAAGCTTCTCGACCGTCTCGGCTGGACGACCCAGGACGTCGACCTCTGGGAGGTGAACGAGGCCTTCGCCGTCGTCCCCATGGCCTTCATGCGCGAGATGGGCCTGCCGCGCGACCGCGTGAACGTGAACGGCGGCGCCTGCGCGCTCGGCCATCCGATCGGCGCCTCGGGCGCACGGATCATGGTCACGCTCCTCAACGCGCTCGAGACCCGCGGCCTCCGGCGCGGCGTCGCGGCCATCTGCATCGGCGGCGGCGAAGGCACCGCCGTGGCCATCGAACGGATCTAGCAGCTTCATCTTGGAGCAAATACTCTCGGGGGGGCCGACCGCAGGGAGGCGGGGGGCAGACAGCCCCCCTCGGCGCCGCCACAGGAGGACCGCATGCCGGACTACGCGACCCTCGCCAAGACCATCGCGGCCCTGACCGAGGGCGAGACAGACACGGTTGCCCTCATGGCAACCCTCGCCTGCGAGATCCACCACTCCGACGACCGCTTCGACTGGACCGGCTTCTACCGGGTGACCGAACCGGGCCTGCTCAAGATCGGCCCCTACCAGGGCGGGCACGGCTGCCTCGCCATTCCCTTCGACCGCGGCGTCTGCGGCGCCGCCGCCCGCACGGGCGAAACCCAGCTCGTGCCGGATGTCGAGGCCTTCCCGGGCCACATCGCCTGCTCCTCCACCACACGCTCCGAACTCGTCCTGCCGGTGCGCGACGCCGCCGGTGACCTCATCGGCGTCCTCGACATCGACAGCGACCGCCCGGCCGCCTTCACAGAGGAAGACGCGCGCGAACTCGCGATCCTCCTCGACAGGGTCTTCGCCCGATGAGCGCGGCGCCGAACCTCCGGGTCCGCGGTTCCATGCCGGCCGCCGTGATCTACGGTCTCCTGCTCGGATCGACCGACCGGCCCGGAAGGACATGATGCTCGAGGGACATTGCCTGTGCGGCGCCATCGCCTTCCGCGTGACCGCCGAACCGCAAGGCGCCAGCGCCTGCCATTGCAGCCAGTGCCGGCGGCAGTCCGGCCATGTCTGGGCCTCGGCCTTCGTACCCGAGACGGCGCTCGAGATCGAGGGCGAGCCGCTGTGGTATGCGGCCTCGGCCCAGGCGCGGCGCGGCTTCTGCGGCACCTGCGGGTCGGTCCTGTTCTGGAAGGCCCATGACGAGGACACGATCTCCTTCGCCCTCGGCGCGCTGGTCGCCCCCACGGGGATCGCGCTCGAGACGCACATCTTCGTGGCGGACAAGGGCGACTACTACGAGATCGCGGACGGCGTTCCGCAGCGCCCGTGACCGGAGAGGTCTACGCGCCCCCCGACACCCCGCTCGAGGTCCTGCACCACGACCACGGGATCCTCGTCGTGAACAAGCCGCCGGGGCTCCTGTCCGTGCCGGGCAAGGGCGCGGATCTGGCCGACTGCCTGATGTCGCGGGTGCAGGCGGCGTTTCCCGAAGCGCTGCTTGTCCACCGCCTCGACCGCGACACGTCCGGCGTCATGGTCTTCGCGCTTTCGCCCCACGCCCAGCGCCACCTCGGGCTGCAGTTCGAGAAGCGGCAGGTGAAGAAGGCCTATCTTGCGCGGGTGTGGGGGGAGATGGCGGAGAAGACCGGGACCGTGGACCTGCCCCTCGCCGTCGACTGGCCGAACCGGCCGCGGCAGAAGGTCGATCCTGCGGCGGGCCGCCCGGCGCTGACGGACTGGCGCGTGGTGCGGATCGAGAACGGCACGACGCGGGTCCGGCTCTATCCGCATACCGGGCGGTCGCACCAGCTGCGCGTGCACATGGCCGAGATCGGGCATCCGATCCTCGGCGACCCGTTCTACGCCACCGGCCCTGCGCGCGACGCGCCGCGGCTGATGCTCCACTCCGAGAGCCTGCGGCTCAGGCATCCCGACGGTGGCGCGGGCCTCAGCTTTTTCGCCCGCGCGCCGTTCTGAACCTAATGGAGCGCCTTCGGCGCATGCCTTCCGGCATTCCGCGACTGCGTCGCTTCATGCGGGTCTAGCACAGGACCGCGACATGCTCAGGCGCCCCAATCCGCCGCTTGCATCTCGCGCAGACGGCTGGCCGTGCGCGCGAATTCGAAGGCGCCCTCGCCTTCGATGTAGAGCCGCTCGGGGATGTCTGCCGCCGTCATCACGAGCCGCACCTTCGCCTCGTAGAGCGTGTCGATCAGCGTCACGAAGCGCCGCGCCTCGTTGAAGTTCTCGGACGACAGCCGGGGCACGCCCTCGAGGATCAGGAGCCGGAGCGCCCCCGCGATGGCCAGGTAGTCGGCCGGGCCGAGCGGCCGCGCGCAGAGGTCCCAGAAGGTCGCGCGGCCCGCGCCGTTGCGGAACACCGGGATCTCCACGTCCCGGCCCTTGATCCTGAGGACCAGCGGGCTGCCCCCGCCGCCGCCCGTCACGTCGCGCCAGATGTCCGAGACCGCGTCGCGCGCCGCCGCATCCGCCGGGTGGAAATACACCGGGCTGCCGGCCAGCCGGTCCTGCCGGTAGTCGCGCGCGGCCGCAAGCTCGTGCACCGCCATCCGCTGCTTCAGGAGGTCGATGAAGGGCAGGAAGATCGCGCGGTTCAGACCCTCCTTGTAGAGGTCGTCGGGCGGCCGGTTCGAAGTGGTGACGATGGTCACCCCCGCCTCGAACAGCTTCTGGAACAGCCGCCCCACGATCATCGCATCCGCGATGTCGGTAATCTGCATCTCGTCGAAGCTGAGCAGCCGCAGTTCGCCCGCGATGCGGTCCGCCACCGGCAGGATCGCGTCGTCCACGCCGCGCTTGCGGGCCTCGTTCAGCCCCGCCTGCACCTCCTGCATGAAGGCGTGGAAATGGACGCGCCGCCGGGCCTCGATGCCGACCGAGGCGTGGAAGAGGTCCATCAGCATCGACTTGCCGGTGCCTACGCCGCCCCAGAGATAGAGCCCGCGCGGCGCCTCGGGCGCCTTGCCGAAGAGCCCGCGGAGGCCGCGCCGGGGCGGCGGCGCCTCGAGCGCGCGGCGGATGCGTTCGAGCTCGGGCAGGACGGCCTCCTGCGCCGGGTCGGGGGTCAGGCGCCCTTCGCCCGCAAGACGCGTGTAGATCTCGGTCAGGCTCTCGCTCATGGCGCCCTGTTACGCGCGCCGGGGGGGAAAAGGGAAGCCGCAGGCCCGGTCCGTCACCGGACTGTCGCCGCGCGGAAACAGGACCGTCGCACGCGCCGCCTACCGTCGCCGCGCGCGGGCCTTTTCCCGTGCCGCTTCGACAGGATGACCGGACATGACACGCCTCCGCCTCGCGGCCACGCTGGCCCTCGCCACGATGGCCGCACCCGCAACCGCCGCCACCTTCTCCACGCTCTCGGGCGACGCCCCCATCGTGATCGCCCACCGCGGCGCCTCGGGCTACCTGCCCGAGCACACGCTCGGCGCCTACGAGCTCGGCATGCAGATGGGTGCCGACTACATCGAGCCCGATCTCCAGCTCACCGCCGACGGCCATCTCGTCGCGATGCACGACACCACGCTGAAGCGCACCACCAATGTCGCGGACCTGTTCCCCGGGCGGGAGGACGACCCGGTCATCACCTTCACGCTGGCCGAGATCAAGACGCTGACGGTCAAGCCGACCGCCGCGACCGCATCCACCTCCTATCCCGGCTTCACGCCGAGCGCGGCCGAGCCGTTCCGCGTGCCGACCTTCGGCGAGGTGCTGGAGTTCCTCAACGACTACAACGCGGCGAACGGCACCGATGTGGGGGTCTATCCCGAAGGGAAGCTTCCCAACCCGCCCGAGATGAATCGCAAGATCGTCGAAGAGCTGAAGGCCGCGGGCTTTACCACGCCCGAGGACAAGGTTTTCATCCAGAGCTTCGGCTACGACGCACTGAAGGACATCAACGTCCAGCAGGCCGATCTCGGGACTGACCTGAAGACCGTGGCGCTTGGCGGCGCCGTCAAGGCGGGCGACATCTTCGGGATGTTCGAGTTCGGCGCGAACGTCTTCGTGCCGCTCTCCGAAGTCGCGACCTTCGCGGACGGGATCGGCGTCTTCATCGGGCCGTTCAACATTCCCGGCCTCGGCGGCAACGCCCTGTCGTCGGAATTCGTGGCCGCGGCGCATGGCTTCGGGCTCGAGGTGCACGGCTGGACCTTCCGGCCGACGACGCTCGAGGCGTCGCGGACGCTGACCCAGCCCTTCATCGACATGGGCATGGACGGGTTCTTCACCGACTACCCCGACCTGACCCTCGCCGTCGTGCAGGAGAACATGGCGCCGATCCCGCTTCCGGCGGGCGGGCTCCTCCTCCTGACCGCTCTCGGGGGAGTGGCGCTTCTCCGCCGCCGGGTCTAGAAGATGCGGGCGGGCGGGTGCTGCCGCCCGCCCCACCCGGACCGCCAGGATGACCAGGACACCGCTTCTCACCCCCGTTCTCCTCGCGGGGTCCGCGATCCTGCTTCTCAGCTTCGCCATGCGCTCCGCCTTCGGGCTGTTCCAGATCCCGGTGGCCGAGGAATTCGGCTGGATGCGGGCCGAGTTCTCCTTCGCCATCGCGCTCCAGAACCTCGCCTGGGGGATCGGGCAGCCGATCTTCGGCGCCATCGCCGAGAAGATCGGCGACCGCAAGGCGATCATCATGGGCGCGCTTCTCTATTCGCTCGGCCTGATCCTGTCGTCGGGGGCCACGCTGCCCTGGCAGCACGACCTTCTCCAGATCATGGTGGGCTTCGGGATCGCGGGCACGGGCTTTGGCGTCATCCTCGCCATCGTGGGCCGGGCGTCCTCGGCCGAGAACCGGTCGATGTCGCTCGCCGTCGCCACCGCGGCCGGATCGGCCGGGCAGGTGGTGGGCCCGCCGGCCGTCGAATGGCTCCTGAGCCTGTTTCCCTTCCAGACCGTCTTCCTGATCCTCGGGCTCGCGGTCCTCTCGGTCCTCCTGTTCCTGCCGCTTCTCGCCGCGCCGGCGAAGGCGACCAAGGCTGAGCTTGAGGAGAGCCTCGGCGCCGTCCTCACGCGGGCCTTCCGCGACCCGTCCTATACGCTGATCTTCGTGGGCTTCTTCTCCTGCGGCTACCAGCTCGGCTTCATCACCGCGCATTTCCCGGCCTTCGTCACCGAGATGTGCGGGCCCATCGCGCCCGGGGGCATGCTGGCCGGCCTCGGCATCACCACGACCTCGGCGCTGGGCGCCATCGCCATCGCGGTGATCGGCTTCTTCAACATCGCAGGGACCCTGACGGCCGGCTGGCTCGGCAACCACTACCAGAAGAAGACGCTCCTCGCGCTGATCTACACGGGCCGCACCATAGCCGCGGCCGCCTTCATCCTGATGCCGATCACGCCCGCCTCGGTGCTGGTGTTCTCGGCCGTCATGGGCGCGCTCTGGCTCGCCACGGTGCCGCTGACCTCGGGGCTCGTCGCGCATCTCTACGGGCTGCGCTACATGGGCACGCTCTACGGCGTGGTGTTCCTGTCGCACCAGATCGGCAGCTTCCTCGGCGTCTGGCTCGGCGGACGGATCTACGACATCACCGGCGACTACACGCTCGTCTGGTGGATCGGCGTGGGGGTCGGCGCCTTCTCGGCCATCGTCCACCTGCCGATCCGGGAACGCCGCCCGGGCCTCGCCGCCGCCTAGGCCCGCCAGCGGTCGAGGATGAAGGCCGCCGTCATCAGGTCGAGATGCGCGCCGCCGCCGTTCTTGAACAGCGTGATGTCCTCGGGCGCGCGCGTGAACTTGTCGAGCGCGTAGTAGTCGGCGATGACGTCCTCGGGTGTGATCACACCTTCAGCGAGTGGAATCTTCAACTCGCCGATATGCCCCAGCGTCGTGTCCACGCTGTCCACGAAGATCCGCGACCGTTTGAGTGCCGTGTCGTCCGCCTCGCGCATGTCGGGCCGGTAGGCGCCGATCAGGTCGAGGTGCTGGCCCGGCTTCAGCCAGTCGCCGCGGATCACGGGCTCGGTCGCCATGGTCGCGCAGGTCACGACGTCGGCCTCGGCCACCGCGGCCTCCAGATCGCGGACCGCCGCCATCCCCGTTTCGGCCGCAAGCGCCTCGGCCTTTTCCGGCGTCCGGTTCCAGATCAGGAACCGTGCCTTGGGGAACAGCGCGCCATAGGCCGCCCGCAGCGACCGCGCCACGGTGCCCGCGCCAACGATCAACACCACGGATGTGTCCGGACGGGCCAGGCGCGAGGCCGCCAGCAGCGAATCCCCCGCCGTCTTCCACTTGGTCACCAGATGGAAGTCGACGATCGCCGACAGCCGCCCGTCCGCGTCGGAATACAGACTGACCCCGCCGTTCACCGCGGGCTCTCCCCGGTCGAGGTTGCCGGGAAAGATCGTGGCGGACTTGACCGCGATCCCGAGCCCGTCGATCCACGCCGCCCGGTTCAAAAGCGTGTCGCGCCCGCGGTAGAGGAAGGTGTCGGCGATCTCGGCCCGGGGCCGCCGGTGGCCCTCGGCCAGCGCCGCGATCAGCCCGAGCCAGTCGAGCCGCGCCTCGCCTTCGGCGAAGGGGATCGTCACGACGCTCACGCGGCGTCCGCCCCGGTCAGGAGCCCTTCGGCGACAAGCCGCGCCGCCCAGCCCTCGGGCCCTTCGAAAAGATGCGTCTGCCACCCCCGCGCGGCCGCCGCCGCCACGTTGTCGGGCCGGTCGTCGGCGAAGAGAAGCGCGCCCGGCGCGATCCCGCAGTCCTCTTCCACGATCCGGTAGATCTCGGGATCGGGCTTCATCACCTTCAGGACGCCCGAGACATAGCGCCGGTCGAAGTCGTCGAGCCAGGGGTAGATCCCGACCGCCACCTCGAAGGTCTCGACCCCGAAGTTCGTCAGCGCGAAGACCGGGACGCCGCGGGCCTTCAGCGCGAACAATAGCGCGACCGACCCGGGGATGACGGGCGCGGCCATCTCGGCCCAGCGGTCGCGCCACATCCGCACCTCGTCGGCCCAGCCGGGATGCGCCGCCGCCATCGCCTCGACGAGGTCCGTCAGGCTCTCGCCCAGATCGACTCGCGCGTTCATCCCGTGCAGGTCCACCTCGGCGAAAAGCCGCGCCCGCCGCTCGGGGCCGATGGCGCGGTCGTAGAACGCCTCTGGCTCCCAGTGAAACAGCACGTTCCCGATGTCGAAGATGACCGCCTCAATGTCCGCCATGTCCCGCTCTCCAAGGTCCCGGCTCCAGCCTAGCCGGTCGCGCCGCGAGAGCGAAGGGTCAACGTGTCCGTGGCGGCGGGCTGATGGGCCGCTTCAGGGCCACCGCCTCGCGCCAGACGAGGATCAGCCCCGCCGACAGGATCAGCGCGATGCCGCCGAAGGCCACGCCATCCGGCAGTTCCCCGAACATCGCCCAGCCCCAGAACACCGCCATCGGGATCGCGGCATATTCGATGGGCGCCACCAGCGCCGCCTCCGACAGCCGGTAGGCCTGCCCGATCGCATAGCCGCCCGCGGCGCTCGCGAAGCCCACGAAGACCATGATCGCCAGATCGCGCCCCCCGGGCGCCACCCAGGCCCGGAACAGGAAGTCGAGCGAGGGGTCGCCCGTGCCGTCCCAGGCGCCGTGCCCGGTGACGAGGCCAACTGCCGCGCTCGTCACGATGAAGCTCGCCTGGATGTAGAAGATCAGCGATGCCGCCCCGTCGGTCGTGCCGATCTTGCGGGTGAGCGTGTGCAGCGTGGCATAGCAGACCGCCGCCATCAGCGGCAGAAGCGAGGCCAGCTGGAAGGCCTCGCTTCCCGGCCGCAGCACGATGCCGACACCGATCATCCCCAGCACGACGGCGCCCCAGCGGCGCGGGCCCACCGTCTCGCCCAGGAAGACCACCGAAGCGACCGTGATCAGAAGCGGGCAGACGAAGAAGATCGCCACCGCCTCGGCCAGCGGCATCGCCGCGAGCGCCATGAAGAAGAACAGGTTCGACAGCACCACCGCGAAGCCGCGCACGAGGTGCAGGCCCAGCCGCTGCGTCCGCAGCGACCCCAATCCGCCCGAAAACGGCAGGATCACCGCCAGCACGACGACCATGCCCACCAGCGACCGGATCAGGATGATCTGGTGCAGCGCATAGTCGCCGCTCAGGGCCTTGATCAGCATGTCGTTCGTCGAGAAGGCGAAGACCGATCCCAGCGCCCAGGCGGGACCGGCAGTGCTGCCTGCAGGGGGGGATGCGGCGGTCGCCATGCCACGGACCTAGGCCCTGCCGCGCGGCCCATCTGTCCGGTTTGCGACGCCGCTGGCCCGGCGGCGACGGCCGCGTGGACCTCAGGGGCTCGAACGCTGCGCCCCTGCCGCCCGCACCGCCCGGTCGAGCGCGTCGCGGAACCGCGACCGGTCCGCCTTCGAGAACGCCCGCCCGCCGCCCTGGCGGAACGGATCGGCCGCCCTGAGGTCGGCCATCAGGTCCCGCGTCGCCAGCACCTGCCCGATGTTGCGCTCGGTGAAGGGCTCGCCATCGTGCCGCAGCACCCGCGCCCCCGCCGCCACGCATTTCGCGGCGAGCGGCACGTCGCCCGTCACCACCACGTCGCCCGGCCCGACCTGCCCGGCGATCCAGATGTCGGCCTCGTCCGGCCCCGCCGCCACGTAGACCATCTCGACCAGCGGGTTCCCCGACGGCCGGATGCCGCCGTTCGACACCATCCGGACGGGAACCTTCAGCCGCGTCGCCACGTCCTCCACCTCGGCCTTCACCGGGCAGGCGTCGGCATCGACGTAGATCACGCGCCCATCGCCTCGGCGTGGAACCGCACATGCTCCTCGAGATGCGACGTCACGAAGAAATAGGAATGATCGTAGCCCGGCCGCATCCGGAACGCCCCCGCCTGCCGCCGCGCCCCCATCGCCCCGGCCAGCGCCTCGGGCATCAGGAGATGCAGGTAGGGGTCCATCGCCCCCTGATCCACCAGCACCTCGCGCGGGAACCCGACCTCGCGCATCAGAAGCGTCGCGTCATGCGCGGCCCACAGACCCTGATCCGGCCCGAGATAGGCCCCGAACTGCTTGCGGCCCCAGTCGCTCTCGACCGGATGCGCGATCGGCGCGAAGGCCGACACGCTCGCGAACCGCTCGGGAAACCGCATCGCCACCGTCAGCGCCCCGTGACCGCCCATCGAATGCCCGGTGATCGCCTGCCGCGCCTCGTCGACCGGGAAGGCGTTGAAGAGAACCCGCGGCAGGTCCTCGGTCACGTAGTCCCACATCCGGAAATGCGGGGCCCAGGGCGCCTCTGTCGCGTTCACGTAGAACCCCGCACCCTGGCCCAGGTCGAAATCGGCGTGGTCCGCTACCCCCTCGCCCCGCGGCGAGGTATCGGGAAACACGAGCGCGATGCCGGCCCGCGCGGCCCATCCCTGCGCGCCCGCCTTCACCATCGCGTTCTCATGCGTGCAGGTCAGCCCCGCGAGAAACCACAGGACCGGCACCGCCCCCCGCTCGGCCGCCGGCGGCAGGTAGAGCCCGAAGGTCATCTCGCCCCCCGTCGCCGCCGACCGGTGCCGGTAGACCCCCTGCACACCGCCGAAGGCGCGGCTTTCCGAAATCCTGTCCATCCCTCTCTCTCCTCAAAGCGGCCCGAGCCAGGCGATCACCGCCGATACGGTCACCACCGAAATCGCCGTCGAGACCAGGATCGAGGCCGAGACCCGCTGCGGCGCCACGCCGTAATGCTGTGCCAGAATGAAGACATTGCCCGCCACCGGCAAGGCGGCGGCCGCGATCATCACGCCCGCCGCATAGGGCTCCACCGGAAAGACCACCAGCGCGGCGAAGGCCACCGCCGCGGGGTGCAGCACGA
>DAINOF010000006.1:0-28407 GCA_036735505.1 Paracoccaceae bacterium
GGGCTGTCGCGCCCGCTCCAGAACGCGCTGTTCATCTTTCACAAGAATGTGGGCGTCGCGATTTTCCTCTTCGTCGTCGCGCGGCTGATCTACCGGGCCGTCAGCCCCGCCCCGCCCCTCCCCGCCGCGATGCCCGACTGGCAGCGGCGCGTGGCGGGGGCGACGCACGGGCTTCTCTACCTCCTCCTCGTCGCCATGCCGGTCGCGGGCTATGTCCGTGTCAGGGCCGGCGGCTTTCCGATCGAATGGCTCGACGCGCTCGGCGTTCCCCCGCTCGTGCCGCGGTCGGAGGCGCTGGCCGAGGCGGCGCAGACCGCGCATTACCTCGGCGCGATCGCCCTCGGGGCCCTCGTCGCCGTCCATGTGGGCGCGGCGCTGTACCACGGACTCATCCGCCGCGACGGCGTCTTCGGGCGGATGTGGCCGCCGCTCGGGCACGGGCCGCGATAGTCCCAGTTCCTCCCCTTCGTGCCCGCCGGGCGCGCCTTCCGTGACCGGCGGCTTCCGGTCGCCCCCCCAGGACCCTTCGCTGCATCATGTCGATCGCCGATGTCTTCGCCCCTCTCCCCATTCCCGTCGAGGCCCGGCTCGGGCCCACGGCGCGCGCGCGGCTCGCGGGCGTCTTGCTCGCGGTGCTGATGGCGCTGGCCGCGCTGGCGGCTTTCGCCCTCTCGGTCGAGGCATGGACACCCGCCGCCGTGCTGTCCCTGCCGCTCGTCCTCGCCAGCGCCGCCTGGATCGCGGGCGGCGCGGCCACGGCGCTCGTGGGCCTCGTCCAGCCGGTCGCACCGGCCGGCGCGCCGCTTCCCGCCGGGCCGCCGAAAAGCCGCACCGCGATCCTCGTGACGCTCTGCAACGAGGACGCCGCGCCGCTCGCCGCCCATCTGCGCGCCCTCCTGCCCGCACTCGAGCGCGCGGGCCTCGGGGCGGCCACGCGCATCTTCATCCTCTCCGACAGCTTCCGGCCCGAGCGCATCGCCGCCGAGGAAGAAGCGCTCGGGTCCCTCGTGGCGGAGGGGCGCATCGCCTACCGCCGCCGCGAGAAGAACACGGGCCACAAGCCCGGCAACATCGCCGAGTGGCTCGAGACCCACGGGGCCGACCACGACCACATGCTGGTGCTCGACGCCGACAGCCGGATGAGCGCCCAGCGCATCGCGCGGATGATCCGGGCGATGGACGCCGACCCCGACCTCGGGCTGCTCCAGGCCGGCATCGCGCTCGTGCCACAGCGGACGCGCTTCGGCCGCCACCTGCGGCTTACCTCGCGGCTTCTCGCGCCGAACTTCATCCGGGGCTTCGCCGCGCTCACCGGATCCTCGGGCAACTACTGGGGCCACAACGCGCTGATCCGCACCGCCGCCTTCCGCGTGGCCGCGCGCCTGCCCGTCCTGCCCGGCCCCGCGCCGATGGGCGGACCGCTGCTCAGCCACGACTTCATCGAGGCCGCCTGGATCCGCCGCGCGGGCTGGACCGTGGCGCTCGACCCCGACCTGCACGGCAGCTTCGAGGACGGCCCGCAGACCGTCGAGGAATTCCACCGCCGCGACCGCCGCTGGTGCCAGGGCAATCTCCAGCACCTGCGGCTTTTCGCCGAACCGGGGCTCGACCCGGTAAGCCGCCTGCACCTTGTGTCCGGCGTCTTCAGCTACCTCGCCGCGCCGGTCTGGCTGGCGCTCATCGCGCTCATCGCCTCGGGCGCGGTCGAGGTCGAGGGCGCGCTTCCGCTTGCCGTCGCGGGCCTTCTCCTCGTCGTGCCCAAGCTCTGCGCGCTGCCGGGCCTTGTCGCCCGCGCGCGCACGCCCCGCCGCCGCGTCCGCGTCCTGCGGGCGAGCCTCGGCGAGCTCGTCGTCTCGACGCTCCTCGCGCCGCTCGTGATGCTGCGGCAGTGCCAGTCGGTGACCGAGATCCTCGCGGGCCGGGACTGCGGCTGGAAGTCCGCCCGGTCCCAGGCCCAGCTGCCGCGGGGCACGGTCGAGGCGGCGGCGGGCACGGCGCTTGCGGCGCTGGCGGTCTGGGCCGACCCGGCCGCGGCCCCCTGGCTCGCGCCGCTGGTCCTGCCGCTTCTCGCCGCGCCGGTCCTCCTGCACTGGCTCGAGGCGCAGCCGTGATGCGCCGCCGGGCGTTCCTCGCGGCCTCGGCCGCGCTTCTCGCCGCGCCGGCCCTGCGGGCGGGCGCGAGCGCCGACGCCTCGCTTCTCGACGAGGCCCGCGCGCTCGCCGCCCGGCCCCATGCGGCCGGCCGCGCGCCTCTGCCGCCGCCCTTCGCGGGGCTGACCTACGACGCCTACCGCGGCATCCGCCCGCGGCCGGGGGGCGCGGGCGCCTTGGCCATCGGTCCGGGCTGGCTCGCGGACCTGCTGCCGCCGGGCCTTTTCTTCCCCGACCCCGTGCGGATCGAGCTGCCGGAGGCGCAGGGCCCGCGCGAGCTGCCCTTCGCGCCCGGGCTCTTCGACTTCGACCGGCGCTACTTTGGCGCCGTCCCCGACACGGCGCCCGGCGCAGGCTTCTCGGGCCTGAGGCTCCGCCATCCACTCAACGCGCCCGGCGCCATGGACGAGGTCATGGTCATGCAGGGCGCGAGCTACTTCCGCGCCATCGGGCGGACCATGACCTATGGTCTTTCGGCCCGGGCGGTCGCCCTCGGCACCGGCGGCCCGGCGCCCGAGGAGTTCCCGCGCTTCACCCGGCTGCGCCTGCACCCGCCCGGCGAGGGCGCGCTGCGGCTCGAGGCGGTCATCGACAGCCCCTCGCTCGCCGGCCATCTCGACCTCACGCTGCGGCCCGGCGCGGATACCGTGATGGACCTGTCCGTCACGCTCCTGCCGCGGGTCGAGATCGCGGAGGCGGGCGTGGCGCCGCTCACCTCGATGTATCTCAAGGGCCCGATCCGGTCGGCGGTGTCCGACGACTTCCGCCCCCGCGTCCACGACAGCGACGTGCTGGTGATCGACAACGGTGCGGGCGAGCGGCTCTGGCGGCCCATCGCGAACCCCGCGCGGATCGAGACCTCGGCCTTCGCCGACCGCGGGCCGGCGGCCTTCGGCCTGCTCCAGACCGAACGCCGCTTCGAGGGGTTCGAGGACACCGAGGCGCGCTATCATGATCGCCCCTCGGCGCTGGTGCAGCCGCAGGGCGACTGGGGCGCCGGCGCGGTCGTGCTGGTCGAGATCCCGACGGCGGACGAGTTCATGGACAATGTCGTGGCCTTCTGGCGTCCGGCCGAACCGCTTCGCGCGGGTACCGAGCACCGCTTCGACTACCGCCTTCTGTGGACCCTCGCGCCGCCCGCGCCGGCGACGCGGACCACCGTCGCGCAAAGCCGCAGCGGGCGCGAGCATCACCTGCCCGGCGCGCGCCGCTTCGTGGTGGACTTCGCGGGCGACGCCGCCGGGCTCGTTCCCGACCTTGCGGCCGGGGGGGCCGAACTGTCGGGCCTCGCTCTCGTCCCGCTGCCCGAGGGGCGCGGCACGCGGGTGACCTTCGTGATGGCGCCCGGCGCGGCCGAGGCGGCCGAGGTGCGGCTCGTCCTGCGGGACGCGGCGGGGCGGGCGGAAAGCCCGGTCTGGCTTCACCGCTGGACCCGCGCCCGCGACGGCGGAGTGTAGACGCGTCTAGGCAGGCGGCGCCAGAAGCACCTCGGCCGCGACGGGCCGGTGGTCCGAGGCGCCCCGGATGCCGGGGCCGTCCAGAACCCGGGCGCCCAGCACCCGCCCCGGCGCGGTGACGAGGACGCGGTCGAGCGGCAGGATCGGCCGCGCGGTCGGGAAGGTCGCGGGCGCCGGGCCCGCGAGGGCGAGCCCCGTCACCCGCCGCGACAGCGCCAGACCGCCCCAGGGACGCCACTCGTTCAGGTCGCCGCAGATCACCGTGGGCCGCGCCCCGCGGCGGAACAGGTGCTGGCCGAGCGTCCGCATCTGCACCACGCGCAGCGCCTGCGACAGCGACAGATGCGTGCCGACAAGCCGCAGCGGCCGTCCCGCGCGCACCGCGTCCACCACCACCGCCCCGCGGTGGCACCGCCCCGGCAGGTCGACGAGCGCGACCGCCTCGACCCGGATCGCGGGGTGCAGGAAGACGACCACGCCGAGGAAACCGTGGCTTTCCGCGCCCCAGCGCGCCGGCCCGTCGTGGACGGGAACGAGCCCGGTTTCCGCACCGAGCCGGCTGAGGTCGAGAAGGCCCGCGTGGGGCGGCCGCTCGGTATCGGCCTCGGTCAGCACCAGCGCCTCGAGACCCTCGCGCCAGACCTCGGACAAAATCACGTCGAGCGTGCGAGCGGGGTCCACCACGCCGTCGTTGCCGCGGGCCCGGTGAATGTTCCAGGTCGCGCAGGAAAGCGGCGGGGCGTCGGTCATGCGGGGGCTGTCCGGGACAAGGGCGGGTGCGACCACGTAACGCCCCCGCGGCCGCGGTCAATCGGGCGCGAGGTTCGGCCGTTCCGCCGTCTCGACGAAGCCGCATCGCAGGATGCTGTGGCAGGAATGCTGCGGGTCCCAGGGCGCGGGCGATCCGGTGCAGGTGTAGACGCGCGACAGGCCCACCCTGTCCGCCACCCGCAGGCGGTAAGCCAGAAGCGCCCGCTGCACGCCGCGGCCGCGGAAGGCGGGCGCGGTCGCGCCCCAGTCGGTCCAGCCGATCCCGCCCTCCGAGAACAGCGCGCCCGTGCCCGCGGGCGCGCCCTCGACGCGGGCGAGGAACAGCTGCCAGCGCGGGTCGCGGCAAAGCCGCGCGAGCCACGGCTCGGCCGCGGGCCCGAGGTCGAAGGCCGCGCAGACGATCCGGGCGGCGGCCTCGGCATCCGGGCCGGGGCGGACGCGCAGGATCTCGACGGGCGCGGTCGGCGGCAGGGGCGCGCCGCGGACCCGCAGGAACTTCTGCCAGGGCCGCGCCGGGCGCAGGGCAAGGTCGCGCCTCCGGTCGGGCGGCACCGCGACGCCCGGTGCGAGGTGCAGGAAGAACCGCCCTACCCCCGCCGCGCGATAGCCCGCCGCGATGCCGGGCAGCGCCGCGGCGTCGCGCAGCAGGGCGCGGTTCACCACGATGGCCGAGGCCGGCAAGGCCGCCGCCCGCGAGACGGTTGCCTGCCCGTCCTCCCGCCACGACAGGCCCAGCGCCGCGCGCATTTCGGGTGTCGCGGCGGCGTGGAGGCTCGCCAGCGCGCGCATCTCCATCGCCTCGCCCTCGCCGTGGAGGGTACCGAGGTCGGGCGCCGCCGCCCGTCCCGCAAGAGACCGGGTCATGCCGCCGCCCTCCCCGCCAGAAGCCGGTCGCGGAAGGCGAGGTTCACCGGGCTGTGCGGGCGCAGCGCAAGGCGCTCGTCCACCAGCCCCTCGGCCATGTCGTGAAGCCCGCCGCGCAAGGTCGCCTCGGTCAGCGTCCAGTCGATCACGTCGCGCTGCGCATGGCTGCCGCCGAAGGTCCCCGCGATGTGCCGCGCGCGCCAGAGAAGCTCTGCCGCCTCGCTCCAGGCGCCCCGGCGGAAGGCGGACAGCCCCTCGATCAGCGGGCGGCCGGTGTGGGCGATCCAGAGCGCCGTCTCGGTCCCGCCTGCGCCCGCCATCCGGTCGAGCAGGCGGTCCACCCTGTCGGGGCGTCCCGCGCCCAGATGCGCCATGGCGGCGTGGAAGTCGTTGAACGGGTAGAGCTGGCCGTCGGCGAAGGGCTCCCACGCCGCCGACAGCCCGTCCCAGCGGTCGCCCACGTCGATGCCCATGAGGTCGAGCCGCCACAGAAGCGCCGAGGCGTCGATCAGGTTCGCCGCCGTGCCGCCCTGCCGCCCCCCGATCGGGCCGTCGTAGAGCGCGAGCGCCGAGGCCGCGTCGCCAAGTTCAAGATGACACAGCGCGCGATGCCACCAGTTGTGAACCTTGAGGAAGTTGCTATCGCCAGCCCAATGCGCCTCGCGGCCCGCGATCCAGTCGAGCCCCTCGGCCGCGCGGCCCTCCATCTCGAGCACATGGGCGACGGCATGGTGCGCCCAGGCGTCGCCGGGTTCGGCCGCGACGGCCTCGCGCCCCGCGGCCTCGGCGCGGCCGTAGTCGCCCGCCTCTTCCAGCCCGAAGGCGTACATGCCGAGGACGAAGGACCGGCCCGGCACCGCGCCCCAGTGCGGCAGCGCGCGGGCGATGCGGTCGCGGAGCGTGCGCGCGTCGGCGCGCAGGAAGTCGATGAGGTGCCCGGCCTGAAGCGCGATGAAGTCGCGCGGGAAGGCGAGGGAAAGGTGTTCGAGCCGCCGCGCGGCGAGGGTCCACTCGCCCTCGAGCGCCGCCTCGAGCGCGGCCCGGTGGCCGGCCGCGCGGTCGTCGTGGGGCAGGTCGCGGGCGGCATCCAGCATGGTGCGCGCGGCCGCGGCCGCCGCGGGCTCGGTGGCGAGCGCGAAACACCAGGCGCGGGCGAGATGCGCCATGGTGCAGGCGGGCGCCTCGGCGATGGCGGCCTCGAAGGCGGCGACCGGGTCGCCCGCATAGGCGGCGAAGGCCGCGCAGCCCTCGTCGAAGCGGTCGCGCGCGGCGGGGGTGGCGCCGGACAGGGGCATGGACTGGCGGTCAAGGATCATGGCGATGTCTCCGTCGTCAGGCAGGGCAGCCCAAGGCGCCCCGGTCGCGGCCTTGATAGCGCGTTCGGGGGCCGCTGCGCCACTGGACGCTCGGTCCGGTTCGCGCATGGGCGGCTTTTCCGAGCAGCGCCAGGATGTTATCCTGCCCGGTGATCGGTGCCCGGCGCCCCGGCGCGCCCGCGGCCGCGCCAGAACCGACCGGAGGTACAGTCCGCATGGCCCAGACCCGCATCCCGAAGGGCGAGGCGACGCGCCAGCGCATCCTCGACGCCGCGCAGGCCGCGATCCTCGAGAAGGGCTCCACCGCCACCTCGATCGAGGAACTCATCGCCGAATGCGGCCTGACGAAAGGCGGGTTCTTCTACCATTTCCGGGACAAGACCGACCTCGCCAAGGCGCTGCTGCGCCGCTACATCGCCGAGGACGAGGCCGTCTACGACCGCATCTTCGGGCAGGCCCGCGCGCTGGTCGACGACCCGCTGCAGGTGTTCCTTCTCGGTCTCCGGCTGCTCTCCGAGGTGATGGGCGACATGCCGAACGGGCATCCGGGCTGCGTCGTGGCGGTGTCGTGCTACGCCGAGCGGATGTTCGACCGCGAGGTGCGCGAGATCAACGCCGAGGGCGCGATGCTCTGGCGCCGGCGGTTCCGCGCGATGCTCGACGAGGTCGCCACCCGCTACCGCCCGCGCGACCCGGTGGAGCTCGACGACCTCGCCGACATGGTGTCGACCGTGCTCGAGGGCGGGATCGTGTTGGCCAAGGCGATGCACGAGCCCGACGTGCTCCGTCGCCAGATCCTGACCTTCCGCGCGCTCGTGCAGGCGCTGTTCGTGCCGCGCGACGCGGGCGAGGCCTGAGGGCCTCAGCCGTCCCGCAGCATCGACCGCAGTGCGGCGATCCGTGCCGCGCCGGCCTCGGCCATGATCTCTTCGAGCCGACGGTAGTTCGACAGGACCGCCTCGCCCGACGCCGTCAGCCGCGCGCCCCCGCCCTGCGCCCCGCCCCGCGTCGAGGCGACGAGCGGCTCGCGGAACGCGCGGTTCATCTCCTCGACGAGCGACCAGGCCCGCTTGTAGCTCATCCCCATCCCGCGCCCGGCCGCGGCGATGGACCCCGTGGCGCGGATGCCGGCGAGAAGATCGGCCTTGCCGGGCCCGAGCATCGCCCCGTCCCCCAGCACGATGCGGATGCGCAGCTGCGCTGCGCCGGGGGCGGGAGGGTCGGCGGGAAACGGAGGGGCGGCGGACATGGGCCGATCATGCCATCCGCCCCCGCCGTGGCGCAAGCCGGCCCCGGCCCGGGGGGCGACGGTCCCGTCCCGCGGACAGGAAGAGGGTGGCGGATCGCGAGGAACGGGCTAGACTGGCCAGCATCATGAGACATATCGCCACCCTCGCCCGCGCGCTCGGATCGCGTGCCTTTCCCGCCATCCTCGCGCTTGTCCTCGCCCTGCCGCTCGCCGCGCAGACGCTGCCCGTACCGGCCCAGACGCCAACCGAAACAGCGCCCGCCGATCCCGCCCTGCAGGCGCGGCAGGCGCTCATCGACATCCTGCGCGACGACGCGGCGCGGGCCGCGCTGATTGCCGAGCTCGAGGCGCAGGCCGCGCCCGAGGCCGCCGACACCGTCCCGCAGCCCTCCGTCGTGCGCCGGATCGCGGCGGCGACGCAGGGCGCGGCCGAGGAGATTGCCGGACGCGCGGCCGAGATCTGGACCGGACTCAGGGGCGCCCCCGAGCGCCTTCGCGGCTTCGGCGCCGAAGAGACGCGGGTGCTTCTCGACGCCTTCCGCGACCTCTTCCTCGTGGTGGCGGCGACGGTGGCGGCCTTCCTCCTGCTCCGCGCCCTGGCCCGGCGTCTCTACCGCCGCATGGGGGCGCGCTTTCGCACCGCCGGTCCCTTCGCGCGGACGGCGATCTTCCTTGCCGCGGAAGGCGTCGACATCGGCGTCGTGATCCTCGCCTGGGCGACGGGCTATGTCGTGGCCGCGACGGCGGTCGGCGGGTTCGGAGAGGTGGCGATCCTGCACACGCTCTACCTCAACGCCTTCCTCGTCGTGGAGCTGGCCAAGGTCGTGGTCCGCGCCGTCGTCTCGCCCAACGCGCCCGACCTCCGTCCGCTGGCGCTGAGCGACGCGGCCGCGCGGCGGTTCTACCGGGTGCTGAACGTGGGCGTCAGCATCCTCGGCTACGGGCTTCTGCTGCTCGTGCCCATCGTGAACGCCAACGCCTCGTTCGCGGCGGGGCGGACCCTGTCGGCGCTCGTCTCGATCGCGGCGATCCTGTTTCTCGCCAGTGCCGTCCTGCGCTACCGCGCCGCCGTCGCCGGCTGGCTGCGCGCGCAGGGCCGCCAGCCGCTGCCGCCCCCCGAGGCCGTCCCGCCCGAGGCCGGCGCGAGCCTTGCCGCGGGTCCCGCCCCAGACCTTTCCCCCCTTCAGCCCGAGGCCGAGGTCGTCGTCGAGGACGGCCCCGGCGCCGAGCCGCATCTCGCGCACGAGCCGAGGCGGTCGGGCCTCTACGCCACGCTCGCGTCCAACTGGCACTGGATCGCGCTTTTCTGGCTCGGCTGGATCCTTCTCACCCTGCTCGCGCGCAGCGACGCGGCGATGCTCGACGCGCTGCGGTTGTCGCTGTCGGCGGGCGCGGGGGTGGTGCTCGCCATCGTCGTCTCGGGCATGCTCGGCCGCCGGATCGGCCGGGGCATCGCGCTGCCCCAAAGCCTGACCACCCGCCTCCCCCGGCTCGAGCCGCGGCTCAACGGCTTCGTGCCGCAGCTTCTTTCCGTCCTGCGCGTCGTTGCGGTCGCCGCCATCCTGATCGTCGCGCTCTGGATCGGCGGGGCGGCCGACATCGGCGGCCTTCTGACCTCGCCCGCGGGCCTTCGCCTTGCGGGCACCGTCCTGTCGGTCGTCCTGATCCTCGCGGTGGCCTTCGTCCTCTGGCTCGCGCTCACCTCCTGGGTCGAATTCCGGCTGAACCCCGACTTCGGCTCGGTGCCCACCGCGCGCGAGCAGACGCTGCTCACGCTCCTGCGCAACGGGCTGACCATCGTGCTTCTCGTCATCACGCTGATGTTCACGCTGTCCGAGATCGGGCTCAACATCGGCCCGCTGATCGCCTCGGCCGGCGTCATCGGGCTCGCCATCGGCTTCGGCGCGCAGAAGCTCGTGCAGGACGTCATCACCGGCATCTTCATCCAGTTCGAGAACGCGATGAACGTGGGCGACGTGGTGACGGCGGGCCCGACCACCGGCGTGGTCGAGAAGCTGACCATCCGTTCGGTCAGCCTGCGCGACTTCAACGGGGTCTATCACCTGATCCCGTTCTCCTCGGTCGACCTCGTGTCGAACTTCACGCGCGACTTCTCGCATTACGTGCTCGACATGGGCGTGGCCTACCGCGAGGACGTGGACGAGGTGAAGGCGGCGCTCTTCGACGCCTTCGAGGAGTTGCGGAACGATCCCGAGCAGGGCCCCAACATCCTCGCCGACCTCGAGTGGTTCGGGGTGGACAGGTTCGACGACAGCGCCGTGATCGTGCGCGCGCGCATCAAGACCCTGCCGGGCAAGCAGTGGAGCACGGGCCGCGCCTTCAACGGCATCGTCAAGCGGGTCTTCGACGCGCGCGGCATCGAGATCCCCTTCCCGCACACCACGCTCTACCTTGGCGAAACGAAGGCGGGCGAGACCCAACCTGTCCGGGTCGAGGACGCGCGCAAGGCCGACTAAGACCCCGGCTTCCGGAACTCCTGCCCCGCCGCGCGGGTTGGCGCCGCGACGCAAGCGGAGCGCCCGATGCCCCACACCACCCCGCCCCGGCCCCGGGCCGGACCATGATCGACGCGCTGGCCGGCATCTATTGCGGCCCGCCCCCCGCACCCGGGGGGCTCTGGTCGGCGTGGAACCTCGACCCCGTCCTCCTCGCCGCGCTCGCGTGTCTCGCGCTCGGCCTCGGCCGCAGCCGCCCCGGCGCGGCGGCCCTCGCGGTGCTCGTCGTCGCCTTCGTCTCGCCGCTCTGCGCGCTGTCCTCGGCGCTGTTCGCCGCGCGGACGGTGCACCATGTCCTTCTCGTCGCGGTCGCGGCGCCGCTCCTCGCCGCGGCCCGGCCGGCGCGCGGCGCCCCCGGCGTCGGCGCGCCCTTTGCGGCGGCCACAGCCGCGCTCTGGGCCGGGCACCTGCCCGCGGCCTACGACCTCGCTTTGTCGAACGTCGCCGTCTACTGGGCGATGCAGCTGTCGCTTCTCGTCCCCGCCACCCTGTTCTGGCGCGCCGTCCTTGCCCCACGCGCCCGCGCCGTTCCGGCCGCGCTCTGGGTCACGGGCGGCTACATGCAGATGGCGCTTCTGGGCGCGCTTCTGACCTTCGCGCCCGAGGCGCTTTATGCCGCCCACCAGACGGCGCCGATGGCCTGGGGCCTCGCGCCGCTCGCCGACCAGCAGCTCGGCGGTCTGATCATGTGGGTGCCCGCGGGCCTGCCCTATGCCCTCGCCGTCGCCGTCCTCGCCCGGCGGGCCTGGCCCGGGGCGCGGCGGCGGGAGCGGACGGCATGATCGACGCCGTCACCTTCCTCGTGCCCTATCTCAAGGCGCTTCACATCGCCGGGCTGATCCTGTGGTGCGCGGGGCTCTTCGCGCTGCCGATCATGCTCGTCTGGCGCGACCCGGCGATCGGGCGGGCCGACTTCCGCCGCATCCGCAACGCGACCCACGCCGCCTACGCCTACGCCATCACGCCGGCGGCCGTCGTCTCGGTGATCGCGGGCACCTGGCTCGTGCTCCTGCGCGAGGTCTTCGTGCCGTGGATGTACGTCAAGCTCCTGTTCGTGGCCCTGCTCGTGGCCTTCCACGGCTGGGTCGGCCACATCATCGTCGCCATCGCCGAAACGCCGGGGCGGCACCGCGCGCCCTCGCCCACGGTGCCGCTCCTGATCCTGCCGATCCCGATCCTCGCCATCCTCGTTCTGGTGCTCGGCAAGCCCGACCTCCAGATCCCCATGCCGGGCTGGCTGACCGAGCCGCGGGGCCATCAGCTGCCCTTGGACGTCCCCAGCCTGTAGTCGAAGACGAGCTTGCCGCCATGCCACCCGGTCGCCCCGACCACGATCGCCGTCAGCACGGACAGAAGCAGCCCCCAGGGCAGCAAGGCCTCCACGTGGTCGCCGAGCCTGTGGCCCCAGTTCGCGCCCAGAAGCGCGAGCGCGGTGACCGCGATGATGAAATGCGTCCAGGCCGGCGCCCGCGCCCGGATGCCGCGCACGAACAGGATCTCGGCCGTCCCCGAAAAGCCCGAGAACATCCCGAACAGGAACCCTGTCCCCGCCGCCCAGAGCGCCGCCCGCGCCCAGAAGGCGTCGCCCGTCCACCAGTAGAACAGGTCCGCGCCGAGCACGCAGAAGGTCAGCGCCACGGGAAAGGCGACCGACATCGCGTGGATCGGGTGGCCGAGGATCGCGACCCGCGATTCGGTCTCGTCATAGCCCGGCCGCTGCGCGACCGGGTCCAAAAGCTCGTCCGGCTCCTCCTGCCCCTCGAATTCCTTTTCCTGCGCCATCGGCCGCTCCTTTTCCGTCTTTGCGTCACCGCAACGCCGCTGGCGCTCGCCGGTTGCGAGCCGCGGCTTTCGGCCGTCCATCCTGCGGGTCCTGCCGCCGCCGCGGTGGCCGAGCTGTGGTGGGTGATGCTCGCGGGCGCGACCGCGATCTTCGTCTTCGTCATGGCGCTTCTCGCGCTGGCCTTCCGCGCGGGCGGCAACGGGCGCGGGCGCACGGGGCTCTGGACAGTGGGGCTCGGGCTCGCCTTCCCGGTCACGGTTCTCGCCGCGCTACTCGGCTGGGGGCTTCTTCTCGGCGAGCGCGTCCTCGTCCCCGCAGACGACGGCACGCAAAGGGTCGCGGCCGAGGCGCGGCGATGGGCCTGGACCTTCCGCTATCCCGGCACCGGGCGCGGGCCGACCGACGGGGTCCTGATGATCCCCGCGGGCCGCCCCGTGGACGTGGCGATCACCTCGGCCGACGTGATCCACAGCTTCTGGGTGCCGCGCCTCGCCGGCAAGCTCGACGCGATTCCGGGCCATGTGAACGTGCTGCGGCTCGTGGCCGACGCGCCGGGCGACTACGCAGGGATCAGCGCCGAGTTCAGCGGGCCGGGCTACGCCGGGCACGGCTTCACCGTCCGCGCGTTGGCGCCCGGGGACTGGGACGCCTTCCTTGCGGGCGCCGCGCCATGACCGCGCTCCGCCGCCACCGCGAGTTCACGCGGATCTGGGCCTCGGACCGCGGCTGGCGAAGGCCCTTCACCTCGGTCAACCACACCGACCTCGGGCGGATGTTCATGGTGACGTCGCTCGTCTTCTTCGCGGTGGGCGGGGTGCTGGCCATGCTGATCCGCGCGCAGATCGCGACGGCGGGCTCGGCCTTCATGGAGCCGCCGCTCTACGCCCAGATCTTCACGATGCACGGCACGGTGATGATGTTCCTCTTCGCCATCCCGCTGATCGAGGGCGCGGCGATCTACCTGCTGCCCAAGATGCTCGGGACCCGCGACCTCGCCTTCCCGCGGCTCACCGCCTACGGCTACTGGTGCTACGTCCTCGGCGGGTCGATGCTGCTCTTCTCGCTCGTGGCCGGCATCGCGCCCGACAGCGGCTGGTTCATGTATCCGCCGCTCTCCTCCGCTCTCGGAACTCCCGGCATCAACACCGACTTCTGGCTTCTGGGCATCACCTTCGTCGAGATCTCGGCGATGGCGGCGGCGGTCGAGATCTCGGTCAGCATCCTCAAGGTCCGCGCCCCGGGCATGAGCCTCGACCGGCTGCCGATCTTCGCCTGGTACATCCTCGTGACGATGTTCATGATCCTCGCGGGATTCCCGCCGCTGATCCTCGGCTCGATCCTGCTCGAGCTCGAGCGCGCCTTCGGCCTGCCGTTCTTCATGGCCGAGTTCGGCGGCGACGCGCTGCTCTGGCAGCACCTCTTCTGGCTCTTCGGCCACCCCGAGGTCTACATCATCTTCCTGCCCGCCGCCGGAATGATCTCGACCATCGTGCCGGTGATGTCGCGCACGACGCTTCTGGGCTACGGCTGGGTCGTCGCGGCGGCGGTGGCGCTGGGGTTTCTCAGCTTCGGACTCTGGGTCCACCACATGTTCGTCACCGGCATCCCGCACATGGCGCTTGGCTTCTTCTCGGCCGCGTCCACGCTCGTGGCCGTGCCGACCGCGATCCAGGTCTTCGCCTGGATCGGGACGATGTGGAAGGGCACGCCGCAGCTCCACATGCCGCTTCTGTGGATCCTCGGCTTCTTCGCCACCTTCGTGATCGGCGGGCTCACCGGCGTCATGGTCGCCATCGTCCCCTTCGACTGGCAGGTGCACGACACGTCCTTCATCACCGCCCACCTGCACTATGTCCTGGTCGGCGGCTTCGTCTTCCCGGTCCTTGCCGGGCTCTACTACTGGCTGCCGCACCTGAGCGGGCGGACGCGGTTCTTCCGCCTCGGCGAGACCGCCTTCTGGCTGATCTTCCTGGGCTTCCACGGCACCTTCTTTCTGCAGCACTGGTCGGGGCTTCTGGGTCAGCGGCGCCGCATCCACACCTACGAGGCCGACAGCGGCTGGGAGCTCATCAACCTGATCTCCTCGGTGGGCGGCTTCGTGCAGGCGATCGGCTTTGCGCTCGTGCTTGTCGACATCGTGGTGAACTGGGCGCTTTCGGTGCGGGGCTCGCGCAATCCCTGGGGGGCGGGGTCGCTCGAATGGGCGATGCCGACGCCGCCCGCAGCCTACAACTTCGCCAGCATCCCCCATGTCGAGGCGCGCGACGCGCTGGCCCACGACCGGGACATCGCCGTGCGCATCGCGCGCGGCGAGGGCTACCTCGGCACGCCGCGGGGCGCGCGCGAGGTGCTGACGGTCGACACGGCAACCGGCGCGCCGCAGACCGTCGTCACCTTCCCGTCGAACACGGCCCGGCCCTTCCTCATGTCACTTGCCACGGGCCTGTTCTTCCTCGGCTTTCTGCTCAAGCAGTACTGGCTTCCGCCGATCTCGGCCGTCCTCGTCGCCGGCATGGCGTGGAGCTGGGCGTGGTCGCTCGGGAGCCGCAAGGACCGCGGCCTGATCGACGCAGGCCGCGGCGTGCTCCTGCCGCCGGCCACCGAACGGCCGGGCGCACCCGCCTGGTGGGGCTCGGTCTTCTTTCTCTTCGCCAACGCGACCTTCTTCGGCTCGCTCCTCTTCGGCTACGCCTTCCTCTGGACCCTCGCGCCGAACTGGCCGCCGCCCGCCTGGGTCGACTGGAGCCCCGCGCCCCCGCTTCTCGCCACGGCGGGCGCGGCGGCGGCCTCGGCCGGCATCCGGCTGGCCGAGGCGCGGGCGGGCCGGGGCGGCGCGGGCGAGGCGCTGATCGCCACGGCACTCGGCCTCGCCGCGCTCGCGGGCGCCTCGGGGCTGCTGCTGGCCGCCGCGCCCGATCCCACGGGCCACGCCTACGGCGCCACCGTGCTCGTGCTGGCGGGCTATGCGGCGCTGCACGCGGCGCTGGCGCTGCTCCTCACGGCCTATTGCCTCGCCCGGCTCCGCGCCGGCTACATCTCGGCCCGGCGCCGGACCGAGATCGCCATCGCCCGGCTCTGGACCGACTACGCCGGCCTCGTCGGACTTCTGTCGGCGGCGGCGATCCTTGCCCCGGGGTTCACGCCGTGAGCGACGTGGCGCGCATCATGGCCCCGATGCTCGTCTGGCTCGCGCTCTTCAGCGGGGTCTACGGGCTCCACGGCCTCGGCTGCGGGCTCGGCTGGGAGGGGGTCGCGATCGGCGGCCGGTCGCTCCACCGCGTCGCGCTCGTCGCGGCCTGGGCCGCATCCTTCGCGCTCCAGGCCGGGCTTCTCGTCCTTCTCTCGGGTCCGCTGCAAAGCCCCGCGCCCTTCGCGCGCCGGATCAGCGTGGGTCTGGCCACGGCCGCGCTCGCCGCGGTCGCCTGGTCACTGTTCCCCGCGGCCTTTGCCACCTACTGCGGACCCTGACCCCCGATCCGCCCGGGACGGCCCCGGCACGGCCCCGGCACGGCCCCGGGACGGAAGGCTGGACGCAGGCACCGCGCCGACATCATTGTGCGGTGCAAACGTCACGCCGCCATGCCGGCGCCGGCACATGGAATGGGGTCACTGAAGTCGGAGGGGAAAATGGAACAGGATCCGGGACATCGAAAGAGAATACCGCGCGAGGTCGCGGAGCATCTGGCCACGAACGGCGCGCCCCTGCCGTCGTTCAGCCAGCTGGCGCAAGGGAGCGAGGCATCGCGCCAGCTGATCCGGTACTATTTCGACGACACGACCGACATGAAGCTGGCCGTCTGCGACCATCTGGCCGAAGCCTACCGGATGGCGCTGGTGGCCGGGGTCGAGGGGCTCGAAGGCCCCAAGCGCCTGTCCTTCATCCTCGACTTCTACTTCGACCTCGTGGAACACACCCGCAAGCCCCGCGACGACCGGGCCTATGACGCGATGATGGCCTATGCGGCGGGCTCGCCCAAGGTGCGCGAGGCGCTGCGCGACCAGTACACCCTGCTCGGCCAGGTGCTGGCGCTGGAGATCAAGATGGTGCATCCGCACCTGTCGCTCGAGGCCTGCGCCGAGATCTCCTATCTCTTCGTCTGCCTGATGTACGGCCACTGGAAGATGGTGGCGAGCCTCGGGCTCGACGAGGATCACAAGCACATCGCCCGTCCGGCCATCGACCGAATCATCGCCGCCTATGCAGAACAGCCGACCGGGCGGAAGGCCGGGCCGGTGCCGTGGCGGCGTCAGGACTGACTTTCCACCTTGAAAAAGTTGCGGCGTGTCCCGCCTGGCGGAAGCCGGTCAAGCGCCGGGCACAGGGCGCGATTGCCGGTGTTCATCTTCCGTCAATGCGGCAGACGACGCGGATCGTTCCTGATCTGTCAACAATGGCGGTTTTTCGGGTTGAAAAGGCAAGAACAGGAAAGTTGACAGCTTTCCCTCCGCGCAACCTTCTTGCCTTGCGTCTGCAGGTGCGCGTGTCAATTTGGGGAAACGCGAATGAGAACGTTGATGATTGCGGCCATTGTTGGCTGCGCGGCAGTGCCAGTTCATGCGGCAACTGCAAACTACCTTCTGGATTTCGACACCGGTGGTGTATGCACGAACCAGATCCTCACCAGTGTTCCGGACGGAACGTTGGGTGAATGCTCGGCTGGAAGGTCAAACATAGGCCTCACCTATGGTGACCAACCGGGTGTGGATGTCGAGTGGCGCGCGAACGCCAACCAAGCTGCGCAGCAACGGTTTACGATCGCCGCGAGCCCATTCGGGGGCATCTATGCCGACGGATTTGTCAACACGCCCGGCAATCTTCTTCCCGGGTCCATTACCTTCCGTGCACTTGACGGGGCGACGGTCGGGCTGCAAGGCTTTGCGGCCCGCAGTTCGAATTTTGTGACGGTCCTCGGCAACAAGACCATGAACTACCTGATCACGGACCTGGCCATCGGCGGCTTCGGATCGGTTTCGGGGGTTGTTGAGTCCACGACAGTGCAAAACGATCGCAGGGCTGTAAACCTTGGAAATCTAACGTCCTCTGTCGGTATCGAGTTCCGGTTTGGCGTGGATGCATCGGCATTCGGCTGGGGCATCGACGACATCGCTTACTCGGTCACCCCGGCCGGCACGGTGGACCCCGAAGAGCCCCTCGCGCCGATCCCGCTGCCCGCCTCCGGCGTGATGCTCCTTGCCGGGCTTGCCGGCCTCGCGGGCCTGCGCCGGCGCCTGCGCGCCTGATCCGACGACGCGGTTCCGCCCGCGCCGAGGGGCGTGGGCGGACCGACACGGGGAATGACCTCTTCGGAAGGGCGCGCCGTCATCCTCGGCGGCGCGCGTCCTGCCACTGGGCGACCACACCGAACCGGCCGATCATCCGCCAGGCGGAGCGAACCTCCAGGTGCCCGGGTCCCAGCAAATCCCGAGATCGCGCGCAATCTTCCCGAAACTCTCTGACTGCCCCATCTTCATCGCCGTGATCGACCAGGTGCGGATCGGAACGGCGAAGTTGTCGCCGATCCCGTCGATCAGGACGAACTGGGGCCGCCCCTCCCTGATGCCGTAGACCACGTTCATCCCGTTCATGTCCGTCGTCCGGACCCGCCATGACAGGACGCGACGCGCGAAGTCGTTGAGGAGGTCGATCTGTTCGGGGCCGAAGGTCCCGGAGACCCGGAGGTCGTTCAGCGTCGGTCCCGACGGACCGTCACCGCAGTGGATGCGCTCGACCATCGACGCCGGACCGAGATCCGTCTCGACGAAGCCGAACAGGCGAGAGATGGGAAGGTCGCCGTCGCGCGCATGCGCGGACATCTGCAGCCGGACGGCCGCCTCGTACTCCTTGAAGAAGGCCCGCGCCCGCGTCGACGGAAAGTACTTCAGGCTCCAGCCGCGAAAGCCGCCCTGTCCTGCCGGTCCGTCACCGAGAAGGACCTTGAACAGGATCTCGGGGAAGTCCTCGAGAAAGTACACGCCCCGATCCTGACCCCGCGCGATCCGGTCGCGGTCCGAAAGACGGACGGGACCCGAGGGGATGCGGATGTCCGCCGGGACGGGATGCCCCGGCCGTGGCCGGTCTTCAGGCGCCTGCGGTCCTCCCGGACCGGCCGATGTGTTCCTCCTCGCGCGCACGAAGCGGTCCTTTCGTCCTTCCACGCCGCAATCCGCCGCCGAGCCACGGTCGCCATCGGCCCATGGCCTGGCGCGCATGGCGACGACGCGTGTCGCTGGTTGCTTGCGGCGCTCCAACGCGGAACGATGCGGCATGTTCCGGAAGGCGCACGCGGACGACGGGCAGGTCCCGGCCCGCCCGAGGCTGCGGAAACACCCGCTTCCCCCGCTCCCCGCGGGGTCCTATCATCTCGGGCCATGCCCGCCCTGTGCCGCGACTGCCTGACCACCTTCGAGACGGGCCGCCGCTGCCCCGCCTGCGGCCGGCCGCGCATCGTGGCGCACCCCGAGCTCTTCGACCTGACCATCGCGCACATCGACTGCGACGCCTTCTACGCCAGCGTGGAAAAGCGCGACGATCCGGGGCTTCGCGACCAGCCCGTGATCATCGGCGGCGGGCGGCGCGGCGTCGTCTCGACCGCCTGCTACATCGCGCGGATCAAGGGCGTGCGGTCGGCCATGCCGATGTTCCAGGCGCTGAGGCTCTGCCCCGAGGCGGTCGTCGTGAAGGGCCGGATGGACCGCTATGTCGAGGTCTCGCGGCAGGTGCGCGCCATGATGGACGACCTCACCCCCGTCGTCGAGCCGCTGTCGCTCGACGAGGCCTTCCTCGATCTGGGCGGAACCCAGCGCCTCCACCACGCGCCCCCTGCCGTCATGCTCGCCCGCCTCGCCCGGCGGATGGAGACCGAGATCGGCATCACCGGCTCGATCGGGCTCTCGCACAACAAGTTCCTCGCCAAGGTCGCCTCGGACCTCGACAAGCCGCGCGGCTTCTCGGTGATCGGGAAGGCCGAGACCGCCGGCTTCCTCCGCGACCGGTCCGTCCGGCTCATCTGGGGCGTGGGCGACGTCGGGCAGGCCGCGCTCGAGGCCGCCGGCATCCGCACCTTCGCCGACCTCCTCCGCTGGGACCGGCGCGACCTCCACGCCCGCTTCGGCCAGACGGGCGAGCGGCTCTGGCATCTCGCCCGCGGCGAGGACCACCGCCGCGTCTCGGCCAACGAGCCGGTGCGCGGCATCTCGAACGAGACGACCTTCCATGACGACACGGCCGATGCGGACATCCTCGACGGCCATATCTGGCGGCTGTCGGAAAAGGTCGCCGACCGCGCCAAGGCCAGGGGGATCGGGGGCCGCGTGGTGACGCTCAAGCTCAAGCGGGCCGACCACAGCCTGATCACCCGCCGCATCAGCCTGCGCGACCCGACCCAGATCGCCGACCGCATCTACCGCGCCGCGCGCGGACTGTTCGACCAGGTGACGGGCGGGCCCTACCGGCTTCTCGGCGTCGGCCTCTCTGAGCTCTGCCCCGACAGCGAGGCGGACCCCTCGGGCGACCTTCTCGACCCCGAGGCCGCGCGCCGGGCCAAGGCCGAGCGCGCAGTGGACCGGCTCCGGGCGAGATTTGGCTCCGATGCCATCGTCAAGGGGCGGGCGCTGCGCTAGTTCGCGGCCGGCTCGAGCCCCTCGGTCAGCATCGCCGTCACCGTCGCCGCGACGCAGGCCCCGGAATGCGGTGAGGACGTGAAGACCCGCGGCGGGATCCCCTTGCCCGAGACGCCGCCCATGTCACGGTTCACCGCAAGGACCCGCAGGAAGTCCGCATAAGGGTCGCGCCCATCCGGCAAGGGCCTGTAGTCGAGCCGCCCCTCGCGCTCGCCCGCCGCGTAGATCGTCTCGCCCTCCTTGATCGTCTCGGCCACGACACGCTCATCCAGCGTCTCGGGGTCCACCGCCGTCGGATCGTCCGACAGGATCACGAGATCGGCGAGCTTGCCGACCTCGATCGACCCCTTCTCGCCCTCCTCGAAATACTGGTAGGCCGGCCAGAGCGTCATCGCCTTCAAGGCCGTGATCACGTCCACCCCCTGGTCCGGCCCGATGATGTCCCCCGACCGCGACCGCCGCGTCACCGTCGCGTCGAGCACCCGCATCGAATCCGGGAAGGCCACCGGCGCGTCGTGGTGCGAGGTGAAGATCATCCCCCGCCGCACCGCCCAGCCTGTGGGCGAGATGTCATCGGCGAGCGCCGGGCCGACCGTGTGGTCGCGATGCCAGTCCCCCCAGTAGAAGGTGTGCATCGGGAAGAAGGACGGGATCACGCCCAGCGCCTTGTAGCTGTCCACCTGATCCTCGCGCGCGAACTGGCCGTGGATCAGCGTCGTGCGCCGGTCGCCCGAGCCATGCCGCTCCGTCGCGGCCCCCACGGCGGCGATCAGCATGTCCTGCGCACCCTCTCCATTGGCATGGGTCAGGATCTGGACGCCGTTCGCATAGGCCCAGTCGACCGCGTCGTCGACCTGCGCCTGCTGCACCGAAGCATACCCCAGATAGCCCGGAGGATAGTCTCCGACCGGAGCATGGTAGGGCCGGTCGCGCAGCGCGGTGAATCCTTGCGGCGAGCCGTCGATCGTAAGCTTGGCGCCCCCCACCCGGAAGCGGTTCACATAGTCCGACGAGGCGTTCTCGAGGATGAAGTCGCGGCCAGCGAGGACATCGACATGGGTGATCACGTCGATCTCGAAGCCGCCTTCCGCCGCGACGGCGGCCATGACCGCCACCGTGCTCGGGAGGGACCGGCCCTCCTGCGCGGTCGTGTAGCCGAAGCGCGGCCACAACTCGGAGCCCGCACGGATGATGACCTTCATGCCCTCCGCGTCGACGGCAGAGAACAGGACCGGAAGCGAAGCGAAATGCGCATTCTCTTCCAGAACGCCCGTCGGTTCGCCGGTCTCGTCCTTCAGGATCAGACCCCCCGGCGGGTTCTCGGACGCGGCCGTGATGCCCAGAACCTCGAGCGCCTTCGAGTTGGTCGCGCCGATGTGCCCCGACTGGTGCATCAGGTAGACCGCGTAGTCGGTCGACACCGCGTCGAGTTCCGCCCTCGTCGGGTGACGCAGTTCGGCGAGCTGCGAGTTGTCGTAGCCGAAGCCCATGACGAGCCCGGTCGCCTCCACGATCGCCCGGTTCTCCTCGGCCCAGTCGCGCAGGACCCGCTGGAGCGAGGCGATGTCCGTCACCTCGCCGTCCGGCGGCGCGAGGAGATTCGCGGTCAGCGCCTGGATGCCGCCGGCCATGACATGCCCGTGCGCGTCGAAGAACCCCGGGACGAGGGCGCGGCCAGCGAGGTCGGTGACCTCGGTGCCTTCGCCGCGGTACGCCTCGATCTCTTCGGCGGTCCCCACGGCGACGATCCGCCCGTCCGTCACGGCGACAGCACCCGCGCGTGGCTGGGCGTCGTCCATCGTGAGGACAGGCCCGCCGGTGAAGATCCTGTCCGCGGGCTCCTGCGCCGGGGCTTGCGAAGCCGTCGAGGCCAAGAGCCCTGCGGCGATTGCCAGATGTCGAAGATGCATTCCGTCTGTGTCCCTCATCAGCCGGCCGCAAGGGGCTGGTCTCCGACGCCTCGCACGACGCCCCTGAAACCCTAGCAGACTCGACAGGACCTGTGTGCGCGGTTCCGCTCTATTCCGCCGCGAGCGGCAGCGTCCGCCGCGGCCGCCCGATATCGGCGATCTCGGCGACGATTCCGGCGACCACTTCGCGGAACGCCGCGAACCCCGCATGCGGCCGGATCGCGCGTTCGTCCATGTAGAGCGCCCGGTCGATCTCGACCTGCACGACATGCTGCCGACGGGACGGGCGGCCGTAGTGCTGGGCGGTGTACGCCCCCGCGAAGGGCGCGTTGCGGATCACCCGCAGCCCCGCCCCGGCGAAGGCCTGCTCGACAAGGTCCATCACGTCGCCCCGCGCCGAGGCGCCGAAGCGGTCGCCGAGGACGACGTCGGGGCGGAAGCCCTTGGGGTGGCTGATGTTCTCGAGCGCCTCGTGCGGCATCGAGTGGCAGTCGATCAGGATCGCCTCGCCGAAGCCTTCCAGGCTTTCCTCGATCAGCCGCGCGAGCCGGGCGTGGTAGGGCTCCCAGTGGTCGCGGATGCGCGACCGCGCCTCGGGCAGGGGGATCTTCCCGCGGTAGATCGACCGTCCGTTCGCCACGACGCGGGGGATGACGCCCAGGCCCGAACTGACGCGGGGATTGTGCGCGGTGCTGCGGACGCCCTCGATCAGCGCCGGGTCGAGCTCGTCCACCGACCGGTTCAGGTCCACGAAGGCGCGTGGCGCCCGCGCCGCCAGAAGCGGCGCGCCGTACCGGGGCGCGGATGCGAACAGGCGGTCGACGAAGGCGTCCTCGGAGGAGCGGATCACGCGCTCGTCGAGCACCGAGCGGGCGAGGAAGTCGGCCGGATAGTCGGACCCGCTGTGCGGCGAGGCGAAGATCACGCTCGTGTCGCGGGTGGCGGGAAGCGACAGGTCGAAGGCAGTCGGGTCCATTCGGGCTCCTCTCCGGAACCCAGAGTATAGGACGAAAATCGCCCGCGCCAAAAGCTCTTGAAGACTCGGATCGAACCTTTTATAGCCACCCGAACCGGCGCGGGGCCTGCCCCGCGTCTTGTTCTTTCGGGCCGTGCCGCCGGTCCGGGACGGGCGGTTAGCTCAGCGGTAGAGCACTACGTTGACATCGTAGGGGTCACTGGTTCGATCCCAGTACCGCCCACCATCGCCGCCGCCTTCGGGCGGCATGACGACAACCAGAGGCGCGACGGCGCCGCGACATGAGGAGAGGGACGATGAAGGTCCGCAACTCGCTCCGCTCGCTGAAGACCCGGCACCGCGACTGTCGCGTCGTGCGCCGCAAGGGCCGCGTGTACGTCATCAACAAGACGCAGCGGCGCTACAAGGCCCGCCAGGGCTGAGGGTTTAGAGGCTTGCGCGTCGGGCCGCCGGAGCGATCCGGCGGCCCGACGCGTTTCCCTGACGACACGTTTCCTCAGAGACCCGGAAGGTCGATGACGAGCGCCGCATGGTCGCTCGCATGCGGCCGGTGGTCGCCGACCCCGGGCAGGCGCCGCCCCGCGGCGCGGCCCGCCTCGCGCGACAGCCCCTCGCGCAGCACCTCGGGCACCGCGTCGGGCCAGGCCTCGGCAAGGCGCGGCGAGGCGACGAAGACGTCGGGCAGGACGCGCCGCCCGGTTTCGGGATCGTGCAGGCTCCAGCGCTCGGCCTCTGGCAGTCGCAGGCTCAGGTCGACGCCGAAGGGCGGCTCGAGCGGCGCGGTCGCCCGCCCGGGCGTGCCCGGCGGGTCGGGGTCGTTCAGGTCGCCGGCGATCAGCCACAGCGCCGCCGCCGGATCGCGGAAGCGCCTCTGAAGGATTTGCCGCACCGCCTCGGCCTCGAGCCGCCGCACGGGGCGCGAGACCGCGGCCTCGGGCCAGGGCGCCTTGAAGTGGCAGACGAGAAGCGTCAGGCGCCCGATCTCGGCCAGAAGACAGTCGCGCCGGAAGACCGGCTGCACACCGAAGCCCTCCGGCGGCACGAGCCCGAGGTCCTCGGGGCGGAGCCCCGCATGGCTTGTCACCGCGCCGAGGGGCCGCCGGCTGATGACCGCCACGTCGAGCCCGCGCCCGTCGTTGCCGGGCAGGCAGACCCGGTGCGGATAGGGCGCGACGCCCGCCGGCACCAGCACCCGGTCGTGGAAATGGTCGAGCGACGCGGCATCGAACACCTCCTGCAGGGCGACGACATCAGCCCCGAGCGCGCCGATGACGGCCGCGGTCAGCCGCCGGTCGGCCGGGTCGAGCGCATCCGCGCCCTCGTTCCCGTCCCGCGCGCCGTCGAGCCTGTCGCCGCCGCCAGAGCGGCGGAGGCGCAGGCCCTGCACGTTGAAGGTGGCGATGCGCATGGCCGCAGGCGATCATGCGGAGCGCCTGCGGCGCAAGCCTTCTGGCATTCCACGCGCGTGCCGCGCGCTTCATGCGCCGCCCTCATCTCATGGCGCGAGAAGCCGCGCCACCGTCGCCTGCCCGGCATAGCCCGTCACCGGCAGGTCGCGGGCGCGCTGGAAACGCCGGATCGCGCGCCGCGTCGCCTCGTCGAAGACTCCGTCGATCGCGCCCGGGTCCTCGCCCAGCTGCCGCAGCCGCTGCTCGATCAGGAGCCGCGAGATCGCGTTGCCGGCCACGGCCGTCTCCTCGGCCCGCGCGGCGGCGATGGCCGCGTCGTTCTGCGCGCCGCCTCCGAGCGCGGCCAGGCGCGCCTCGGCCTCGCGCCGGAAGGCGCCGTCGGGATAGCGCGCGAGGTAGCTCTGGTAGGCGCCGCGACTGTCCTCGGCGCGCGCGCTGTCCCAGGCCTGCCGGTCCGCGGCAGCGGCCTCGGCACGGCGGTCGGCCTCGAAGGGCTCGAGAGCGGCCCGCGCGCGGTCGGCATAGAGCCCGTCGGGGTAGCGCGCGAGATAGGCGCGCAGGCCCTCCTCGCTGCCGCCCTCGCCGCTCTCCCGCCAGTAGGACGCGTCGCGCCGGTCCTCCTCGGCCTGCCGCCGCGCCGCCTCGGCCTCGAGGTCGGCAGACCGCCGCGCGCCCTGGTCCTGCAGAAGCGCGACCTGGTTGCCGGTGAGATAGCCCGTCGCGGGAACGTCGTTGTCCCGCTGCCAGGCCGAGATTGCGGCGCGGGTGCCGCGGCCGAAGATGCCGTCGATGCCGCGCGGATCGTAGCCCAGGATCTCGAGGTCGCGCTGCACCGACCGGCGCGCATCGCGCGACAGATCGAGCGCAGCCTCTGCGCCTTCCGGGTCGAGCGCCTGCACCGGGGTGCGCAGGGGCGCCTCGCGGATCGACTCGGGGACGGGCCGCGCGCCGGTGGGCGCGAAGGCGACGCGGGGCGGCAGGAACCCACTCGCCGTGACGCCCGCGGGCAGGTCCGCCGCCACCTGGGCGAGGCTCGCGTCGGGGTCGAGAAGCCCGCCGCGCAGGGTCGAGAGGATCCCGCGCATCGGGCCCGTGAAGAGCGAGACGCCCTGCGGCGCCGCCACGTCGGACAGCCCCGGGGTCAGCCCGGGGCCGAGCCGGAGCCGCCCGCTTTCGTCCGCGATCAGGACGGCCGCCGCCCCGGGCCGTGCCCCGGCGAGGTCGAGAAGCGCGCCCACGGGCATGCCCTGCGCCCCCAGGGTGAAGACGTCGGGCTGCCGGGCGTCGCGCGTGAGAAGCCAGTCGCCATGCGCGTCATGGGCGAAGTTGCCGGCGAGCAGCACGGCAAGCCGCTCGGCCTCGGCCATGCGGGGGCGCGCGGCGGCCAGGTCGGCGGCGGCGGCGCCGAAGCGCGCGTCGCGGATCTCGATCACCTCGAAGCCGGCCTCGCCGAAGGCCCGCACGGCGGCGTCGATCTCGTCCGAGATGCGGGCGTCGGGCAGGCTGTCGTAGGAGGCGTTCGCCACCACCACCGCGAGGTTCTCGGCGGTGGCCGTGACGGGAAGGACAAGGGCGATCACCGCGCCCAGGATCGTGTGTTTCATTCGGATCTCCTGTGAGGAGGATCCGCGTCAGTCGTAGACCCTCCGGTCGTCGATCACCTTTCCATCATTGGGAAGGCTGCCATGCGATAACAACTCGACCCGCCCCTTCAGTTTCAGCACGTCTGCGACACTGCGCTCGAACGGCGCGGGGTCCTGTGCCTCGGTCTCGAGCTGCACGGTCATCACGTCCATCTCGCCGTCACGGGTGGCGACGACGCGCGCCCGCGCCACGTCGCGGTGCCGGGCGACCAGTTCGGCCACCTGTTCGGGGCGCACGAACATGCCCTTGATCTTCGTCGTCTGGTCCGCGCGCCCCATCCAGCCCTTGATGCGCAGGTTGGTGCGGCCGCAGGGGCTGCGGCCCGGCAGGACGGCCGAGAGGTCCCCCGTGGCGAAGCGGATCAGCGGATAGTCGGGGTTGAGCGTCGTGACCACGACCTCGCCCACCTCGCCCTCGGGCACCGGATCGCCGGTGCCGGGGCGCACGATCTCGACCACCACGCCCTCGTCCACGATCATCCCCTCCATCGCCGGGCTCTCGTAGGCGATGAGCCCCAGATCGGCGGTGGCGTAGCATTGCAGCGTGGCGATGCCCCGGTCGGCATACTCCTTGCGCAGCGACGGGAACAGCGCGCCGCCCGAGACGACCGCCTTCGAGAAGTTCAGCGCGAAGCCCATCTCGTGGGCCTTGTCGAGAATGACCTTGAGGAAATCCGGCGTGCCCGCATAGACGGTGCAGCCGACATCGCGCGCGGCCCGTGCCTGCAATTCGCTTTGCCCCGTGCCCGCGGGCAGCACCGTCGCCCCCACCGCCCGAGCGCCGCTCTCGAAGATCATGCCGGCAGGCGTCAGGTGATAGCCGAAGCAGTTCTGCACGATGTCGCCCGCGCCCACGCCGGCCGCATGCAGGAAACGACCCACCCGCCACCAGTCATGGCTCACCTGCCCCGGCTCGTAGATCGGCCCCGGCGACTGGAACACATGCGCGAAGCCCGAGACCGGCCCGGCATAGCCGCCCAAGGGGTTGCCCGGCGTCTGCGCCTCGGTCAGCGCCGACTTGCGCAGCACCGGCAGCCGCGCCAGCGCCTCGCGCGTGGTGACCTCGGCCGGGTCGAACCCGTCGAGCGCCGCGCGGTAGCCGGGCAGCGCCCGCGCCGCCCCCACCTGCGCGGGCAGGCATTCGGCCAGCGAGGCCGCGCGTTCGTCCGCGCTCCGCGTCTCCAGATCGTCGTAATGGGCGGTCATGTCCCTCACCTTCCCCTCCCTCAGCTCAGCCAGCGCTTGCGGCGGCGGTAGCTCCGCACGTCGCGGAACGACTTGCGGCCCTCGTCCGACATGCCGAGGTAGAATTCCTTCACGTCCGGGTTCTCGCGCAGGTCCTTCGCCTCGCCCTCCATCACCACGCGGCCCGATTCGAGGATGTAGCCCCGATGCGCGAAGCGCAGCGCCACGTTGGTGTTCTGCTCGGCCAGAAGGAAGCTCACGCCCTCCTTCTCGTTGAGGTCCTTCACGATGGTGAAGATCTCTTCCACCAGCTGCGGCGCGAGGCCCATGGACGGCTCGTCCAGAAGGATCGTCTCGGGCTTGGACATGAGCGCCCGCCCGATCGCCGTCATCTGCTGCTCACCGCCTGACGTATAGCCCGCCTGACTCCGCCGCCGCTCCTTCAGGCGCGGGAAATAGGCGTAGACCTTCTCGAGGTCCGCCTCCACCGCCGCCCGCCCGTCCTTCCGCGTATAGGCCCCGGTAAGCAGGTTCTCCTCCACCGTCAGGTGGGCGAAGCAGTGCCGCCCCTCCATCACCTGGATCACGCCCTTCTTCACCAGCGCGGCGGCGTCGAGGTCCTGCACCCGCTCGCCCCGGTAGAGGATCGAGCCCTTGGTGACCTCGCCCCGCTCCGACTTCAGCAGGTTCGAGATCGCCTTCAGCGTCGTCGTCTTGCCCGCGCCGTTGCCCCCAAGGATCGCAGTGATCCCGCCCTTGCGGAGGTTCAGGCTCACCCCCTTCAGGACGAGGATGACGTGATCGTAGATCACCTCGATGTTGTTGACCTCGAGAAGGGTCTCGTGGTGGCGTCCGGCGTCGAGCATGGCAGTCTCCGTTGGTTGCCCCGGCCGGACCCACCCGGCCGGGGCCATGTCACGTCAGCTCGGGTTGCAGGTCTCGTTCATCGGCCAGGGCGCGTTGGCCGCCGCATACTCGGCCGCCTTCTCCGCCTGGATCGGGTCGATCACCGACCGGTCGGCCTGCAACAGATCGGACGCCTGCACGAATTGCGTCCCGTCCCATTCCAGCATCCACGCCCCCGAATGCCCGGTGTGGTTGCCGCAGTTGGTCGAGAACGGGGGCACCATCCCGCTCATTCCCAGCTCCTCCAGCCGCTCCTCGGTGATGTTGAGGTTGGCAAGCCCGTCACGCAGCTGCGCCGGCGTGATCTCGGCCACGCCGTGCATCTCCTGCGCCGTCCGCACGCCTTCGGCCAGCATCATCGAGATGACAAGCCCGCGCTGGTAGAACACCTCCGACCGCTCCTCGTCCGAGGCGAGCGACTGGCCCTTGTCCACCACATGCGTCTGGATGTCCGCCATCACCGGCGCATCGGCCTTCGGCTGCGACCATGAGATCGAGCGGTAGCCCTTCCCCGCCTCGCCCACGAGCTGAAGGTCGTCGGAATGCCCGGCCCACCAGATGCCCACGAACTGGTCCATCGGGTAGCGCGTCTTGACGGCCTCGGTGATCGCGCCCGCGTTCATCGCGCCCCAGCCCCACATCACCACGAAGT
>DAINOF010000007.1:0-28121 GCA_036735505.1 Paracoccaceae bacterium
GGCAGCGCAGCGCCTCCATCGCGACGTCGATCTGGCTGTCGAGGTCCCAGAGGTTCGCGGCGTCGATCTGGTCCTGAAGCTGCGCCATCTCGTCGGCGGTCTCGTCGGAGTAGTTCATGGCGAGTTCGTTGTAGCGTTCGAGGATGGCGCGCTTCGGCGCCACGCCCTCCATCACGTTGCCGCGCACGTCGAGCGCGGGGTCGAGTTCCGGCTCCTGCGGGAGGTAGCCGACGCGCGCGCCCTCGGCCGCCCAGGCCTCGCCGGCGAAGTCCTTGTCGAGGCCCGCCATGATGCGCAGGAGCGTCGACTTGCCCGAGCCGTTCACGCCCACGACGCCGATCTTCACGCCGGGCAGGAAGTTCAGGCGGATGTTCTCGAAGGTCTTCTTGCCGCCGGGGTAGGTCTTCGACACGCCGTCCATGTGGTAGACGTACTGGTAGCTGGCCATGGGGTCCGCCTTGGGTTCGGGAATGAGGGTCAGCGGGGGTTCTAGCGGGGCGGGGCACAAGGAGCAATGGAGGCGCGGCCGGAACCGCCTGCGGTCGGCCGCGTTCTGAGCGCCATGGTCGCCAAGCCCGATGTCCCCCCGATCGAGGACCCGACGCCGGAGCAGAAGGAGCTTCGGGCGATCCGCAAGCTTCTTCTGGGCTTGTTCCTCATTACCCTCTTCGGGACGTTCTACTTCGCGCGGGCGCTCCTCCTGCCGATCGTGCTCGCCGTGATCGTCGTGCTGACGCTCAGGCCCGTGGTGCGGGGCCTCCAGAAGCTCGGCGTGCCGCAGGCGGTCAGCGCGGTCGGGCTGATCCTTGGCTTCGCCGCGATGCTGGCCGCCGCCGCGCTCTGGGCCGCGGGGCCGGCGCGACGGCTTGTCGAACGGGCGCCCGAGATCGCCTTCGAGGTCCGCTGGAAGCTGCGCGGGCTCATCGAGAGCGTGGGGCGGATGCGGGAGATGTCGGAGGAACTCGGCGGCTTCGCCGAAGGCGGCGACGAGGTGCAGGAGGTCGTGCTCGAACAGGGCGGCCTGATCACCGACGTCGTGGGCAGCCTTGCGGGCGCGGGGACGAGCATCGTCGTCGCGCTGATCCTCGCCATGTTCCTTCTCGCGTCCTGGGACTTCTTTTTGCGCCGCGTGGTCGAGGAGGCGCCCCGGTTCCGCGACAAGAAGCGGGCGATGGCGATCGCGCGCGATCTCGAGCACCAGATCTCGCGCTATCTGGCTGCGATCACGGTGATCAACGCAGGGCTCGGGCTCGCGATCGGGCTCGGGCTCTGGGCGGTGGGGATGCCGAACCCGCATCTCTGGGGGATCGCGGGCTTCCTCTTGAACTACCTGCCGTTCCTCGGCGCCATCGCCGGGACGCTCGGTGTGGGCATGGTGGCGCTCGTCACCTTCGACACCGTGGGCCAGGCGCTTCTCCCGCCGCTCGTCTATTACGCGCTGACGTCCTTCGAGGGGCAGGTGGTCACGCCGCTGATGCTGGGCCGGCAGCTCGCCATCAACACGGTCGCGGTCTTCGTGACGGTGATGCTCTGGGTCTGGCTCTGGGGGATCGCGGGGGCGTTCCTTGCCGTGCCGGTGCTGGTGATCGTCAAGGTCGTGTCGGACAACCTGCCGCAGATGCAGGGGTTCGGGCGGTTCCTCGAAGGGCGCCCGCGGGAGTGAGTCCGGATGGCGGGCAGCCTGCCCCGTCGCGCCGGAGGCGCGCTGGAAGGTTGCGGGGGGCTGCCTGCCCCCCGACGGGCCTTCGGCCCTCCCCCCGGGAGTATTTTCCCCAAGATGAAGCGAAAAGCTTGGTTATTCCTGGAAGGGCGCGCCGGCGCGGCGGAGGAGGTCGGCCTTTCCGGCATCCCACCACCAGTAGTCGGTGCCCCGGTCGAAGGGCGGCTTGTCCTCGGGCCGGCCGAAGACGTCCCAGTAGGCGATCCAGTGGGTGCCCTTGTACCAGTTCGGGGCCCAGATCACCCGGTCGCGCAGCACCCGGTCGAGGGCGCGCACGCGGGTGTCGAGCGTGGCGCGGTCGGGGGCGGCGATCACCTCCTCGATCAGGTCGTCGATCACCGGGTCGGCGATCCCTGCGAGGTTGAAGGTGCCGGGCTGGCCCGCGCTTTCCGAAGCGAAGAGCTGCCGCAGCTCGACCGAGGGCGAGAGCGGCAGGACGAAGCGGCCCGAGACGATGTCGTAGTCGAAGGTCTCCTGCCGTTCCTCGTACTGCGCGAAGTCGATCGTGTTGAGCGAGGCGTCGACGCCGACGGCGCGGAGGTTCTCGACATACGGCAGGATGATGCGTTCGAAGGCGGCCGAGTTGTTGAGGAATTCCACGCGCAGCGTCTCGCCCGCGGCGTTGCGGCGGAGCCCGTCGGTGCCGACCTCCCAGCCGGCCTCGTCGAGGAGCGCGCCCGCGCGACGGGCGAGGCCGCGGTCGAGGACGTTCATGCCGCTCGCGGGCGGCGTGAAGGCGGGGTCCGAGAAGACGGTCGCGGGCAGGCGGTCGCGGAAGGGTTCGAGGAAGGCCAGTTCCTCGCCGTCGAGCGGGCCTTCGGCCTGCATCGAGGAGTTTTCCCAGAAGCTGTCGGTGCGGTCGTAGAGGCCGTAGAACAGCGTCTCGTTCGACCATTCGAAGTTGAACATCATGGCGATGGCTTCGCGCACGCGACGGTCCTCGAACTTTGCCCGCCGCATGTTGAACCAGAAGCCCTGGGCGCCCGAGGGACGGGCGTCGGGGATCTCTTCCTTGACGACCCATTCGCGCGAGAGCGCGGGGAAGTCGTAGCCTGTCGCCCACTGGGCCGAGAAGTTCTCCTCGTGGAAGAGGTAGGCGCCCGACTTCAGCGCCTCGAAGGCGGCGGTGCTGTCGGCGAAGTACTCGTAGCGGTAGCAGTCGAAGTTGTTGCGGCCGCGGTTCACCGGCAGGTCCGCGGCCCAGTAGCCTTCGTTCCGGCAGTAGGTGACCGAGCGGCCGGGATCGGCGCGGGTGACGACGTAGGGCCCCGAGCCGAGCGGCGGCTCGAGCGTCGATTCGTCGAACGGCACCGTTGCGTAGTAGTGCGCAGGGAGGATGCCGTAGGCGCCCACGTTTGCGATGAGGTCGCGGGTGCGCGCGCCGTCCGCGAAGTCGACCCGGACCTCGCGCGGGGAGAGCGCGGTGACCGAGGCCACGTCCTTGAGGTCGATCTGGAAGCGGGGCGCGCCCTTCTCCTTGAGCGTGGTAAAGGTGAAGACGACGTCCTCGGCGGTGACCGGGTGGCTGTCGGCAAAGACCGCACCCTCGCGCAGGGTGAAGACGACCCAGGTCCGGTCCTCGGGGTATTCGATCTTCTCGGCGAGAAGGCCGTAGACGGCGTCGGGCTCGTCATGGGCGCGGGCGAGGAGGCTGTCGTAGAGCCGATCGAGCCCCTGCGCCGGTTCGCCCTTGAGGATGAAGGCGTTGAGGCTATCGAAGGTCTGGGAGGCACCGGTTCCCCGGAAGCTCATCAAGCCGCCCTTGGGCGCGTCGGGGTTGACGTAGTCGAATTGCGCGAAGTCGGGCGGGTACTTGAGTTCCCCGAAGGCGGAGATGCCGTGGGAGATGGTCGTGTCGGCCAAGGCCGGGAGGGCGCAGGCGAAGGCGAGGACGGGCAGGAGGCGGCGGGCCGCTGGGGTCATCGGGATCTCCGGGTCGCGTTTCGGTCCCGGGAAATGTAGCCTGCACAGGCGGTTGGGCAAAGCGTGGCGTGATGAAGGGATCGCTTGGGGAAATGATGGCGCGGCACGCGCAGGCGGGCCGGATCGAGTGGATCGGCGTCAGGCCCGCGCGGCGAGCCGAGGTCGTGGCCGTGGAGGCGGCCGAGCTCGGCGCGGCGGGGCTCGCCGGCGACCACGGGCGGTCGGGCCCAAGGGCCGTGACGCTGGTGCAGGCCGAGCACCTGCCGGTGATCGGCGCCTGCCTCGGGCAGGAGCCGGTGGCGCCCGGGGCGCTTAGGCGCAACCTCGTCGTGGCGGGGCTCAACCTTGCGGCGCTGAACGGGCGGAGGGTGCAGCTGGGCGGCGCGGTGCTGCGGATCACCGGGATCTGCGCGCCCTGCTCGCGGATGGAGGAGGCGCTGGGGTTCGGCGGCTACACCGCGCTGCGCGGCCATGGCGGGTGGTGCGCCGAGGTGGTGACCCCCGGGCGCGTGGCGCTCGGGGACCGGGTGGTGCCGCTGGAGCCCTAGGCAGAACGCCGCCGGTCACCGAAGCTTCATGGCACCGTGACCGAATCGCCCGCCGGTTGTCGTGAGACCGGGCGAGGCTGACGTGGCCCGCGCCGCGAACCGCGGGATCATGTCATCGCTCAGAAGGAGGATCGCCATGCGACCGCATTCCGTGCCCGTAAACGTGTCCGTGCTCGCGCTTTGCGTGGGCGTGCTCGCCGCGCCCGTCGCGGCATCGTTCGACTATGTGGCCGGCATCCATGTGGTGCCGGGCAGCGACGCCGCCGCCGCCACGGCGCGCGGCACCGTGTTCCACGACCTGTCGCGCGACGGCGTGCGCCAGCCGGACGAACCCGGCATCGCGGGCGTGCTCGTCTCGAACGGGCGCGAGGTCGTGCGGACCGGGGCCGACGGAAGCTACGAACTGCGCGCCTGGGACAACATGACGGTGATGGTCTCGAAGCCCGCAGGTTTCGCCACGCCGGTGACCGCGGACGGCGTGCCGCAGTACTTCTACCACCACAAGCCCGCCGGCACGCCGGCGCAGTTCCGCTACGGCGGCCTGCCGCCCACGGGGCCGCTGCCCTCCGAGATCAACTTCCCGCTGGTCCGCACGGTCGAGAGCGAGCGCTTCTCCTGCATCGCGATGGGCGACACGCAGCCCTATTCGAACGACGAGGTGGGCCATGTCCGCGACAGCGTGCTCGACACCATCCTGTCGCGCGACCTGACGGACGCGCGCTGCATGCTGCTGCTCGGCGACGTGATGGGCGACGACCTCGACCTCCTGCCCCGCTTCATGGACGTCATGGGGACGGCCGGGCTGCCGCAGTACTACATCCACGGCAACCACGACTTCGACTTCGACGCGACCTCGGACGACGACAGCGCCGACAGCTGGCGGCGGCTCTACGGGCCGAACTACTACAGCTTCGAGATCGGGCGGGTGTTCTTCGTGGCGCTCGACAACGTCGTCTTCCCCTGCGGCCCCGAGGACGTGGCGCCGGGCGACCGCGAGGCCTGCGGCGACCCGACCCGCACGGTCTACAACGGGCGGGTGACCGACACGCAGATGACCTGGCTCGCGAACCTCCTGGCCGAGGTGCCCGAGGACCGGCTGATCGTGCTCATGCACCACATCCCCTTCGTGTCCTTCGTCGACTCGAACACCGGGCGGCACCAGACCGACAACCTGGCCGAGATCCACGCGCTGATCGGGTCGCGGCCCGCCCTGTCGCTTTCGGGCCATACCCATACCTTCGAGTTCCTCGCCGCAGGCGACTGGATGAAGGGCTGGGGCGAGAAGGTGGGCGTCACGCGGCTGCCCTTCGACCACATCGTGGGCGGCGCGCCCTCGGGCAACTGGTTCATGGGCGACATGAGCTTCGACGGCGTGCCGATGGCCTTCGCCCGCGACGGGACGCCGCCGGGCTTCATGGTGCTCGACTTCGACGGGGCGGACTGGAGGATGACCTTCCATGCCGCGAACCAGCCTGCCGACCGGCAGATGGGACTGTCGTTCAACACGCCGGGCTTCCGCACCTGGTTCACGCCGCTGATGGACTGGACCGCGGCGCGCGAGGAGGTGACCGGGGCCGCCCTGCCGCCGGTGACGGTCAACGACCTGCCCGACGTCCGGCTCTTCACTGCGCAGGAGCTGGGCGAAGGCGTGTGGCTCACCGCCAACGTCTGGGGCGGCGAGCGCAACACCCGCGTCACGGCCGAGATCGCGGGCCTGCGCTACGACCTCGAACGCTCCCAGCCCGCCAACGGCGAGGACATCCTGGCGGGCGCCGAGTATGCCGATCCGTTCTCGGTGCCGCGGCAGATGACCATCGGACGCTTCGGCTGGCAGAGCGAATCCGGCGAGGCGCGGGCGCAGGGCTTCGAGGTCTGGCAGGGCTCGACCTTCGGGCCGGCCGCGCCGCAATCGGCCGAGGCCTGGATGATCGCCGACAGCTCGCCGCATCTCTGGCGGCTCCGGATGCCGACCGAGCTGCCCGAGGGTGCCCATGTGGCGACGGTGACGGTGGTGGACCGCTGGGGCCAGGAGTGGACAGACCGGATCGTGTTCGAGGTCCGGGCCGAGCGTCCGCCGCGCTACTGGCGCCGCGAGCTCTGGCCGTCGAACTGACGCACGGCCCCTCCCTCCCCCGACACGCCCGGGGGAGGGAAACTTTCCGCGCGGCCTTCCTGTTTGACTCTGCAAGCGAAAACAGGAAACTCCGCGCCATGGCCAGACCCCCCAAGACCTTCGCCCCGCCCTACACCGCCCAAAGCGACCGCTATTCCCGGATGGAGTATCGCCGTTCGGGCCGATCGGGGCTCAGGCTTCCGGCCGTCTCTCTGGGCCTCTGGCACAACTTCGGCCATGACACGCCGCACGACGTGAAGCGCGCGATCTGCCGGACGGCCTTCGACCACGGCATCACCCACTTCGACCTCGCCAACAACTACGGCCCGCCGCCCGGAAGCGCCGAGGAAGCGTTCGGCGAGCTTCTGAGAACCGACTTCCGCCCCTACCGGGACGAGCTGATCGTCTCGTCCAAGGCCGGATACGACATGTGGCAGGGGCCCTACGGCGAATGGGGCAGCCGGAAGTACCTGATCGCCTCCTGCGACGCCTCGCTGCGGCGACTGGGGCTCGATTATGTCGACATCTTCTATTCGCACCGCGTCGACCCCGACACGCCGCTCGAAGAGACCATGGGCGCGCTCGACCACATCGTGCGCTCTGGGCGGGCGCTCTACGTCGGCATCTCGTCCTATAACTCGGAACGGACGCGCGAGGCGGCGCGGATCCTGAGCGAGCTCGGCACGCCCTGCGTGATCCACCAGCCCTCCTACAGCATCCTCAACCGCTGGATCGAGCGGGACCGCCTGCTCGACACGCTTCACGCCGAGGGGATAGGCAGCATCGTCTTCAGCCCGCTCGCGCAAGGCATGCTGACCGACCGGTATCTCGACGGCATTCCGGGGGAAAGCCGCGCGGCGCGGGGCAAGTCGCTGAACCCCGATCTTGTGTCCGACGAGGCGCGGCAGCGGCTGCACGGGCTGAACGGGATCGCGCAGGCGCGCGGGCAGAGCCTTGCCCAGATGGCGCTGGCCTGGGTCCTGCGGGGGGGCCGCGTGACCTCGGCGCTGATCGGTGCGTCGCGGCCCGAGCAGGTGGCGGACAGCGCGCGGGCGCTGGATATGCCCGACTTCACCGACGAGGAACTCGCCCGGATCGACGCGCTGGCCTTCGAGGAGGGCGTGAACCTATGGTCCGCGTCCTCGGAAGGCGTCTGAGGCAGGTGGACCGGGCCGGGCTCCCTGTCGCGCGGCCGGGCATGTGCATCGGGCTTCTGGGCGGCTCGTTCGACCCGCCGCACGCGGGCCACGCCCATATCACGCGCGAGGCGCTGAAGCGGCTGGGGCTCGACCGGGTCTGGTGGCTCGTCAGCCCCGGCAACCCGCTCAAGGCCGAGGGCCCGGCGCCCCTGCCCCGCCGGATGGCGGCCGCAGGGGCGGTGATGCGGCATCCGCGCGTCACAGTCACCGACATCGAGGCGCGGATGGGCACGCGGTTCACCGCCGAGACGCTCGAGCGTCTGATGCGGCTCTATCCCGGCGTGCGCTTCGTCTGGCTGATGGGGGCCGACAACCTCGCCACCTTCGACCGCTGGCAGCGCTGGCGCTGGATCATGGACCATGTGCCGGTCGCGGTGCTGGCGCGGCCCGGCCAGAACCTGTCGGCCCGGCGCCCGAAGGCGGCCGCAACCTATGCCGCCGGCGCGCTGAAGGGCCGCGATGCGCCGCGCCTGTGCACCGCGCGCGCGCCCGCGTGGTGCTTCGTGAACGTGCCGATGGTCGACATCTCGTCGTCGGAAATCCGGGCCCGCGGCGACTGGCGCCGTTAGGCGCGGTCCGCCGATCCGCAGGAACCAACCGCGCCCGGCCGTGTTGTCGGGACTGCACGCGGGACGTGCGGGCCAAGGCTCCCCCGACACCACAAGCCGGTGTGCCGGTGCGGCCATGCCGCACCGCCGAAAGCCGCCCCGACACTGACGTGCACCCTTGCAACGGAGGTCCACCGATCCATGCCCGCGCCACTCGTCAGAACGGCCATCTTCCCCGTCGCCGGCCTCGGGACCCGGTTCCTGCCCGCGACCAAGGCGACGCCGAAGGAGCTTCTCCCGGTCATCGACACGCCGCTCATCCAGTTCGCGATCGACGAGGCGCGCGTCGAGCGGATGGTCTTCGTCAACCACCCCTCGAAGGCCGCCATCGAACGCTATGTGCTGGCCGACGACGAGCTCTGCGCGGCGCTGCGCGCCCGCGGCAAGGAAAGCCTCGCCCGCGGACTCGAAAGAAACGCGCTCGACGACGACGCGCATGACGTCCACTTCGTGATGCAGGACGAACAGCTGGGGCTCGGCCATGCCGTGGCCTGCGCACGGACCCATGTCCTGCCCGGCCCGGTCGCCGTGATCCTGCCCGACGACCTGATCCTCGGTCGCAAAGGCTGCCTCGCCGAGATGATCGCGGCCTACGACCCGGCGCGCGCCGGGCATCTCGTCGCCGTGATGGAGGTCCCCCGCGCGGCGACGTCCGCCTACGGCATTCTCGACGTGCGCCGGACCGAAGGGCAGCTGTCCTTCGCCCGCGCGATGGTGGAGAAACCGGCACCCGAGGCCGCGCCCTCGACCACGGCGGTCGTGGGGCGCTACATCCTCGATGCCTGTATCTTCGACGCCCTCGAGCGGCAGGCGCCGGGTGCGGGGGGCGAGATCCAGCTGACCGACGCGATGGCGCAGCGGATCCGAGAGATCGGGCTCGCCGGATTCCACTTCTCGGGCACGCGCTTCGATTGCGGCTCGAAGATCGGCATGATGGAGGCCGCGATCTACCAGGCGCGGGCGCGGCCCGAGTTCGCCGCGCTCTTCGAGCCCTCCGCACCGCGGCTCGCGGCCGAGTAGCGCTGTCGCTCGACTTGCGGCTCCGCCACGCCACATCCTGACGCGGAGGGCCGGCGAGAGGAAGGCATGACGGTCAACGCAATGACGGTATCGGCGGGAGAGGCGCTCAAAGTGCTCCTCGCCGGTTGGGAGGCGCAGGCGACGGGCGGGCTGACGGTGTCGTGGATGCTGCACGGTCGGCCCGGGGTCGGCAAGACGCAGATCGTCCAGCAGATGGCCGACCGGATGGACGCGCGACTGTTCGACCTGCGGCTCACCACGATCGAGCCCCAGGACCTGCGCGGCCTTCCCTACTACGACCACGCGACGAAACGCACGGTCTGGTACCGGCCCGAGGACCTCCCCGAGGAAGGCCCGGCGGTCCTGTTCCTCGACGAACTGACCGCTGCCTCGCCCTATCTCCAGCCGACGGTCTACGGGCTCTTGCAGGAGCGGCGCGTGGGGCGGCACCTTCTGCCCGAGAGCGTCTTCGTCGTGGCGGCGGGTAACGCGGTTGAGGATGGCGCGGTGGCCTACGAGATGGGCACGGCGCTGTCGGACCGGCTGGTGCACATGACGGTCAGGGCACAGGCCACCGACTGGCTCGACAACTTCGCCGTGCCGCGGGGGCTGCATCCGGCGGTCACGGCCTTCATCCGCGTGCGGCCCGACCTTCTGGAGACGACGGAAGCCGCGCTGGAGCGCGGTCAGATGATCGCGGCCACGCCCCGGTCCTGGGAACGGGTGAGCCGGATCCTGCGGTCGGTGACGGACCGGAGGGTGCGCAACGTCATGGTGGCGGGGACGGTGGGCGAGGCCGTGGCGGCCGATTTCGCTATCGTGGCCGACGATGTCGCCGCGACCGTGCAGGTGGGCGAGATGCTGGCCCATCCGCGCCGCGAGCGGGCGGCGATGTATCCCGCCACGATGCATGGGCTCCATGCGCTGATCCACGGGCTGGTGGGTGCGCTGGGGCCGGAGACGGCGAGGGCCGTGATCGAGACGATGGCGGATGTGCGCGAGCTTGGCCGGCTCCGGCCCGGCGACGGGTTCGGGCGCATGCCGCTCGCCGAACTCACGACGCACGGCTTCGAGATGCTGATCCGCCGCGGGCTCGACCTCGGGCTGCAGGAGGCGTTCCTCACGTCCCCCGCCTACCGCGACTATGCCGAGGAGCGGAAGGCGGCGGGGCTCGCATGAGCCGGCATTCCGACCGCGCCTCGCGGGCGCTCCGCAAGCTCGCCGAAACCGATCCGGCCTTCGCCTCGCTTTCGCTCTGGGTTGCGCACGAGGACAGCGACGCGAAGGCGCTGCCCGCCTGGTCGGACGGCACGACGATCCGCTACGGCGCGTCCTTCGAGACCTTCACGCTGCCCGAACAGATGGGGATGGCCGCGCATCATATCCTCCACGTGGCCTTCCGGCATGCGGCGCGCGCCGCGTCGATGGGGTTGCGCTTCGGGCCGGCGCATGACGGCGCGCTCTTCAACACGGCCGCGGACGCGGTGCTGAACGAGGCGCTGTTCCGTGCGGGCTACGTGATGCCCCGGCCTTGCGTGCTCCTCACCGACCTCCTGCGCGAGGCGCTGGGGGAGACCGCGCCGCCCGACGACGCGCTGGCGCGCTGGGATGCCGAGACGCTCTACGTCCGGCTGATGGGCGCGGGCGACAAGGGCCGGCCCCGCGAGGCGGCCGGGAAGGTCCGCGCCTGGGCCGCGCGGCAGGGGTTCGCCGAGGACCTTGACGCGGGCAACCCCGAAGACGGGGACGACGCGGGCGAGTGGCAGGAGCGGGTCACGCGCGCGATGGAGGCGGGCCGCATGGCCGGGCGCGGGATCGGCCTGATGGGTCACCGGCTCGCCGACCTGCCCGAGACGCGGGTGCCCTGGGAGACGGTGCTGCGGCGGCTCGTCACCAACGCCGTGACGGAACTGCCGCGGCAGAGCTTCCGGCGGCCGACGGGGCGCTGGCTCGCGCTCGACGCGGCGGGCGAGACGCTGCCCTTCGAACCGGCGACGGCGCGGAACGCCCGCGCGCCGCGGGTCGCGATCGGGATCGATTCGTCGAGTTCGGTGGACGAGACGCGGCTGCAGCTCTTCGCGGCGCAGGTCGCCGGCATCGCCCGCCGTACGGGGGCCGAGATGCATGTGCTGGTCTTCGACGACGCGGTGCGCGAACGGCGGATGATGCGGGGCGGGACCTGGGACGGGGCGGTGACGGGCCTCGCCTTCAGCCGCGACGGGGGCACCGATTTCGCCCCCGTCATGGCCGAGGCCGACCGGCTGGAGCCGGCCGTGATCGTGATGCTGACCGACCTCGACGCGCCCCTGCCGCCACGCCCCCGCGCGCCCGTGATCTGGGCCGTTCCCGAGCCGCCGCGCGCGGCGCCCGCCTGGGGGCGCCTTCTCAGCCTCGCGCGATAGCGAGCGCCTCGAGCCGGGCATGGGCCGAGACGGTCGAGGCGTCGAAGGCGACGCTGCGCAGGAAGGTGTTCTGGGCAAGGTTCACCCGATGGAGGAGCCGTTCGTCGAGGCCGGGGCCGAAGACCTCGTCCGCGATCATCCGCACCTCGGCATCGGTAAGGTCGAGCACCCGGGCCGGCGGACCGGCAAGCTGCACCGAGACCACGGTGAGCGGCGCGACGCGGGCAAGCTCGGACTGCTCGACCGCGAGGTGCAGTTCGCCCTGCGTCATCCCGCGCCCCGCCGCGATCCGCGACAGGACCGCCGCGCCGCGCATCCGGAAGCCGTCGAGCGCGCGGGCGGCCTCGACCTCGCCGATCAGCCGCGGGCGCGCGTCCTTCGGGATCGAGAAGACCCGCGTCTCGACGAGGTAGACGAGCAGGAACATGAGAAGCGGCGCCTGGCTGATCGGAAGCGCGAGATGCGGCCAGATCGCCATGGCGACCGGGAAGGGGCTGAGCGCCACCGTGTAGCGCAGGAGTTGGGATTCGACCGCGAGCCGCCAGACGCCGGCCCGCGCCGCCCTGCCGCGCGGCACGATCCCCAGACCGCGCCCGAGGAACTTGCGCGGCGGCGCCGTGATCTCGAGCACGGCGGGGTTCAGGACACGGGACGGGGCGGCGTAGAGGATCACTCGGGACATCCGGATATCTTCGTTCCGAAGCTATCCCGCCTCGGGGACAAATCGAGCCCGTTGCATCCGGTTCCCCCCGCCGTCATATACGGGCCACGCGACTTTGGGGGCCGGCCCATGAACAACTACCTCGACTTCGAGAAGTCGCTCGCCGAGATCGAAGGCAAGGCCGAAGAGCTGCGCGCGATGGCGCGGGCCAACGAGAAGATGGATGTCGAGAAGGAGGCGGCCGCGCTCGACAAGAAGGCGGGCGACATGCTCCGCGACCTCTACAAGGGGCTCAACGCCTGGCAGAAGTGCCAGGTTGCGCGCCACCCCGACCGGCCGCACTGCCGCGACTACGTCGAGGCGCTGTTCGCCGAATACACGCCCCTTGCCGGCGACCGGAACTTCGCGGACGACCACGCGGTGATGGGGGGCCTCGCGCGGTTCGAGGACCGGCCGGTGGTGGTCATCGGCCACGAGAAGGGCCACGACACAAAGACCCGGATCGAGCGCAACTTCGGCATGGCCCGGCCCGAAGGCTACCGCAAGGCGATCCGACTCATGGACCTCGCCCACCGCTTCGGGCTGCCGGTCATCACGCTCGTCGACACGCCCGGCGCCTATCCCGGCAAGGGCGCCGAGGAACGCGGCCAGTCCGAGGCCATCGCGCGTTCGACCGAGAAATGCCTCCAGATCGGCGTGCCGGTCGTGTCGGTGGTGATCGGTGAGGGCGGATCGGGCGGCGCGGTGGCCTTCGCCACGGCCAACAAGGTCGCCATGCTCGAGCATTCGATCTACTCGGTCATCTCGCCCGAGGGCTGCGCCTCGATCCTGTGGAAGGACGCCGAGAAGATGAAGGAGGCGGCCGAGGCGCTGCGGCTGACCGCGCAGGACCTGAAGTCGCTCGGCGTCATCGACCGGATCATCCCCGAGCCTCTGGGCGGCGCGCAGCGGGACCGCGACACCGCGATCGGCGCCGTGGGCAGGGCGCTGTCGGAGATGCTGAAGGAGCTCGACGGCCGCCCGCCCGCGCAGCTCGTCAAGGACCGGCGGCAGAAGTTCCTCGGCATGGGGTCGAAGGGGCTGGCGGCCTGAGCGCCGTCAGTCCGGCACGAACCCCGCCTCGGCCATCAGCGCGTTCGACACCGTCTCGATCTCGAATTCGAGGCGGGTCATGGATTCGTCCCGCGGCAGGCCGGCGGGAAGGCGGGGCAGGAACTCGACCACCGCCGTGCCGGGGCGGCGCAGGACACCGTGCCTTGGCCAGAAGACGCCGATGTTGGTGGCGACCGGGACGCAGTCCTGACCCAGCTGCTCGTAGAGCACGGCCGTGCCGATCTTGTAGGGCATCTCGGCCCCCGGCGCGACGCGCGTGCCCTGCGGATAGATCACGAGCTGCCCCGGCTCGCGCCGGCCTTTCTCGACATCGGCGACCATCTTGGCGATGGCCTGCCCGCGCTTGCCGCGGTTCACCGGGATGCAGCCCAGCCGCCAGACATACTGGCCGAAGATCGGAACGAAAAGGAGCTCGCGCTTCATGATGAACTTCGCCCGCGGGAGGGCGTGGAAGATCACGAGGATGTCGAAGAAGGACTGGTGCTTGGCCGCGACCAGCACCTCGTCGTCGGGCGGCGCGCCGCGCAGCTCGACCTTCAGGCCCACCATGTGGCGCGCGCTCCAGATCACCCAGCGGCAGTAGGTGTGGCAGGCGCGATAGGCGCCGTCGCGCGACACGAGCGCATAGGGCAGGAAGACCACGGCCAGCACCGCCATGGCGAGGTACATCAGGCCGTTGAAGGCCATCGAGCGCAGCAATTGGCCCATCAGCCAAGCCCCCGGAGCGCGCGAAAGGCCGCCGCGCGCGTGGCGGCGAAGGCGACGAGGCCCACGAGGACCGGCAGGCAAAGGGGATAGACCCATTCCAGACCGCGGAAACCGAGGCCCGCAAGGATCCCGCCCGCCTCCTGCGCTGCCGGCAGAAGCGCGACGGCGACCATGCCGGTCAGAGTGCCGCCGAGCGCGCCCAGCATCGCGCGCAGCGTGAAACGGCGCACGAAGGCACGGGCGATATAGGTGTCGCGCGCCCCCACGAGGCGCAGCACCTCGATCACCTGCCGGTTCGAGGCGAGCGCCGTGGCCGCCGCGAGCGTCACGAGCGTCGCCGTGACGAAGGCCATCAGCGCCAGCGCGACGACCGCCAAGAGACGCAGCCGGTCCGCCGCCGCGACGAGGGGCGCGCGCCAGCGGGCATGGTCGTCAAGCACCGCGCCCGGCGCCTCGGCCTGCAGGCGCAGCCTGAGGCCCGTGGCGTCGTAGCCGGGCGGTGTCTCGCGGAACTCGATCAGCCGCGGCAGAGGCAGCGCGTCGAGCGGCAGGTCCGGGCCGAACCACGGCGCAAGAAGCGCGCGCTGCTCGTCCTCGCCCAGCGCGCGCGCCCCGGCGATGCCCGGGGTCTGCTCGAGCGCGCGAAGGGCCGCGGCGACCTGCGTGTCGATCTGGCCGGCCGGGGCCGAAACGCGAATCGTGGCGGTGCCGGCCAGCTCGGCCTCCCAGCGGTCGGCCAGGCGGTCGAGGCCCGTCGCCAGCGCGAGGGCGAAGACCGCGAGGAAGGCCAGCGCCGCCGAGGCGAGCACCGTGAGAAGCGCCGTATGGCCGGTGGGCGGCACGACCCGGTCGGCGCGCGCGTCGGCTCGGGGCGGGGCGGGACGCTCGGGTGCGGGCGCGTCTGCGGGCGAGGTCACAGGTCGCTCCCCCCGGCGTCGACGCGACCGCCGCGGATGCGCAGGACGCGGGCGGCGACCTGCGTCTTGGCCTGCCGGATCAGGTTCATGTCATGCGTGGCGACAAGCACCGCCTTGCCGAGCCGGTTGAACTCCACGAGAAGCTGGAGAAGCCTGAGAGACATTTCCCAATCGATGTTGCCGGTGGGTTCGTCGGCCAGGATGATCTCGGGCGATCCGATGACGGCGCGGGCCAGCGCCGCGCGCTGCCGCTCGCCGCCCGACAGCTCGGGCGGACGCGCCTCGGCGCGGTCGGCGAGCCCGGTCCAGGCGAGCAGGTCGGCCACGTCGTTGCGCCGCGCGGGATCGTCCCGGCCGCTCACCGTCAGCGGCAGGGCCACGTTGTCGGCGACCGAGAGGTGGTCGAGGAACTGGCAATCCTGGTGAACGACGCCGATCCGCTGCCGCGCCGCCGCCACCCCGTCGCGCGAGATCCGCCGCGCATCCTGCCCGAAGACCGACAGCCGCCCCGAGGTCGGGCGCAGCGCGAGGTAGAACAGACGCAGGAGCGAGGTCTTGCCGGCCCCGGACGGGCCGGTGAGAAAGTGGAAGGATCCCGGCAGGATCGACAGCGTCACACCCGACAGGAGTGCACGGCCGCCGTAGCCGAACTCCACTTCCTCCAGCTCGATCACCGCCTGCCCCTTGCAATTTTGGACAACATTCTTGCCTCACCCATGCCACGCTTTCAATGCATGCCGCGTGGACGCTTTAAGAATTGAAAGCGGACTGTTAAGGAAACCGGGAATGACCAGAGAGTGGCGAAGCCCGCCGGGAGCAGATCCGACGATGCGCATCACATGCCCCAACTGCGAGGCCCAGTACGAGGTTGACGATGCGCTCATCCCCGAGGGAGGGCGGGATGTCCAGTGCTCGAACTGCGGCAAGGGCTGGTTCCAGTCGCGCCCGGCCGACCCCGAGGAGGTCGAGAGCCATGCCGCGGCAGAGAATGTCGAGCGCGAGGCGACGGACCCCGAGGACGAGCCGCAAGGGGACGAGGACGCGGCCGAGCACGCTGCGCCCGACAAGGACGTCTGGCCGGACGCGAGCGCCGAAGTGCCGTCCGCGCCGGAACCGGCCTGGGCGCGGACGCCCGAGGCGGTCGGAAGGCCAGCCGCTCCCGAGGACGTGACAAAGGACGAGGGGATCGGCGAGGAGCCGCCCGCCGCGCCCGCCGCCAAGGCCCCGCCCGGGACGGACGAAACCGTGCTCGCGGTCCTGCGCGAAGAGGCGCAGCGCGAACTCGCCCAGCGGCGGGAAGAGGCCTCGGGCCTCGAGTCGCAGCCCGACCTCGGGCTAACCGAGACATCGGGCCGCCGCGCCTCGCCTGCCGCGCCGGATGCGGCCGCGGTCGGTGGGGTGGTCGGGGTCGCGGGCCGGCGCGAGCTCCTGCCCGACATCGACGCGATCAACTCGACTCTCAGGTCCGACGCCGAACGCTCGGCCGCGCTCGACTCCGACGAGGACGAGATCGTCGAGGAACGGCGCCGCGGCTTCCGGCTGGGCTTCGGGCTCATGCTGCTGATCGCGGCGGCCCTGATCGGCCTCTATCTCGGCGCCGGAGCGATCGCCGAGGCCGTCCCGGCGCTTTCCCCGGCCCTCGCGGCCTATGTCGAGCTGGCCAACGGGTTCCGCAGCTGGATCGACGGGCTTCTCGCGGCGGGGGTGGAGGGGCTGTCGTCGCTCCTTCCGCCGGCCGCCGACGCCTGACGCCTCAGAACCGCTCGAGCAGCCGCCGAAGGTAGTCGCGCTCGTCGGACGGGCGGGACTGGTCGCCCGAGCGGCGCCGGATCTCGTCAAGCAGTTCCTCGGCGCGGCGGTAGACATCCTCGCCCTGAAGAAGCTGCTGGTCGGTGCCGATCTGGCCGCTGCGGCCGACCTCGCGGCCGAGCGGATCGCGACGGGCGAGCTCGTTCGCCTGCCCCGCGCCCTCGCCCTGCTGGCCCTGCTGCCCTTCCTGCTGCGCCATCTGCTCGCCAAGCTCGCGCATGCCCTCGCGCAGCGCCTCCATCGCGTCGGACTGGCTGTCGAGCGCGCCGGCGAGATCGTCCTGCCGCAACGCCTCCTCGGCGCGTTCCATGGCCCGGCCGGCCTCGTCGAGCGCCTCGCCCGCCGCTTCGCCCCCGGGCGTGCCGCGGCCGGGAAGCTGGCCGCGCTGCCGGTCGAGCTCGTCGCGGAGCGCCTGCTGCCGCTGGGCAAGATCGCCCTGCTGGCCCTCGCCCTCGCCCTGGCCTTCGCCCTCCTGCCCCTCGCCCGGTTGGCCGGGCTGCCCGCCCTGCCCGAACTGCTGCTGGAGGTCGCCGAAGGTCTCGTCCGACAGGCCCTGCTGCTGGCGCAGCGTCTCGGCGAGCCCCTCCATGGCCTGCTGGCCGGGGCTCGGCTGGCCCTGCCCCTGCTGGCCCTGGGCGATCTGCATGTTCTCCATCATCTGGCGCAGCTGCTCGAGCAGCGCCTGCGCCTCGTCCATGCGGCCCTGCTCCATCAGCTCCTGCAGCTGCTGCAGCATCTGCTCGAGCTGGTCGGGAGAGATCTCCTGCATCTCCTGGTTCTCGGACAGCTCCTGGCCGTCCTGCGGCCCCTGCTCGGCGAGCTGCTGCATGTAGTCGCGCATCGCCTCGCGCAGCTCCTGCATCAGCTCGGAAATCTCCTCGTCGCTCGCACCGTTGCGCATCGCCTCGGACAGGCGGTCCTGCGCGCGCCGCAGCCGTTCGAGCGCGTCCGACAGGTCGCCCTCCTCGATCTCGAGCGCGATCTCCCACAGCACCTCGGCGGTCTCGTCGCGCAGTTCGGGCGTGAGCTGGCCAAAGCGCATCGCCGTCTCCATCCGGCGCAGCGCGACGCGGAGCTTGAGAAAGACGGTTTCGGAGCGGAAGATGTCCTCGGGCCGGTGGCTCGCCGCGCGCAGGACGGCCGAGACGCGCGACGCATTGTCGATGCTCCACAGGAGGTCGCGCCGCTGCTCGACGACGGCGGCGGCCAACGGGTCGAAGAAGCGGCGGCCGGGCAGGACGATCGCCTCGGGCGCGCTTTCGCTCTCCTGCCGGACGGCGTCGACGGCGGCGAGCGTGATCGTGACGGGCAAGCCGGCCCAGGGGTGCTTGGCCATCTCCTCGACCAGCACCTCGCGGAAATCGGTGCGCTCGCCCGAGATCGGCATCGGCAGGTCGATGACGAGCGGCGCGCGCGGCTCGGGCTCGGCGGCGAGGCCATGGCGCCGCTCGACCCGGTCGAGGTCGAGCGCGACGGTGGCGCGGCCCGACAGGACGCCGTAGTCGTCCATGGCGCGGAAGGGCTGGCGCAATTCGCCCGAGATCGTGCGCTCGGAGGGGCCGTCGAAAAGGATCTCGGGCGGGGCGTCGGGGATCACGGTGATCTGCCAGGACCGGCCGCCCGCCCCGTCGATGGCAAGGCGGCCGTCCTGCACCACATCGAAGCTCTGCGTGGGTTCCGAGGCGGCAGGGATCTCTCCGGTCCGGGCCGAGACCGATTCGTCGATCGTCAGCGCACCGATCTCGCCATAGAGGCGCAGGGTGATCCGGCTGCCCACGGGCACCGACAGGCCGGCATCGCGGATGTCGTTCAGGTAGAGGCTCGGGCGGCCGGTATGCGGCGGCGGCTCGACCCAGCCCTCCCAGACGGGGCCGCTGGCGAGCGCCTGCCCGCCAAGGCCGGGCGCCATCTCGGTCACCGACGCCACGCGCCAGACCGACCCGAAAAGCGCCGCCATGACGAGCGCGACGAGCGCCACGTAGCGCAGCGCGAAGGGGTCGCGCGCGGACACGCGCAGGTCCGGGCGCACCGGGCGCGCCGCGCGTGTCCGCTCGACCATGCGCAGGACGTGCATCCGCCAGACCGCTTCCGAGGCCGGATCGCCCGCACCCACGGCCTGCACGTCGGCGATGGCGGCGAGCGGGCGGCCCGGCAGGGTGCGGTCGAGCCGATCGGCCGCCTCGGCGCGCGAGGGCCAGCGGAACCGGCGCAGGCCGCGCATCAGCGCCGTGGCGCCGCCGGCGACGACAAGAACGACTCCCGCCCAGACGGCCTCGAGCGGAAGGATGTCGTGAAGGCCGAACATCAGCGCCGCGAGCGCGCCCATCAGCACGGACCAGAACGGCCAGAAGGCGCGGGTCGCGCGTTCGGCCACCATGCCGGCCCGGGTGAGCCAGAGCGGCCGTTTCAGCCGCGCCGCGGCCTCTTCCGGGATGAGTTGCTGCTGCGCCATGGTCCTCGAGCGTGGTCCCGAGACACACCATAGCGCATCAGAGCCACGAGGGAATGGTATCGCGCGAGATGATTTCCTCAAAGCTCGGTCTTTTGCGGATGACCGCAAAGTGATCGTCCCTGACCATGACCTCGGGGATCAGCGGGCGGGTGTTGTATTCCGACGCCATCACCGCCCCGTAGGCCCCGGCCGAGCGGAAGGCGACCAGCTCGCCTTCGGCGAGCGGCGGCATCGGGCGCCCGCGCGCGAAGGTGTCGCCGGTTTCGCAGACCGGACCCACGATGTCGAAGGGGGCGAGGTCCACCCCCGGCGCGGCCTCGCGCACCGGCACGATGTCGTGCCAGGCGCCGTACATGGCGGGACGGACGAGATCGTTCATCGCCGCGTCCAGGATGAGAAAGTCGCGCCCTTCGCCCCGCTTCACGTAGACGACCTCGGACAGCAGGATGCCCGCGTTGCCCGAAATGAGCCGCCCGGGCTCGATCTCGATCTCGCAGCCGAGATCGCCCACGGTGCGGCGGATGAGGTCGCCGTAGTCCAGGGGCAGCGGCGGCGCCGTATTCGAGCGCTCATAGGGAATGCCGAGGCCGCCGCCGAGGTCGAGGCGGCGGATGTCATGGCCGTCGGCGCGAAGCTGATGCGTCAGGTCGGCCACCTTCTGGTAGGCCGCCTCGAACGGCGCGAGGTCGGTCAGCTGGCTGCCGATATGGACGTCGACGCCCACGACCTCGATGCCGGGCAGCCGCGCGGCCAGGGCGTAGACCTCGCGCGCGCGGCTGATCGGGATGCCGAACTTGTTGTCGTAGCGGCCGGTGGAGATCTTCTCGTGCGTCTTCGCGTCGACGTCGGGGTTCACGCGCACCGTGATCGGCGCCACCGCCCCCATGGCAGCGGCGACGCGGCTCAGGCGCTCGAGCTCGGGCTCGCTTTCCACGTTGAACTGGCGGATGCCGCCCTGAAGCGCGAGCCGCATCTCATCGGCCGTCTTGCCGACGCCCGAGAAGACGATCCGCTCGCCCGGCACGCCCGCGGCCCTGGCGCGCTGGTATTCCCCGCCCGAGACCACGTCCATCCCGGCGCCGAGCCCGGCCATCAGCGCGATCACCGCCTGGTTCGAGTTCGACTTCATCGCGAAGCAGATGAGGTGCGGCCCCCAGGCCAGCGCCTCCTCGAACAGCCGGAAATGGCGCGTGAGCGTGGCGGCGGAATAGACGTAGACCGGCGTGCCGACGGCCGCCGCGATCTCGGGCAGCGGCACGTCCTCGGCATGAAGGACGCCGCCGCGGTAGAGGAAGTGGTCCATGCGCGCGTCCCTACGCCGGAAAGGTCGGGCGACCTCCTAGCACATCCGCAGTCTTGCGCAATTCACTGCCCCATGTCCCTGACGGGCCGCGAGCGGAGGTAGAGATACAGCGGCAGGCCGCAGGACACGCCGATGCAGTAGGTCGCGGGGATCGCGATCAGCCCGATCCAGGCGCGGCGTGTCCAGGTCTCGGCCAGGATCCAGACGGTGAGCGCGATGGCCGCGATGATCAGGTCCCAGGTGAGCCCGGTGGTCGAGGCGTTGACGTACCAGGCGTCGATCAGGCCCGACAGGCCCGTGCCGGTCTCCTGCATGTAGGTGAGAAACCAGTACATCGGATGGATCGCGCCCCAGACGGCGAGGGCGAGGAAGACGAGGCGCAGGGGCTGCATGGCTTCTCCGGGATCGATGCTGAGGCGCAAGCTATCCCGCGACAGGCGCACGGCAACCGGTCAGGCCAGCGCCTCGGCGATCCGAAGCGCCAGACGCCGCCCGACCTCGTCCTTGCCCAACCGCGGCCAGGTCTCCTCACCGCCGGCGGTGACGAGGGTCACGGCGTTCTCGGACCCTCCCATGATGCCGGTCGCGGGCGTGACGTCGTTCGCCACGATCCAGTCGCATCCCTTCCGCGCGCGCTTGGCGCGGGCATGGGCCAGGACGTCGTGCGTCTCGGCGGCAAAGCCCACGACCAGCCGCGGGCGGCCTTCGGCGCGGCGGGCGACGGTGGCGAGGATGTCGGGGTTCTCGGCGAAGGTCAGGGCCGGCGCGCCGCCCGCCTCCTTCTTGATCTTGCGGTCCGAGGCGCACTCGACCCGCCAGTCGGCCACGGCGGCGGCGAAGACTGCGGCATCGGCGGGCAGCGCGCGCTCGACCGCGTCCAGCATCTCCTGCGCCGTCTCGACGGGGATCACCTCGACCCCCGCGGGCGGCGGGACGCTCGCCGGGCCGGTCACGAAGCTGACCCGCGCGCCGAGGCCCGCGAGCGCCGCTGCGATCGCCGCGCCCTGCGCGCCGGAGGATCGGTTGGCGATGTAGCGCACCGGGTCGATGGGCTCGTGCGTCGGCCCCGAGGTCACGAGCACGTGGCGGCCCTTCAACGGGCCGTCGCCCAGCGCCGCCTCGATCGCCGCGACGATCTCCATGGGTTCGGCCATCCGTCCCGGCCCGTATTCGCCGCAGGCCATGTCGCCCTCGTTCGGGCCCACCGTCAGCACGCCGTCGCCAACCAGCACCGCAAGGTTGCGGCGGGCGGCGGGATGGTCCCACATCCGCACGTTCATCGCGGGCGCGATCAGCACGCGCTTGTCGGTGGCCATGAGAAGCGTGGACGCCAGGTCGCCCGCGTGCCCGCCCGCCATCCTGGCCATCAGGTCGGCCGTGGCGGGGGCGACCACAACGAGATCGGCTGCGCGCGAGAGCTGGATATGGCCCATCTCGGCCTCGTCGGTCAGGTCGAAGAGGTCGGTGAAGACCTTTTCGCCGGCGAGCGCCGAGACCGAAAGCGGCGTCACGAATTCCTGCGCCGCCCGCGTCAGGACTGGCACGACGCCCGCGCCGCGCTCCTTCAGCCGCCGGATCAGGTCGAGCGACTTGTAGGCCGCGATCCCGCCGCCGATGATGAGGAGTATCCGCCTGCCCGCAAGCATCCGCGCCCGCCTTCCGTCCATGGGGCGGACCCTAGACCCGGCGGGGGAGGCTGACAACCGCGCCCTAGCGGAAGACGGCGCAGGGGTCGGGGCGGTCCACCGGGTCGGTGACGAGCCAGAGGTCGAACGGCGGACGGGCCTCGGCGGCGTCCTCGAACTGGCCGAGGCTCAGCACCCGGACGTCCGGCGCCGCGACCGTCAGAAGCGCGGGCACGCCCCAGTCCGCGCGCGCATGGCCGTTGCCGGTGATCACGACGACCGGGCCGCCCGTGTCCTCGAGCGCGGCAAGCGCGGCGCGGGCGAGCCAGCCGTCGCGCAGGCGCTGCGCCTCGACCATGCCCGGCAGCGCCTCGGCCGGCAGGGCGTTGCAATGCGCCATGAGCTGTCCGGCCTCGCGCAGCATCTGCTGGGGCGCGGGCAGAGGCGCGTCGAGGCCGAAGCGCCCGGCCTCGGCACCGAAAATGGTCCCCGCCCCGGCCTCGGACGCGGCCCGCACATCCGCGCGGGGGGCCGCGGCGCCGATGATGGCGGCCTCACCCGCCGCCACGAAGACGGGGTAGTACATCGCGAAGTCGGGCCAGCCCGACGCCTCCCAGCCCAGCACGGCGCCCAGTGCCTCCTCCGAGGCCAGAAGCCGGGGTGTCACCCGCGCCGCCTGATCGGGGCTCAGCATCTCGAAGACCACGGCAGTGGGGTTCAGCGCCTCGACCGCGATGGCCTGATGGGCGTGATGCGCGGGATTGTCGTGGACCTCGCCCAGAAGGACGATGTCGGCCGCGGGCAGGTCGTAGAGATCGGCCGCATCGATCCCGCGCGCAGCCGCCGGCAGGGCGGCGAGCGCCGCGCCCGCGAGGCAGATCACGCGAAGAATTCGTGCACCTCGTGCGACTGCTTCTCGAGGCAGCGGCGCATCTTGGCGAAGGCGGCGGCTTCGAGCTGGCGCACGCGCTCCTTCGACAGGCCAAGCTCCTCGCCCAGGCTTTCGAGCGTGCGCGGCTCGTCGCGCAGCTTGCGCTCGCGCACGATGAAGCGTTCGCGCTCGTTGAGGTTCTGCATGGCGATGACAAGCCAGCGGCGCAGCGTGTCGATGTCCTTGTCGTGTTCGACCAGCTCGGCCGCCTGCGCGCTGTCGTCCTCGAGCGCGTCGATCCACTCGCGCCCCTCGTCCTCGGTCGACTGCGTCGCGTTGAGCGAGAAGTCCGACCCCGACAGCCGACCCTCCATCATCTCGACGTCGTGAAGCGGCACGCCCACCTCGGTCGCGATGAGCTGGCGAAGCTGGTGGCTGTCGAGATGCTCGCCCCGCGCGGCCGCCTCGCGCTCGAGCCGGGCCTGGACGCGGCGCATGTTGAAGAAGAGCGACTTCTGCGACGAGGTCGAGCCCGTCCGCACCATCGACCAGTTGCGCATCACGTAGTCCTGGATCGAGGCCTTGATCCACCACACGGCATAGGTCGAGAAGCGCACGCCGCGGTCGGGGTCGAACTTGTCGGCCGCCTTCATCAGGCCCAGCCCGGCCTCCTGGATGAGGTCGTTCATCGGCGCGCCGTAGCGCTTGAACTTGGCCGCCATCGAGATCGCGAGACGCATGTAGGCGGTGATGAGACGGTGCAGCGCCTTCTCGTCGCGGTGATCGCGCCAGGCATAGGCGAGCCTCAACTCGGTCTCTGCATCGAGAAGTTCAGCCTGCATCGCCTTCCGAGACAGGGTCTGATCGGACAGTCCGTCGAGCGCCATCGTCCATCTCCAAGCTACGACCGCCAACACGGTCTCGTTCCTCGTGTTCCATGGACTTTACGGTGGCCTTCCGGCAACGGATCACAAAAATGGGTTAAGATGGCTTGAACGGCGTCACGATCGCGCCATCTGGCCGTTTTTTTAGCACGGTGGCATCGCTCGCCGTGATGAACCACCGCACGAAATGTCGGTAGGCATCGCGCGGGGTGTCGATTAGGCATACGGCCATGAGCTATCACCTGATCATCGGCGACTATGCCTATTCGAGCTGGTCCCTGCGCGGCTGGCTGTTGTGCGACCGCTTCGGCCTGCGCGCCCGCACCACGCTTCTCGATTTCGCCGCCGGGGACGTCGCGGGCCAGCTGAAGGCCTACCGCCCGGCGCGCACGGTGCCCACGCTCATCACGCCCGAGGGCGCGGTCGTGTCCGACAGCCTCGCCATGGCCGAGGAACTGGCCACGCGCCACCCCGATGCCGGCATCTGGCCCAAGGAGGCGCTGGCGCGGGCGACGGCGCGCACGCTCGCGGCCGAGATGCACTCGGGCTTTTCGGCCCTCCGATCCGCCTGCCCGATGGCGCTGCGCGTCGCCTACGACGGGTTCGAGCCGTCGGACGCCGTCCGCGCCGACCTCGCCCGGATCGAAGAGATCTGGGCCCATGCGCGGGGGCAGGCCGGCGACGGCCCATGGCTCCTCGGCGCCTATTCCGCCGCCGACGCCTTCTTCGCGCCCGTCGCCGCCCGGATCGCGACCTATGGCCTGGCCGTCGGGCCTGACGCACAGGCCTATGTGGCGGCGCATCTGGCCGACCCCGCCTTCCGCCGCTGGCGCGCGATGGGGCTTGTCCGCGGCGCAGACCTGCCGCGCTACTCGAAAGACCTCCCGCACCGCCCCTGGCCCGGCCCCGCGCCGCACGCGGCCCGCGCGGCCGAAGGACCGTCCGAAAACGCCGTCTGCCCCTATTCGGGCAAGCCGGTCGCGCATTTCCTTCGGATGGACGGCCGCGTCTTCGGCTTCTGCAACGCCTTCTGCCGCGACAGGACGATGGCCGACCCCGAGGCATGGCCCGCCTTCCTGGCGATCGTAAACCATTCCTAAAGCTCTCCCGCGCTAGCCGTTAACCAAGTTCTGACGGAGCGGACGGATGGTGGCGCGCGCCTACACGGTTGCGTTCGAGGGGGTAGAGGCGCGGATCGTCGAGGTGCAATGCGCCGTCGCGCCGGGGCTTCCCGCCTTCTCGCTCGTGGGCCTGCCCGACAAGGCCGTGTCCGAGGCACGCGAGCGGGTGCGCGCCGCGCTCACATCGCTCTCGATCGCGCTGCCGTCCAAGCGCATCACCGTGAACCTCTCGCCGGCCGACCTGCCCAAGGAAGGCTCGCATTTCGACCTGCCCATCGCGCTCGCGCTTCTCGCCGCGCTCGACATCCTGCCGAAGGACGAGATCGAGCGCACCGTGTCGCTGGGCGAGCTGTCGCTCGACGGCACGCTCGTGCCGGTCGCGGGCGCGCTGCCGGCTGCGCTCGCGGCCGCCGAGGAGGAACGCACGCTCGTTTGCCCGCGCGCCTCCGGCGCCGAGGCCGCCTGGGTCGGCGCGGCCGAGGTCATCGCGCCCGCCTCGCTCGCCGAGGCGATCCGCCACTTCACCGGGCAGGACGTGCTCGAACCCGCGCGCCCGGGCGAGGTCGCGCCCGACCGCAGCCACCTGCGCGACCTCGCCGACGTGCGCGGTCAGGAACGCGCCAAGCGCGCGCTCGAGATCGCGGCGGCGGGGCGGCACCATCTTCTGATGGTCGGCACCCCGGGATCGGGCAAGTCGATGCTCGCCGCGCGCCTGCCCGGGATCCTCCCGCCGCTGAGCGCCGGCGAGGCGCTCGAGACCTCGATGATCCACTCGCTCTCGGGCCTCATCGACCAGGGCGGCATCTCGCGCGAGCGTCCGTTCCGCGAGCCGCACCACACTGCCTCGATGGCCGCCATCGTGGGGGGCGGCAAGGGCGCGAAGCCGGGCGAGATCAGCCTCGCCCACAACGGCGTGCTGTTCCTCGACGAGTTTCCCGAATTCCCGCGCGCGGTGCTCGAAACCCTGCGCCAGCCGATCGAGACCGGCGACGTCGTGGTGGCGCGCGCCAACGCCCATGTGCGCTATCCCTGCCGGTTCCTCCTGATCGCGGCGGCGAACCCCTGCAAATGCGGCTACCTTTCCGATCCCGGCCGCGCCTGCTCCCGCGCGCCGGTCTGCGGCGAGGACTACATGGGCCGGATCTCGGGCCCGCTGATGGACCGCTTCGACCTGCGGGTCGAGGTGCCGCCCGTCGCCTTCACCGACCTCGAACTGCCGCAGACGGGCGAGCGCTCGGCCTGCGTCGCGGATCGGGTGGCGGGCGCGCGCGCCCTGCAGGAAAGCCGCCATCCCGGCGCGCTGAACGCCGACCTCGTTGGCGCGGCACTCGACGCCGTGGCGACGCCCGACGAGGAGGGGCGCGCGCTCATCGCCCGGGCGGCCGAACGGATCGGGCTGTCGGCGCGGGGCTACCACCGCATCCTGCGGGTCGCACGCACCATCGCCGATCTCGCTGGCGACGAGGCCGTGCGCCGGCCGCACGTGGCCGAGGCGATCAGCTACCGGCTCGCCGGCGCGGCGGTCTGAAGGCAGCGCCGCGCGAAGGCGGCCGCGCGCATCAGCGCCCCGCGCGCCTCGGGCAGCAGGTCGGCGCCGACCTGCCAGGCATGCGGCGTATCGGGCCAGAGGTCGAGTTCCACCTCCCCGCCCGCCGCGCGCAGCCGATCCGCCATCCGCACCGCATCGTCGAGGAGGATCTCGGTCCGCGACGCCTGGATCAGCACGGGCGGCGGCGCGTCGAAGCGGGCGAAGAGCGGCGACACGCGCGGGTCGGCGGGCTCGGTGCCGGCAAGGATCTGGGCCACGAGCTCGGGCACGCGCGCGGCCGGGAGGATCGGATCGGCGCCTGCGTTGCCGACAAACGACGCCCCCGACAGGGTGAGGTCGGTCCAGGGCGAGAAGACGAAGGCACCCGCGGGGCGGGCCTGCCGCGCGCAAAGCTCGGCCGCGAGCGCGAGCGCGAGCCCCCCGCCCGCGCTGTCGCCGCCAAGGACGATGCGGTGCGGCGGGACGCTGTCGGCGACCGCCTCCCAGGCCGCGCAGGCATCCTCGAAGGCCGCGGGCAGCGGCGCCTCCTGCGCGAGCCGGTAGTCCGGCGCCTCGACGGCGAGGCCCGCGGCCTGCGACAGCCGCGCGAGCAGCCGGCGGTGCGTCCAGGCGCTTCCCGCCACATAGGCGCCGCCATGGAAGTAGAGGATCGCGCCGTCGCCGGCGGCGTCTCCGCAGGTGACCCGCGTGATCCGGAGCGGCGCGCCCGGGCCGGCCACGGTCCGGACGGTGCGGCGGCTGCCAAGCGGCGCGGGCAGGAGCCGCGCGGCGCGGCGGAAGTCGCGCGCGGCCTCCTCGGGCGTCTCGGTGCGCGCGATCCGGGGCTTCGCGACGTGCCGCAGGAGCGGCAGCAGGAGGCCGAGCCGCAGGCTCACCGGCGCCGCGCCTCGATCGCCTCCCAGATCTTCGCCGTCACGTTCACGCCCTCGAAGCGCTCCAGCTCCTGAAGCCCGGTGGGCGAGGTGACGTTGATCTCGGTCAGATAGTCGCCGATCACGTCGATGCCGACGAAAATCTGCCCCTTCTCGCGCAGGACAGGCCCGATCCGTGCGCAGATCTCGCGGTCGCGGTCGGTGAGGCCGGCGGGTTCGGGCCGCCCGCCCACATGCATGTTCGACCGGGTCTCGCCCTCGGCAGGAACCCGGTTGATCGCGCCCACGGGCACGCCGTCGACGAGGATGATGCGCTTGTCGCCCTTCGCGACGTCGGGCAGGAACTGCTGCGCGATCAGCGGCTCGCGCGAGAGGCCGGCAAAGAGCTCGTGCAGGCTCGCGAGGTTGCGGTCGTTCGGGTCGAGCCGGAAGACGCCCGCGCCGCCGTTGCCGTAGAGGGGCTTGAGGATGATGTCGCCATGCGCGCGCTTGAAGGCGCGCAGCGCGGCGAGGTCGCGGGCGATGAGCGTGTCGGGGATCAGCTCGGGGAAGCGCAGGACAAGCAGCTTTTCGGGCGAGTTGCGGACCCAGAACGGGTCGTTCACGACGAGCGTGCCGGGCATCAGATGCTCGAGCAGGTGGGTCGTGGTGATGTAGCCCATGTCGAAGGGCGGGTCCTGCCGCAGCCAGACCACGTCCTGCG
>DAINOF010000008.1:0-26830 GCA_036735505.1 Paracoccaceae bacterium
GACCGGGTTTCCGCTGGGCTATGTCGAGCAGCTCTACACCTATGGCGACCGCGAGCGCGACCCGCGCGAGCGCGAGCTCGGCGCGCGCGTGGTGTCGACCGCCTATCTGGCCCTGGTGCGCGAGCAGCCGCTGCCGCGTGAGCTCACCGCGCAGTGGTCCGACTGGTACGCCTATCTGCCCTGGGAAGACTGGCGCAGCGGCCGCCCGGCGCTGATCGATCGCGACCTGAAGCCGCACCTCTATGCATGGGCTGGGCGCGAGAAGCGCCGGCGCGAGCGCGCCGATCTGGTGTTCGGCTTCGACGATGCGCCCTGGGACCCGGAGCGCACGCTGGAGCGCTACGAACTGCTGTGGGAGGCGGGCGCTGTCGGCGAGGCTTTCGCTCGCGCCGGCGCGGCCACTGGACGAGCCGGGGGGCGGGGTCGAGGTGCCGGAGGTCTTGCCGGCGGTGGGCCCGCCGGTGGTGCCCATGCCGGTGGTGCCTGCGGGCGTCGCGGGATCGGGTTTGTCGGTCATCTCGGTCTCCTTGCCGATGCTCAGGCGATGAGTTGCAGGACGGCGAGGATCACGACGATCACGCCGATGATATAGAAGATGCTGTACATCGCGTTTCCTTCCTGCGGCGGTGCGCCGTCAGCGGCGCGTCCGCTTCGTTGCTGGCTTGGAACCTTCAGGAAGGGCCTTCGGTTCCCCCCGGCAGCGACGGAGGCAGGAGGAACCGCATGGCGGCGAAATCGCGCGCCGAGATCTGGGAGGAGTGGACGAAGCTCGTGAACATGGGGCCGGCCGAGCTGGAGAGATGGCTCGAGACCGAAGGGAGCCGCGCGGTCGGGGGATCGGTCCGACGGCGAATCCCCCGGGCACAGGTCGGGACGGTGGATCGTCGAGATCCGGCGCCGGAAGAAGGACGAGCTGACCGAGGACGACTGGGCGCACATGGGCCGGGTCGTGGGCTACATCAAGCGCCACCTCGCGCAGGGCGGCCCCGAAGCGGACATGGAGACGAGCCGCTGGCGCCATTCGCTGATGAACTGGGGGCACGACCCCGCCCGCTGACGCGCATTCCCGATTGATCGCCGGCCCGAGCTTTGGCATCCTCCCGCATGAGGGATCAGGGTAAACGGCAGAGGACCGACGATGCGGGCAGTTCTCCTTTCCGGCCTTCTGGCGGCCGGTCTTTTCCTTGGTGCGGCACCGGCGAGCGCGGACGTGATCGAGCGCGCCTGCCTGAGTTCCGAGCGTGCCGCCGGCAACCGGGCGCTTTGCGGCTGCATCCAGTCCGCCGCGAACCGGACGCTGAGCAGCGGCGACCAGCGTGCGGCGGCGCGGTTCTTCCGCGACCCCGATCGGGCGCAGGACGTGCGGATGTCGAGCCGGGCAAGCGATCGTGCCTTCTGGGAACGCTACAAGGCCTTCGGCAGCTACGCCGAGCGCGCCTGCGCGTCGAGCTGATCGAGAAGCCTTGCGGCGCCGGCCTCGATGAGGTCGAGCGCGGTCTCGAAGCTGCCGTCGAAATAGGGGTCGGGCACCTCGGTGTCGCCAAGGAAAAGCAGGACCGGCGTGGCGCTGCCCGGCGGCCGTAGCCGTTCGATCGCGGCGAGGTTGGCGCGGTCCATTCCGAGGATGAGGTCGAAGCGGCCGAAGTCGGCCGGCGCGACCTGCCGCGCCCGGAGGCCCCCAAGGTCGACGCCGCGCGCGCGGGCCGCGGCGATCATCGGCGGATGCGGCGGTTGGCCCACATGCCAGTCCCCGGTCCCGGCGCTGTCGAGCGAAAGGTCCATCCCCCGCGCGGCGGCAAGCGCGCGCGTCACGCCCTCGGCCGCGGGCGAGCGGCAGATGTTGCCGAGGCAGACGAAGAGGATGCGCGCCATGCCCCGGTCGTGCCCCCGCAGGGCGGCCCCGTCAAGCCTTGGCGGCGGCGGCGGCCGGCGATAGCCTTCAGCCCATGAAGATCGTCATCCTCACCGGCGCCGGCGTCTCGGCCGAAAGCGGGCTCGGCACTTTCCGCGATGTGGGCGGGCTCTGGTCGCAGTACGACCTCGCCGACGTGGCCACGCCCGAGGGCTTCGCCCGCGACCCCGACCTCGTCCACCGCTTCTACAATGCGCGGCGGGCGAACTGCCTGTCGGCCGAGCCGAACGCCGCGCATCATGCGCTCGCCCGGCTCCAGCACTTCACCAAGGGCGAGACGGTCATCGTCACCCAGAACATCGACGACCTGCACGAGCGCGGCGGGGCGGCGGGTGTGATCCACATGCACGGCGAACTGCTGCGCGCCCTCTGCGCGGATTGCGGGGCGCGCTGGGACGCGCCGCCCGAGATGGGCCCCCGCGACCCCTGCCCCGCCTGCGGACAGCCCGCCACACGCCCCGACGTCGTCTGGTTCGGCGAGATGCCCTACCGGATGGACGAGATCGACGCGCATCTGGCGACCTGCGACCGCTTCGTCTCGATCGGTACCTCGGGCGCGGTCTATCCGGCCGCGGGTTTCGTGGCCGAGGCCCGGCGGGCGGGCGCCCGGACGCTCGAACTGAACCTCGAGCCGTCGGAGGTGGCGGGCCTCTTCCACGAGACCCGCCGGGGTCCGGCCACGCGGCTGGTGCCGGACTGGGTGGACGCGGTGCTGGGTCAGCCGCCCATGCCATGAGCGCCGTGATGGTGGCCATGACCATGGCCGGCAGCGGGCGTGCGGTCGAGGTCCACGGGCACCTCGATCACCATCTCGCCCTCGCGCTCGAAGACGAGACGCAGCTCGAAGGTGTCGCCATCGGCGAGCGGGCGCGTGAGGCCCATGAGCATCACGTGGTCGCCGCCGCGCTCGAGCGCATGCGAGGCGCCCGGAGCCACAGCGATGCCGTCCTTCACCTCGACCATGCGGGCGACGCCCTGCGCGTCGATGAGGTGGGTGTGAATCTCGACCCGCTGCGCCACGTCGGAGGACGCCGAGATCAGCCGATCGGGGGCGCTGGTCGAGTGGTTGACGATCTCGAAGAAGACGGCGCCCGACATGGCCCCGGGGCCTGAGGTGAGCGCATAGGCATTGTCGACGTGGACGCCGTCATGCGCGGCGACCGGCGCGGCGGCGAGGAGAAGGGCGATGGCGAAGGAGGTAATGCGGATCATGGGAAACCTCTGAATGGCGGGCTCCACCGGGCCTTGGCCGCGGGCGGAGCGGGAAAGGGGAGGAACAGGCGTGCTGCTCAGGCCGCGGGCGGCCCCCGGGCCGGCGGGACCCGCGCGTGGACCGCGCCCGGCAGCACGGGCAGCGCCGCGGGCGCCGTGACGGACGCCTGGACGCGCGCCCCCGCCATGGCGGGAGCAGGCAGGACGCCCGCAAGGAGCAGGAGCACGCAGTCGGGGCACCAGTGCGGCGGGCCCGCAGGATTGCCCCCGGCATCGACCGCGATCGTGACGGCGCCGCCGCCCGAGCAGATGACGATCTCGCCCGTCGCCATGGCCTGACCGCGCACGGCGCCAACCGCGCCCGCCGTCAGGACGGTCGCGAGTATGGCGAAGGCGGAGACCAGTCGGCGGACAGCGGCGATCATCGTGCGAGGTCTAGACCTTCCAGCACGGGAAGCCAACGCAAAATCAACGCGAAGTGAATCCAAGACGGGATGATGTGGCCGCCCTGCCCGACGGGGGGCGGGGCCGCGGATGCCGGTCGCGGCGGGGGCGTCAGGCCGCCGTCCGCGCCTTGGCGATGTCCTTCTTGATCTTGAGCGCCGCGGGCGACAGCGCGTCGTCCTTGGCCTTGGCGAGGAACACGTCGAGCCCGCCGCGCGCGTCGAGGGTGCGGAGCGCGGCCGAGGACACACGAAGCTTGAAGGTCCGCCCCAGCGTCTCGGACATCAGCGAGACGTCGTTGAGGTTCGGCAGGAACCGGCGCTTGGTCTTGTTGTTGGCGTGGCTGACATTGTTGCCAACCATCGGGCCCTTTCCGGTCAGTTCGCAGCGGCGCGACATGGGATCATCCTCGTCCTGGTCTGGCCCGGGCACGACGGCCCGGCGGAATACGCAAGGGGCACGGGGTTGGGTCCCGTGCCCCGGATTTCCGCGGGGTTTAGGGGGAGTCCCGCGCGGCGTCAAGCGCCTTCTGGACTCGTCCCGCCTTACGTCTCGGACGCGATCCCCTGCGCGCGCCTCAGGCGCGACCGTAGGCCTCGGCGATGGCGACCTGCATCGACTGCGCCGGGGTCCGGTCGCTCCAGGCGACGAGCTGGAAGGCCGGGTAGAAGCGCTCGGCCGACATCACCGCGGCGCCGATCATGGTGTCGATCTGCTCGGGCGTCGCCATCTGCCCGCCGGCGAGCACGAGCCCGTAGCGGTAGACCATCAGGCTCTGCTCGCCCCACCAGGTGAAGGCGCCGGCCCAGCAGAGGTCGTTGGCGCGGTTCAGCGTCTCGTAGAGTTCGGACAGGCGGTTGGCGGGCGGCTCCATCTCGAAGGTGCAGATGAGGCGCAGCGTCTCGTCGGCGGGCGACCAGGCGAGCGTGAGGGAATAGGTCCGCCACTGGCCCTCGACCGCCATCGCGATCTGGTCCTCGGCCACCCGGTCGAAGTCCCACTCGTGGTGCTCGGCCAGATGCTCGACGATGTCGATGGGGTGAAGTTCATCGGTCGAGAACTGCTCGGAAAGCGACATGCGCGGCCTCATTGGGTTGCGCCATGAGCCTCAAAGGACCCATAGGCTTTGGTGCCTGCTCTAGGACGGGGGGACACGCCCCAACGCCCTACGAGATATGGTGGGGGAGAAGAGGAATCCTGTAAAGCGGGATTTTCGGTTTACCCACCGGAAACGCAAAAGACGGCGCCCCTGGCGCCGACTGTCCGCTTCATCGTCACTGAACTGTCGCGAGCCCCGCGCGCGGGCCCGACGATCGGGCGCGTCGCGGCCCGGCCCAGTCCGCGCCCTGGCCTAGCCCTTGGCTTCGAGCGCCTCGAGCCGGGCTTTCAGCGCCTCGTTCTCCTCGCGCGCCTTCTGCGCCATCGCGCGCACGGCGTCGAATTCCTCGCGCGTGACGAAGTCGCGATCGGCGAGCCAGCGGTCGATCAGGCCCTTCATGGCGGTCTCGGCCTCGTCCCGCGCGCCCTGCGCCACGCCCATGGCGTTCGTCATGAGCTGGGAGATGTCGTCGAAAATCCGGCTGCGGGTCTGCATGGAAGCCTCCGTCCTCTGTGCCACGCTCTATATGGACCGGGGCCGCCGGGGCGCAAGGTTGACAACGCCGCGCGCCCGTGGCCCATGCCGCCCCATGCAGGTCGCGATCCCCTTTCCCGACATCGGTCCCGAGCTGTTCTCGGTCTCGATCGGGAATTTCGAGTTCGCGCTGCGCTGGTATGCGCTGGCCTATATCGCGGGCATCCTGATCGGCTGGCGGATCATCGTGGCCGCGGTGAAGCGGCCATCGCTCTGGCCCCATGACCGCGCGCCGATGACGCCGGGACAGGTCGAGGAGTTCCTGACCTGGGCGGTCGTCGGCATCATCGCGGGCGGGCGGATCGGCTACACGCTGGTCTACCAGCCGGGCTACTACCTGACCCACCCGGTCGAGATCCTCTACGTCTGGCAGGGCGGCATGTCGTTCCACGGCGGCTTTCTGGGCGTCGTGGCCGCGGGGCTGTGGTTCTGCCGCCGGAACGGCATTCCGCCGGCGCAGATGGCAGACGCGCTGGCGCTGGCCGCGCCGCCGGGCATCCTGCTCGGCCGGCTCGCGAACTTCGTCAACGCCGAGCTCTGGGGCCGGCCCACCGATGTGCCCTGGGGCGTGATCTTCCCCGGCGAGGGGGCGCAGGATTGCCCGGGCATCGTCGGCCCCTGCGCGCGCCACCCCTCGCAGCTCTACGAGGCCGGGCTCGAGGGGCTTCTGCTCGGGCTTGTCCTTCTCTGGCTCGCCTTTGCGCGGGGATGGCTGAAGCGGCCGGGCCTGATCACCGGGCTGTTCCTTGCGGGCTACGGCGCGGCGCGGGTCTTCGTCGAGATGTTCCGGCAGGCGGATGCGCAGTACATCACCCCGGACAACCCCTGGGGCCACGTGATCCGTCTGGGCGAGGCGGGGCTTACGATGGGCCAGATCCTGTCGCTGCCGATGCTGGTCGCGGGCCTGCTGATCCTGATCCTCGCGCGGCGGCGGGCGTGAGCGGGCTCCTGCCGCATCTCCTTCGCCGCATCCGCCAGACCGGGCCGCTCACCGTGGCCGACTACATGGCCGAGTGCCTGACGCACCCCGTCCACGGCTACTACACCACCCGCGATCCGCTGGGCGCGGGCGGTGATTTCGTCACCGCACCCGAGGTGAGCCAGATGTTCGGCGAGCTTCTCGGGCTCTGCCTCGCGCAGGCCTGGCTCGACCAGGGCGCGCCCGCGCCCTTCGCCCTGGCCGAGCTCGGCCCCGGGCGCGGCACGCTGATGGCCGACATCCTGCGCGCGACGCGGAGCGTGGCCGGATTCCGGACGGCGTCCGAGGTGCATCTGGTCGAGGTCTCGCCCGCGCTGCGCGCACGCCAGGCCGCGGCGCTGACGGATCACCGCCCGACATGGCACGACAGCCTTGCCGGGGTGCCCGACCTGCCGCTCTTCCTCGTGGCCAACGAGTTCCTCGACGCGCTGCCGGTGCGCCAGTTCCTGCGGGCGGGCGGCGGCTGGGCCGAGCGCGTCGTGGGCGCGGACGGCGAGCGGCTCGTCTTCGGGCTGACGGCCCCTGCCCCGCTCGCGATGCTCGCCCACCGGATCGGGGACACCGCCGAGGGCGACCTGATCGAGGTCTCGGCCGCGGCCGAGGCGGTCGCGGCAGGCATCGGCGCCCGCATCGCCACGCACGGCGGGGCGGCGATCCTCGTGGACTATGGCGGCTGGCGGTCGCTCGGCGACACGTTCCAGGCCGTGCGGGGGCATCGGAAGGTCGATCCGCTCGAGGCGCCGGGAACGGCGGACCTGACGGCGCATGTCGATTTCGACGCCGTCGCGCGGGCCGCGGCCGGGACCGGGGCGGCGGTGACGGCGATGACGACTCAAGGAACCTTCCTTGGCCGGCTCGGCATTGCGGCGCGGGCGCAGGCGCTTTCCGCCGCGGGCGACCCGGCGCGGATCGCGGGCGCGCATCGCCGCTTGACCGACCCGCAGGAAATGGGCGACCTCTTCAAGGTGATCGCCGTCCATCCGGGCGACCGGCCGCCACCACCGGGATTGGGACCATAACGCTGGAGATCATCACCGCGCGGGCCTTCGGGCCCATCCGCCACGGGTTCTTCACCCGGAAGGGCGGCGCGTCGTCGGGCGTCTTCGAGGGCCTGAACTGCGGCACGGGATCGTCCGACCAGTCCGACATCGTGCGCATCAACCGCGGCCGCGTCGCCGCGGCCATGGGCGTGGAGCCTGCCCGGCTCGTCACCCTGCACCAGGTTCATTCGGCCGAGGCGGTGACGATCTCGGATCCGCCGGCGGCCGCGCTGCGCGCCGACGCGGTCGCCACGGCGACGCCGGGCCTCGCGCTCGCCGTGCTGACCGCCGACTGCCAGCCGGTCCTCTTCGCCGATGCCTCGGCCGGCGTGGTGGCGGCGGCGCATGCGGGCTGGAAGGGCGCGCTCGGCGGCGTGCTCGAAGCGACGCTCGCGGCGATGGAGGACCTGGGCGCCGACCGGGCGCGGACGGTGGCCGTGATCGGCCCGTCGATCAGCCAGGCGGCCTACGAGGTGGGGCCCGAATTCATCGAGCGCTTCCTGGACGACGATCCCGGGAACGCGCGGTTCTTCGCGGGCGGCCGGGGCGACCGGGCGCAGTTCGACCTGCCGGGCTACGGGCTTTACCGGCTGCGGGAGGCGGGCGTGGCCGAGGCGGTCTGGACCCGGCACTGCACCTATGCAGACCCCGCGCGCTTCTTTTCCTACCGGCGCAGCCTGCACCAGCGCGAGGCCGACTACGGCCGGCTGATCTCGGCGATCCGGGTCTAGGACCCGACCCGCCGCCCCCGTCCCGCACGATTCGCGTCACGCGCCGGGCAGCATTGCGGCAGCGTGCGGCTGCCCGAAACAAAGCGGAAACGGGTTACCCGATTGCTAAGGGCATTCCGACAAATTGATCGGAGTTTTTGACAATTGCCCGGCTTTGGGGGCATCTGGTCAGCGTTGTATCCAGTAGAGGCCGCGCGGCCAGCAACTCGGTGGGGGCCGAGGCCGGCGCGGCGATGTGAGGTTGGTCCAGTATGAATGCCCCCCGTCCGCTTATCGGGTCCCTGACCCGATCCGTCTCGCGCCCCGTCAGCACCCAGTGGACCGCCCGGAAGGACCGGCGCCCCTCGGTCCAGACGCGGCCGGTGCCCTTCACGCGTCGCTACGACGTCTGCTGGATCGACATGGACGGATTTCTCAACGAATTCTCGCGCGTGGCCCCGGCCATGCCGATCTTCGAGAGCGGGTTCAACGCGCTCGCCCATGGCGCGCTGGTCTCGACGCCGCGGGGGCATGTGGCGGTCGAGGACCTGGTGCCGGGCATGATGGTGGACACCTCGACGGGCGAGCCTGCACGGCTGCGCTGGGTGGGCAGCATCACGCTCGTCCCCAACGCGCCCGACCGCGGCGACGTGCCCGACCGGCTCTACCGGATCGTCACCGACAGCTTCGGCTTCGGCCGCCCCGCGCTCGACGTCACGCTCGGGCCGGGGGCGCGGCTGCTCGACCGGACGCCCGCCGCCTGCCGCCGGCTCGGGACCGAGGCGGTGCTGTCGCCGGTGACGGTGCTGGCAGACGGCGAATGCGTCGTCGAGATCGCGCCGATGTCGCCGGTGCGGCTCTACCACCTGTCCTTCGACGGGCATCACGTCATCACGGTCAACGGGGTCGAGGTCGAGAGCTTCCATCCCGGCCCCGAGGCGATCTACAGCCTGTCCGACGAGATGCGCGAGCAGTTCCTGGCGCTGTTTCCGCACAAGTCGGGACTGCACGACTTCGGCCGGATGCTCTGGCCGCGCAATCCCGGCGCGCAGGAGGGGTGAGGGGCGCTCAGGCGAGCCGGGCGAGACGGTCCTCGAGGACCTCGAAGGGAACGCCCGGTTCCCCCTTGGCGCCGCGGATGACGAGCGAGGTCTTGACGCTGACCACGTTCGGCGCGGCGGTGAGCTGTTCGGTCAGGAAGCTCTGGAAGGTCGACAGGTCGGGCGCCACGCATTTCAGGATGAAGTCGACCTCGCCGTTCAGCATGTGGCATTCGCGGACGAGAGGCCAGCCGCGGCAGCGGTTCTCGAAGGCGACGAGGTCGGCCTCGGCCTGGCTCTGCAGGCCGACCATGGCGAAGACCTGCACCTCGAAGCCCAGCGTGCGGGGGTCGATGTCGGCGTGGTAGCCGCGGATGAAGCCCTGCTCTTCCAGCGTGCGGACGCGGCGCAGGCAGGGCGGCGCCGAAATGCCGACGCGGCGCGCCAGTTCGACGTTCGTCATCCGGCCGTCGGCCTGAAGCTCGGCAAGGATCTTGCGGTCGATGGGGTCGAGTTTCGTGGACGGCATGGCGGCACCCCCTGATTTTGCGGACCTTATGCAAAGGCCAGAACGGGCGCAATTAAGTTTCGCGTTCGCGCAAGATTGTTAGGCAAAAATTCTGGGCAGAAGCGCAATATTGCAGCGAGCGCCTCAGGCGGCGGGCAGCGTCGGCGCGGCGCGGCGGGAGGCCGCGTAGAGCGCGGCGACCGCGCAGGAGGCCAGACGCGCGCGCACCGGATCCGAGCGCGAGGTCAGCACGATCGGCACCCGCGCCCCCATCACCACACCCGCCGCATCGGCGTGGGTCAGGAAGGTGAGGTTCTTGGCCAGCATGTTGCCGGCCTCGAGATCCGGCACGACGAGGATCTGGGCGCGCCCCGCAACGGGCGAGGTCAGGCCCTTGATCCGCGCGGCGCCCGGGTCGATGGCGTTGTCGAAGGCGAGCGGGCCGTCGAGAAGGCCGCCGGTGATCTGCCCGCGCTCGGCCATCTTGCAGAGCGCGGCCGCCTCGATGGTGGAGGGGATCTTGGTCGTCACCGTCTCCACCGCCGACAGGATCGCGACGCGCGGCTCTCCCAGTCCGATGCCGCGCCAGAGGTCGATGGCGTTCTGGACGATGTCGCGCTTGGCGTCGAGGTCGGGGAAGATGTTCACCGCCGCGTCGGTGATGAAGAGCGTGTCCGCGTGGCCGGGCACGTCCATGACGAAGACATGGCTAATGCGGCGTTCGGTCCTGAGGCCGGTGGCCGAGGCCGTGACCGCCTGCATCAGTTCGTCGGTGTGCAGGCTGCCCTTCATCAGCATGTCGCCCAGGCCCTCGCGGATCAGGGCCACGGACATCTCGGCGGCGGCATGGCTGTGGGGCACGTCGACGATCTTGAAGGGGCCGATGTCGAGACCGTGCTCGGCAGCGACGGCGCGGATCCTGGCCTCGGGTCCCACGAGCGTGGGCACGACGAGGTTCAGCGCCGCCGCCTCGACCGCGCCGCGCAGCGCGCCTTCGTCGCAAGGGTGTGCAACGATCATCCGGGCCGAGGGAATGGCCTGGGCCGCCTCGATCAGGAGGTCGTATTTCGAGCGCGGGGCGGAGGCCGGGGAGGGATCGGGCATGTCCTGTCCTTTCGCGCCTGCAGCATGGCCCGAAGCGTGGCGGCCGGGCAAGGGGTCAGAGCCGGGAGGCGAGCCAGAGAAGGCCGATGAGGACCGGCTGGTGGACGAGGTAGACGGCGAGGCTGTGGCGGCCGGGCCAGCCCAAGGCGTGCAGGACCGGTCCGGGCGCGGGGTCGCGCAGACGGTCCCAGAGGCCCGCGGCCGCGCCGGCCTTTCCGGCCGCCATGCCGAGGAGGAAGGCCGCGAGCCAGGGCAGCACCGGCACGAAGTCGAAGGAGGGCGGCGGCGAGGCGGCGAGGCCGGTCCAGGCGAGCCAGCGCGGGTCGAAGGCGGGCGCGCGGGCGAGGTCGGGCAGGACGAAGGCCGCGGCCGCGGCGGCGAGGATCAGCCACAGGGGCGCGCGGAGGAAGGCGAGGCCGATCAGGCTCGCCGCCGCGATGGAATGCAGGATGCCGAAGGAGATGAAGGCGTGGGGGATGGCGACACGGGTGGCGATCGTGATGACCAGCGCCGCCCCGGCGACCAGGCCAAGCCGCCGCAGGAAGCCGCGCCAGCGGATGCCCTGCCCGTGCGCGAGGACGAGCGACAGGCCCGCGAGGGCCAGGAAGCTGCCGGCGACAAGGCGGGCGAAGAGCGCCCAGGGCGCGGTGCGCGTCGTGCCGGGGGCGATGTGGCCAAAAAGCTCGAGGTCGAAGGCGAAGTGGAACACCGCCATGCCGAGAAGCGCCGCCGACCGGGCGAGGTCGACGGCGGGGATGCGGGCGGCGGCGGGCGCCTCGGCGACGGTCACCATGGGGGGTCTCCTGTCGCGGGGGAGTATCGGGAGGCGCGGGGCGGCCTGCAAGCCGTGCTTGCCAAGCCGGGGCCTTCCCGCCCATGCTCGGACGCGAACGGGAGGGAGCGGCCATGGCGGCGCGGCACGCGGTCGTCACCGGCGGGACGAGCGGGATCGGCGCGGCTGTGGCGCGGCGGCTGGCGGCGGACGGCTGGGCCGTGACGGCGGCGGGGCTTGGCGAGGGGGGCCCGCAGGAGGGCGTCGAGACCCGGACGCTCGACGTGACCGACGGCGCGTCCGTGGACACGCTCTTCGCCGTGCTGCCGCGGCTCGACGCGCTCGTGACCTGCGCGGGGCTTTTGAGACGGGGCGAGGAGCACGACATCGACGTGTTCCGGCAGGTGGTCGAGGTGAACCTGACGGGCACGATGCGCTGCTGTCTTGCCGCCAAGGCGCGGTTCGGGGCGGCGGGCGGCGCGATCGTGACCATGGCCTCGATGCTGTCGACCTTCGGCGGGCCGCTGGTGCCGGCCTATTCGGCCTCGAAGGGGGGCGTTGCGCAGCTGACGAAGGCGCTGGCGGCGGGCTGGGCGGGCGACGGCGTGCGGGTGAACGCGGTCGCGCCCGGCTGGATCGAGACGGCGATGACCGGCGCGCTGCGCGAGGATCCGGGCCGCACGGCCACGATCATGGCCCGCACGCCGATGCGGCGCTGGGGCCGGCCCGAGGAGGTCGCGGCGCTGGTGGCCTGGCTTCTGTCGGACGAGGCGAGTTTCGTGACCGGGGCGATCTGCCCGGTCGATGGCGGCTACATGGCCGTGTGACGGAGGAGAGGACGATGCCCCTGCCAGCGCGCGACGCAGACCCTCGGATGCCCTACCAGCTGCCCTTCCCGAAGGAGGCGCTGGACGAGATCGTCATTCCCGACGCGGTGCCCGAGGACGAAAGGCTCTGGGTGCCGCAGGCCGAGAACGTCTGGTTCCGCCCGCTTTGCCTCAACCGCAGCCAGGGCTACTGGATGAACCTTCTGAAGGTGCGCAAGAGCGGAGTCCTGTCGCGGCACCGCCACCCGCAGCCGGTGCACGGCTTCGTGCTGAAGGGCCGCTGGCACTACCTCGAGCACGACTGGATGGCCGAGGCGGGATCCTACGTCTTCGAGCCGCCGGGCGAGACGCATACGCTCGTCGTGCCGGAGGGCTGCGAGGAGATGATCACGCTGTTCCAGGTGAACGGCGTGATGGCTTATGTCGACCCCTGGGGCGACGTGCTGGGCTACGAGGACGTGTTCACCAAGATCGACATGTGCCGGCGGCATTTCGAGGCCTGCGGGCTTGGTGCCGACCATGTGGAGCGGTTCCTGCGGTGAGCACGGACCCGGTCCCGGACTACCGGGAGACCATCGAGACCGGGGGCCTCAGGGTGCCCTTCGTGCCCGGGATCGTGACGCCCGCGATCGAGCGGCCGATGCGCCGGGGCCGCTATGAGGCGGGCGAGCGCGCAGCGCTGCGCGCGGTGCTGCGGCCGGGCGACCGGGTGCTCGACCTCGGCGCGGGCCTTGGCCTCGTCTCGGCCGAGGCGGCGCGCGTGCCGGGGGTCGCGGCGGTGACGGCAGTCGAGGCGAACCCGGACCTGTTGCCGCTGATCCGCGAGACCTGGGCGATCAACGGCGTCGCGGCGCGGCTTCTGAACGCGGTCGTGGGGACCGAAGGCGGGGGCGAGGCCGAATTCTACCTGCGGCGCGACTTCTGGGCCTCGTCGATGGAGCCCGCATCGCGCCCCTGGGAGCGGTCGGTGCGGGTGCCGCGTGCGGCGCTGTCCGACCTTCTGGCCGAGACGAAGGCGACGGTGATCTCCTGCGACCTCGAGGGCGGGGAGGCGGGGCTGTTCGACGCGGTGGACCTGAGCGGCGTGCGCGCCGTGGTGATGGAGCTTCATCCCAAGGTCTATGGGGCGGACGGCGTGCAGGCGATCCGCCACCGGCTGGAAGGCGCGGGCCTCGGGCTTGTGCCGGTGGAGCGCGCGACCACGGTCAGGACCTTCCTCAGGCGCGACCCGCGGCCTGGGCCGCCGCCGCCGGAGGCGGCACCCCCGCGGGTATTGATCGTCACCTGCATGAAGGACGAAGGCCCCTTCATCGTCGAATGGGTCGCCTGGCACCGGGCGATGGGCGTGACCGACATCGTCGTCTTCACCAACGACCTGTCGGACGGCAGCGACCATCTGCTCGACCGGCTCGACGAGATGGGCGTGCTGCGGCACCTGCCGAACCCGGCGCTCGCCACGGGAAGCACCTACTTCCAGCCCGCCGCTCTGGCGCTCGTGCCGCATCTGGCCGAGGCGCGGGGGGCGGATTTCCTGATCTCGATGGATGTGGACGAGTTCCTGAACGTGCGGGTGGGCGACGGAAGCCTCGGCGCGCTCTTCGACCGGGCGGGCTACTTCGACGCGCTGTCGGTGAGCGAGCTGAACCACGGGTCGAACGGGCGGATGGACTTCGCGCCCGGCCGCGTCACCGGGCAGTTCCCGCGCCACGAGACCGAGACGCCGGGCGGGCGCAAGGCGGTGCGCGGGGTCAAGACCATCGTGCGCACGGGTCCGAAGCTGATCAAGGCGCGCAACCACCGGCCGGACTTCCTGGGCCTGCCCGAGGACGTGACCTGGCTCGACGGCTCGGGGCGGCCTTCGCGCGCCTTCCTCGAGGACCCCGAACGCAACGGGCACGACGTGCGGGGGACCTACGACCTCGTCTCGCTCGACCATTTCGCGCTGCGCTCGCTTCACAGCTATCTCATGAAGATGGCCCGGGGCGACGTGGTGATCGCCGGCAAGCGGGTGTCGCAGCGCTATTGGCGGATGCGCAACCGCAACGAGGATCTGACGAGCCACCTCGACCGGCAGGAGGCGGCGTTCGGCGCAGAGTACGACCGGCTGATGGGCGACGCGGGCGTGGCGGCCTGTCATGCGGCGACCTGCGCCGCCCATGCCGCCCGGGCCGCGGCGCTGCTCGAGGATCCCGACTATGCCGCGCGGCGGGACTGGATCCTCGAGAATGCCTGGGACACGGCCGAGTGACGGCGGTCAGGCCGCGATCTTGGCGGCGTCGCGGGCCAGCGCCTCGACCGTCGCGGTGCGGCGGTACCACAGGGTGACCAGCGTGGACGTGATCACGATGAAGAGGCTGTAGAGGATCGGAATGAACAGGACCTCCTGCTGCTGCACCCCTGTGAAGGTCAGGGTGACGACGAGCGCGGCGAGCGGGCCGTTCTGGATGCCGGTCTCGAGGCTGATGGTGCGCGCGCGGTTGCGGTCCTGCCCCAGCGCGCGCGCCAGCCAGTAGCCGAGGAGCATTCCCGTCAGGCCGATCCCGATGGCCGCGACATAGACCGGCGCGGGCGTGTCCATCAGCATGCCGTAGTTCCTCGGCACCCAGGTCAGGATCAGGAACAGGATCACCGCCACCCCGATGAGCGAGCCCACCAGCTCGACGGTGGCGCCCGCGTTGGGGTTGAGCTTGCGCAGGACCATGCCGAGCACCGTGGGCACGAGCAGCACGACGAGCACCTGCGCCACGTTGCCCGCGGGGATCACGTAGTCGCCGGTGACGCCGGCAAGCCCGCTGTAGAATCGCAGGAGCAGCGGGACGGTCACCACCGCGACCAGCGTCGAGACGGTGGTCATCATGATCGAGAGCGCCAGCACGCCCTTGGAGAAGTAGGCGAAGATGTTGCTCGTCGTGCCGCCGGGCATGCAGGCGATGAGGATGAGGCCCACCGCCATGGCGGGCGGCAGGCCGAGCAGCACGGCGAGCAGGTAGCCGAGGAAGGGCATGACCAGATACTGCGACAGGAGCCCGACGAGGATGCCCTTGGGCTTGCGGAAGGCGATCAGGAAGTCGCGCCAGGTCATCGAGGCGCCCATGCCCAGCATGATCACCATCATCATGATGCCCAGAAGCGTCGTCTCGGTCTCGGTAAGCATGCCCTTCCCCCCTCAGGCGGCGGTTTCGGCGCGCGCCTCGGCCTTGAGATCCTTGCGCAGGATCTTCCCGATGGGCGACTTCGGCAGCGCGTCGCGGAAGACGACCGACTTCGGCACCTTGTAGTCGGCAAGGAGTGTCCGGCAGTGGCGCCGGATCTCCTCGGCGTCGATGGCGCCCGCGAAGTCCGGGTTGCGCACGACATAGGCGCGCACCGCCTCGCCCGTCTTCGCGTCGGGGACCGGGACGACGGCGGCCTCGAGCACGCCGTCATGCTTTGCCAGCGCCGCCTCGACCTCGTTGGGATAGACGTTGAATCCCGAGACGAGGACAAGGTCCTTCTTGCGGTCGACGATGCGCAGGAAGCCATCGCCGTCCATCACCGCCACGTCGCCGGTGGCGAACCAGCCGTTGCGGATCGACTGCGCCGTGTCCTCGGGCCGCTGCCAGTAGCCCTGCATCACCTGCGGGCCACGGACGAGGATCTCGCCCGGCGTGCCCGGCGGCACCGGCTTGCCGTCGTCGTCGACGAGGGTGACGTCGCAGCCCGGCACGGGCAAGCCGATGCTGCCCGGCCGCGCCCGGTCGTCGAGCGGGTTGAAGCTCACGAGCGGCGCGGTCTCGGTCAGGCCGTAGCCCTCGGCGATGGGCGTGCCGGTCATCACGCGCCAGCGCGTCGCCACCGCCTCGTGAAGCGCCGTGCCGCCGGCGAGCGCGGCGCGCAGGCGGCGCGGCGGATAGGCGGCGAACCACTCCTCGTTCATCAGCCCGTTGAACAGCGTGTTGACCCCGGTGACCACGGTGATCGGGTAGTTTTCCAGCGCGCGCTGAAGGTTCTGGACCGGCCGCGGCGAGGGGATCAGGACGTTGCGCGCGCCGAGTTCGAAGAAGGTCATCAGGTTCACGGTGAAGGCGAAGATGTGGTAGAGCGGCAGCGCCGTCAGCACCTGGTCGTCGCGCGTCAGCACGCCGCCCGAGACCGCCTTCACCTGTTCGAGATTGGTCAGGATATTGCCGTGGGACAGCATCGCGCCCTTGGCCACCCCGGTCGTGCCACCGGTGTACTGGAGGAGCGCGAGGTCGCCCGGCCCCGTCCCGGCCCACATCGCGCGGACATCCGCGCCGTGCGCGCGGCCCTTGGCCAGCGCCGCCGTGAGCCGCAGCACGGCCACGTCGAGCGGGGGCACCGGCGGAAGGACGCGGCTCCAGAGCTTCTGCACGCCGCGCACGATCGCCTTGGGCACCGTGGGGAAGAACTCGGGCACGCCGGCGAGGATCACGGACTGGAGACCGGTCTTCGGCACGACCTCGGCCAGCTTGTCGGCGAACATGTCGACGATGACGAGCGCCTTTGCGCCCGCGTCGTTGAACTGGTGGATCATCTCGGCCGGCGTGTAGAGCGGGTTCGTGTTCACGAGCACGCAGCCCGCCTTGAACACGCCGAAGGCCACCACCGGATAGGCGAGCCCGTTGGGCAGCTGCACCGCCACCCGGTCGCCCGGCCTGAGCCCGCAGTCGTGGTGCAGGAAGGCCGCGAAGGCATCCGACATCTCGCCGATCCGGGCGTAGGTCAGGCTGCCGTTCATCCCGTTCGGGACGACGCAGGTGAGCGCGGTGCGGCGCGCGTTCTCGGTGCAGGCGGTCTGGACGAGGTCGGCGAGGCTCTGGTGGCGCGACGCGGGAAGGGCGTGGGGGATGGACGCCCCGTAGGATGCCAGCCACGGACGCGGCAAAGCATGGGCGTCGTCCATCGGTCCTCCCTGCATGCCCGGCCTCGTCGCGGGCCGGTTCCCCGGGACACGATGAAGCGGCGCGGCGCGTCTGTCCAGTGTCTGCGCGCGCAACGGGCGCGGTCGGGCGGAACGGGGCGGGTTGGCGGAAGCGGTGGGATTCGAACCCACGGACGGCTTTCACCGTCGCTGGTTTTCAAGACCAGAGCCTTCAACCACTCGGCCACGCTTCCGCGACTGCCCGGCCCGCGCGGGCGCCGGGACGTCGTTGCCTAGCGCGGATTGCGGCCGCGCGGAAGACCTGCCGGGCCGGCGGGGCCGGCGGGTCGCTTCTGGCGGGTTCGTGTCCGCCGATGCGTCCGCCGGCCCTTCACTTGCGGGGGGCTTGCCGCTAGACTGTTCATGTCGCGGGGGCCGATTGCCGCCGCGGCGGCACGGGCAGCAGACGCGCCGCGGCACAAGCGGCGGAACCGAGGCGACCATGGCAATGACTTCCCTTCGCAGACTGGCGGTTGGAGCGTCCGTTCTTCTGGCGCTCGCCGCCTGCGAGGACGGACAGGGCCCGTTCGCGGCCTTTACCGCCGAGGCTCCGGACGAGGCCGCGCCCGGCGCGGCCCTGCCGCCCGCGGTGCGCACCGTCGAGCGCGACGTGGAGGCGCCCGATGCCTTCGCCGCCGACGACCAGGGGCTCTGGGACGGCCGGCCGTCGCTCGGCGGCGTCTGGGTGGCGCATCCGGACGTCACCCAGCCCGAGCGGGTGCTGATCCGGAACCTCGCCAACGGGCGCGAGACGACCGGCGCGCTCTACCGGCGCGAGCGCGACATGCCGGGCCCCCGGCTTCAGGTCTCGGCCGATGCGGCCGCCACGCTGGGGATGCTTGCCGGAGCGCCGGCCGAGATGCGGGTGGTGGCGCTCCGCCGCGAAGAGGTCGAGGTTCCGCCCGCCGCCGGCGAGGCGCTCGCGTCCGGCGCGATCGAGGCGGCGCCGCTCGATCCCCCGGCCACCGCCGGCACGGCCGCTGCAACCGCCGCAGCCGCCTCGGGGCCGACAGCAAGCAACCGCCCGGCCGCCCGCCCGGCGCGCGCGGCGCCTGCCGCCCAGGCCGCTCAACCGGCGGCGGCTCCGGCACCTGCCGCGCCAGCCGCAGCCGCCCCGGCGCCGGTCGCCCCGCCTGCAGCCACCCCCCCTGCCGCTACTCCGCCCGCCGCCACCCCGCCCGCCGCCGCCGCTCCGCCACTTGCGGGCGGCAGCTTCGTGCAGGTCGGCATCTTCAGCCAGGAATCGAATGCCCAGACGAGCGCGGATGCGCTGCGCGCGGCGGGGATGGTGCCGACCGTGCGGCAGGACGACAGCGGCGGGCGGCAGGTGTGGCGCGTGCTCGTCGGGCCGGTCGCGACGGCCTCGGACCGGGCCACGCTGCTCGAGCGGATCCGCGAGATCGGCTTTGCGGACGCCTATGTGATCCGGAACTAGGGAGAGTGCCCATGACAGCCCCTGCCCGTCTTCTTGCCGCGGTGCTCTGGCTTGCGGTTTCGGCGCTGCCGGCGCTCGCGGCCTTCGAGACGCGCGCCACCGCCGCCTGGGTCTACGACCTCACGAACGACACGGTGCTCTACGAGAAGCAAGCCGACGTGCCGCTTCCGCCGGCCTCGATGTCGAAGGTCATGACGCTGTTCATGCTGTTCGAGGCGCTGAAGGACGGGCGGGTGACGATGGACACCGAGTTCCGCGTCTCGGACCGGGCCCATGCGATGGGCGGCTCGACGCTGTTTCTCGACCAGAGCGACCGGCCGACGGTGGAAGAGCTGATCAAGGGCATCGTCGTGCAATCGGGCAACGACGCCTGCGTGGTGGTGGCCGAGGGGCTCGCCGGGTCCGAGGACGCCTTTGCACGGCTCATGAACGAACGCGCGCCGGGGCTCGGCCTGCAGAATTCGACCTTCACGAACTCGACCGGCTGGCCCGATCCGAACCACCGCATGAGCATGGAGGATCTGGGCCGCGTCGCGACCGCCATCATCCGCGACTTCCCCGAGTATTACGGCTACTTCGCCCTGCGCGAATGGGAGTTCGACGGCCGGGCCCCGCAGAACCGCTTCAACCGCAACCCCATCCTCGGGCTCGGGATCGGGGCCGACGGGCTCAAGACCGGGCACACGGAAGAGGCCGGGTACGGCCTTGTCGGGTCGGCCGTGCAAGGCAACCGCCGCATCGTCTTCGTGATCACGGGGCTCGAGTCGATGGCGGCGCGCGCCGAGGAGTCCGAAAAGGTCATCTCCTGGGCCTTCCGCCAGTTCGTCGAGCGCGATCTGGCCGGTGCCGGGACCGTGGTGACGAGCGCCCCTGTCTGGATGGGCGACTACACCCGGGTGCAGCTCGTCGTGCCTGAGGACGTGCGCCTTCTGGTCTCGGCCACGCAGCGCGAGCTGACCGAGATGCGGGTCGAGTATCGCGGTCCGATCGAGGCGCCGATCGAGGCGGGCCAGCAGATAGCCACGCTCGTGGTGCCGCGCGAGGATCTGCCCGAGATGCACATCCCGCTCGTCAGCGACCGGAGCGTGGCGCGGGGCGGGTTCCTGCCGCGCCTCCGCGCCTCGGCCATCACGCTGTTCAACATGGCGGCGGGCGAGGCGCTGGCGCTCAGGTGACCTTCATCACCTTCGAGGGCATCGACGGGTCGGGCAAGTCGACGCAGGCGCGGCGTCTGGCCGAGGTCTTGCGCGCCGAGGGGCGCGACGTGCTGCTGACGCGCGAGCCGGGCGGATCGCCGGGCGCCGAGGAGATCCGGCGGCTGCTGGTCGAGGGCGATCCCGACCGCTGGTCGGGCGAGACGGAGATCCTGCTCTTCACCGCGGCGCGCCGCGACCATCTGGAAAAGACCATCCGACCGGCGCTGGCGGCGGGCCGGGTCGTCGTGTCGGACCGTTTCGCCGATTCCACCCGCGTCTACCAGGGCGCCGCGCGGGGTGACCTGCGCGACCTCGTGGACCGGCTGCACGGCATGGCGATCGGGATCGAGCCCGACCTGACGCTGGTGATCGACATGGACCCCGAGGCGGCGCTGGCGCGCGGGCTTGCGCGGAAGTCAGGGGAGGACCGGTTCGAGGACCTGGGGGCGGCCTTCCAGGCGCGGCTGCGCGCGGGGTTTCTGGCACTCGCGGCCGAACAGCCCGGCCGCTGCCAGGTCATCGACGGCGACCGCCCGCCCGAGGCGGTGGCGCGCGACGTGCGGGCGGCGGTTGCGGCGGTGCTGCCGTGACCGAGGCGGCCGACATCCCCGAACCCGACCGGGCCGAGGGCGCCCCCCACCCGCGCGAGACGGCGCGGCTTCTGGGCCAGGAGGCCGCCGAGGCCGCGTTCCTCGAGGTCTGGCGCGCCGGGCGGATGCATCACGCCTGGCTGATCTCGGGGCCGAAGGGCGTCGGCAAGGCGACGCTCGCCTGGAAGATCGCGCGCTTCCTTCTGGCCGAGGCGCCCGTCACGGCCGAGGCCGGGCTGTTCGGAGGGCCGCCCCCACCCGCCACGCTCGACCTTCCTCCCGACCACCCGATCCTGCGCCGCACCACGGCGCTGTCCGAGGGCCGGCTCTGCCTTGTCCGGCGCGGCTGGGACGAGAAGGCCAAGCGGCTGAAATCCGAGATCACGGTGGACGAGGCGCGGCGGATCAAGAGCTTCCTGTCGCTCAGCGCCGCCGACGGCGGGCGGCGGGTGATCCTTGTCGACAGCGTGGACGAGATGAACACGAGCGCCGCGAACGCGCTTCTGAAGATCCTCGAGGAGCCGCCCGCGCGTACCACGCTCCTTCTCGTCAGCCACCAGCCGGCGCGGCTTCTGCCGACGATCCGCTCGCGCTGCCGCGACCTGCGCTGCGCGACGCTGGCGCCAGAGGCGCTGGCGGGGGCGCTGGCCGGCGCGGGCATCGAGACGCCGGGCGACGCCGCGGCGCTGGCCGAGCTTTCGGGCGGCGCACCGGGGCAGGCGCTGGAACTCGTCACGCTCGACGGGCTCGGCATCTATGCCGAAGTCGTGGCGCTCTTGTCCGGGGCGCCCGCGCTCGACCGCGCCCGCGCGGTGCGGATGACGGAAGGTCTGCGCGCCAACGACCCGCGCACGCCGCTTCTCGTCCGGCTGATCGAGACCGCGCTCGCCCGGCTCGCGGCCGCCGGCGCGGGCCAGGCGCCTGCGCGCGAAGCCGCGCCGGGCGAGGCGGCGATGCTCGCCCGGCTCGCGCCCGGCCGCGCCGCCGCCCATGCCTGGGCGGATCTGCACCAGAGCCTCGGGTCCCGCGCCCGGCACGGGCTCGCCGTCAACCTTGACCCCCCCGCGCTCATCCTCGATATGGTCCTCACGATCAACGAGACCGCCTCGCGCCTGCGCGCCGGGCAGAGCGCCCCATGACAGCCCCGCCCCGGATCACCGACAGCCACACCCATCTCGACTTCCCCGACTTCGCGGGCGAGGTCGGCGCGGTCGTGGCGCGCGCGGCCGAGGCGGGCGTGCACCGCATGGTGACGATCTGCACGAAGCTGAGGCTGGAGCCGCAGGTGCGCGCGCTGGCCGAGGCGCACGAGGCGGTGTTCTACGCCGCCGGCACCCATCCGATGAGCGCGGCCGACGAACCCATGGCGACGGTCGAAGAGCTTGTCGGGCTCGCGCGGCATCCGAAGTTCGTGGGTATCGGCGAGACCGGGCTCGACTACCACTACACGGCCGAGACGAAGGCGGTCCAGCAGGAGAGCCTGCGGGTGCACATCGAGGCCGCGCGCCAAACCGGGCTGCCGCTGATCATCCATGCCCGCGACGCGGACGCCGACATGGCGCGCCTCCTGACGGAAGAGCATCGTGCCGGACCCTACGCCTGCGTGATGCACTGCTTCTCGTCGGGGCCGGCGCTGGCCGAGGCGGCGCTCGACCTCGGGTTCACCCTGTCGATGTCGGGCATCGCGGCCTTCCCCCGGTCCGACGCGCTGCGCGCGATCTTCGCCGCCGCGCCGCTCGACCGCATCCTGGTCGAGACCGACGCCCCCTACCTCGCGCCGCCGCCGCACCGGGGTCGCCGGAACGAGCCGGCCTATGCGGCGCTGACCGCCCGCAAGGGGGCCGAGATCTTCGGGCTCGACGACGCCGGTTTCGCCGCCGCGACGGAAGCCAATTTCGAGCGGCTGTTCTGGAAGGCCGCCAGGTGGAGCGCCGCCGCCTGATGGCCACGCTCACCTTCACCATCCTCGGCTGCGGCTCGTCGAGCGGGGTGCCCCGGCTCGGCAACCAGTGGGGCGACTGCGACCCGGCGAACCCCAGGAACCGCCGTAGCCGCTGTTCGATGCTCGTCACCCGCGAGACGTCCGAAGGCACCACGCGCGTGCTGATCGACACCTCGCCCGACCTGCGCGCGCAGCTGCTCGAGGCGGGCGTGGGCCAGCTTGACGCCGTGGTCTACACCCATGCCCATGCCGACCACGTGCACGGCATCGACGACCTGCGCCAGATCGTCTTCAACACACGCCGCCGCCTGCCGGTCTGGGCCGACGGGCCGACGCAGGAGTCGCTTCTGACCCGCTTCGACTATGCCTTCGTGCAGTCGCCCGGCTCGGCCTATCCGCCGATCCTCGACATGAACGCGATCGACGGGCCGTTCACGGTGGACGGCGCGGGCGGCGCACTGGGCTTCGTGCCCTTTGAGGTCGAACACGGGATGATCGACGCGCTCGGGTTCCGCATCGGCGACGTGGCCTATGTGCCCGACGTGCTCGAGATCCCCGAGGCCGCCTGGGCGCACCTTCAGGGCCTCGAGTGCTGGATCGTCGACGCGCTGCGCCGGACGCCGCACCCGACCCATGCGCATCTCGCGAAGACGCTCGACTGGATCGAGCGGGCGCGGCCCGTTCGCGCGGTGCTGACCAACATGCACATGGACCTCGACTACGAGACCGTCGCGGCCGAGACGCCGGCCCATGTCAGCCCCGCCTACGACGGGATGACCATCACCGTCCGCGTCTGACGTGCAGGCGCTGCTTGACGTCATCCTGCCGGTCTTCCTGGTGATCGGGGCCGGATACCTTGCCGTCCGGCTCGGGGCGTTCTCCGACGGGGGCGTCGAGGGGCTGATGAAGTTCACCCAGAACTTCGCGATTCCGTGCCTGCTGTTTTCCGCCATCGCGCGGCTCGATCTCGGCGCGGCGCTGAATTGGGCGCTTCTCGGCAGCTTCTACGCGGGCGCGACGGCGGGGTTCCTCGCGGGGCTCCTGGGCGCGCGGTTCCTGTTCGGGCGGGCCTGGGAGGACAGCATCGCCATCGGCTTTGCCTGCCTCTTCTCGAACACCGTGCTTCTGGGCCTGCCGATCACCGAGCGTGCCTATGGCGCCGCGGCACTCGAGGCCAACTTCGCCATCATCGCCTTCCACGCCCCCTTCGGCTACGCGGTGGGCATGACGGTGATGGAGGTCGTGCGCAACCGGGGCGGCGGCGTCGGCGCGACGCTGATGCGGCTCGGGCAGGCGGTGTTCCGCAACGCGCTCGTCATCGGCATCCTTCTGGGCTTCGCCGTCAACCTGTCGGGCCTGCCGATCCCGGGCGTCGTGTCGGACGCGCTCGACCTCCTGATCCGCGCCGCGCTGCCGGCGGCGCTGTTCGGCCTTGGCGGGGTGCTGGTGCGCTACCGGCTCGAGGGCGACCTGCGCGTGATCGCCTGGATCTGCGGCGTCTCGCTGCTGCTGCACCCGGCGATCGTCTGGGGTCTCGGTCAGGCCACGGGCCTGTCGACGCCGGCGCTGCGGTCGGCGGTGCTGACGGCGGCGATGCCGCCCGGGGTCAACGCCTACATCTTCGCCGCGATGTATGGCGTCGCGATGCGGGTCGCGGCCTCGGCGGTGCTGATCGCCACCGCGCTGTCGGTGGTCACCGCCTGGCTGTGGCTCGGCGTGCTGCCGTGATCCGTCACAGGCGCGTCACCGGCGCCGGGCTAGGGTCCGCGCAGACCAGAAGGAGACCCTGAATGACCGCCCCCCTCATCGGCGCCGCCATCGACGTGGCCGACCTCGCCCAGCGCCGGAACTGGATCCTGGCCGATAACCGCGACCTCGAGATCCAGGATTTCTGCGATCCGCACCTGATCTCGGGCGACTGGACCCCGGTGGTGGAAGAGGCGAAGCGCCTGCTCGACGGGTTCGAGGGGCGGCTCGGGATCCACGGGCCGTTCTGGGGCTTCACGGTGGACAGCCCCGACCCCGAGGTGCAGGCCATCGTGCGGCGGCGGCTCGACACGGGCCTCGACGTCTGCGCGGCGATGGGCGCCACGATGATGGTGGTGCATTCGCCCTATTCCACCTGGGACGGCAACAACCTCGACACGCGCCCCGGCGCGCGGGCGGAACTGGTGGAGCGGGTGCACGCCTGCATGGGCGCGGCAGCGAAGCGGGCGGCGGATCAGGGCGTCACGCTGGTGCTCGAGAACATCGAGGACACCGATCCCCGCGACCGCCTCGCGCTTGCCGAAAGCCTTGGGGAGGCGGTGAAGCTGTCGGTGGACACCGGCCACGCGCATTACGCCCATGTCTCGACCGGCGCGCCGCCGGTGGACGTGTTCATCCGACTGGCGGGCGCGCGGCTCGCCCATGTCCACCTTCAGGACGCGGACGGCCATGCCGACCGGCATTGGGCCATCGGCGAAGGCACGATCCTCTGGCCAGCCGTGTTCCGCGCCATCGCCGCCTGCGGGTCCGATCCGCGGCTGGTGCTGGAACTGGGCGACAAGGACGGGATCGGCCCGTCGATGGACCATCTTCAGAAGGCGGGCCTCGGGCGCTAGTTTTCGCCACCTGACGATAGTCGCCCGCACCGCAGGCGATGCGGTCCCGACAGGCAGCTATGCGGGACGGGGCTGACGTGGCTCTATTCGCCCTCAGTTCTGGGAGGTGTGGAAAGCCTGTGCCAGGCATCCTTGAATTGTACTTGATCGTAGGCCTTCGGTTGGAGCCAGTATGTCTGCACCCCGTCGCGGCTCTTTGCTGGATCACTGTGGAAACAAAGATCGACAACCTCCTGCCGCCTCAAGATGAAGCAGGTCGGGATATCCGATTTCGCGTTGATGGTAATGATCCACCAATCCGACCGTAGCTTGTCCAGATTCGAGCCCAGCCCAACCGGAACCCTCTTGGACAGTCCTTTGCTTTGCACCCCGAACACGATGGTCTCTGCATCGTTCGCGCAATACAAGTCGCTTCCTTTCGCGTTCCGCATGGTCGGCATCACGCTCCAGCCCCTCTTGGAAAGCTGCCATGCGACATAGTGCATGGCAGCATTCCCCGTCGCCTGCGATGATCTTACATCCACAGTGATACCTTCGGCTTCTCTTCAACTGACATCTAGTCTTGCCCTTTCCTATCCGGCAAGGTCGACACGGTTCGCGCCGCATCTGCCTGAATGCTTTCGAAGGGATACGCGCGACGCCTGCACCGCCCCCTGCCCGGAACAGCCGTGAAGCGGCCCGGGCAGCGGATGGCCGCCCCCTAGGCCAGCCGCTCTGGTGCCGAAGGCGCGCGCTCGGAGGTCGTCCGGACGTGACGCCATGGAGGGAATACCGCTGGCGATGTGGCGGCCATCCGATACCCTTTCGGCGCGCCCTGACCCTCCGCCGGAGGCTCCAGCCCATCAGTGGGTGTCTTCGTCAGGTGCGAAACGAGGGCTTGCGCGTTTGCGCTAGTGCGGCGTCAGTCCGCGCCCCGGGCCACCGCCTGGGGTGTGACGAGGCGGCGCTGGATCAGCCAGACCACCGCCATGGCCGCAAGCCCCAGCGCATCGGTGAGCCAGCCGCCGTCGATCATCCCAAGCGCGGCCGCGGCGACGAGGATCCGCAGCGCGGGGTTCAGCGCCCCCATGAACCAGCCCTGCACCGCCGCCGAGAGGAGGAACACGCCGATCCCCGCCGAGGCGGTGACATGGATGATCTCCAGCCATGTCCCCTGCATGAGAAGCGCGGGCGAGGCGAAGAACATGAAGGGCACGACGAAGGCGGCGAGCCCGTACTTGAACGCCTCGACGCTCGTCTTCATCGGGTCGGACTGGGCGATGGCGGCCCCCGCATAGGCGGCAAGCGCCACGGGGGGCGTGATGGCCGACATCACCGCGAAGTAGAAGATGAAGAAGTGCGCCAGCAGCGGCTCGATCCCCATCTGGACGAGCCCCGGCGCGATGACCGAGGCCGCCACCGCATAGGCCGCCGTCGTCGGCATGCCCATGCCCAGCACGATGGCCACGATCATCGCGAAGAACAGCGCCATGATCTGGCTTTGCCCGGCGAGCCCCAGAAGCAGGCCGGAAAAGCGCGTGCCGATGCCGGTCAGCGCAATGACGCCCACGATGATCCCCGCCGCCGCGCAGACGGCGATAAGCTGGAGGCTCATCTTCGCGGCGATCTCGAAGGCGTAGAGGATCTCGCGGGGGCCCATGCGGTAGGGGGTGAGCCAGCTCACCACCGCCGCCGCCGCCATCGACCAGACGCCGGCGCGGATCACCGAGTAGCCCGCGAAGAGCGTGGCGATGAGGATGACGATGGGCAGGAACAGGTAGGCCTGGCGCGCGAGGACGGCAAACTTCGGGAGTTCCTCGCGGGGAAGCCCCTTCATCCCGTATTTCTGCGCCGCAAGGTCCACGTTGAAGAAGACGCAGGCGAAGTAGAGCAGCGCCGGGATGATCGCGGCGATGACGATCTCGGTGTAGGGGATGCCCGTGATCTCGGACATGATGAAGGCGCCCGCCCCCATGATCGGCG
>DAINOF010000009.1:0-26763 GCA_036735505.1 Paracoccaceae bacterium
CCGCGCTGGGGCTGAAGTCGTCCGACCACAACCTGCGCGACCTGATGACGATCTATCGCGCGAACCGCTGGCAGCGCCTGCGCTTCCTGCAACTGCCGTCCTCGCTGCCCTATTTCCTGGGCGGCCTGCGCATCGCAGGGGGGCTGTCGCTGATCGGGGCCGTGGTGGCCGAATTCACCATGGGCTCGGGCGGGCAGGCGGCGGGGCTCGCGTTCCGCATCCTCGAATCGAGCTACAGGCTCAACGTGCCGCGGATGTTCGCCGCGCTCCTCCTCGTGATCCTGACGGGCGTCGCGATCTATCTCGTCCTGTCGTGGATCTCGTGGCTCCTTCTCAACAAGTGGCACGAAAGCGCGGTGACCCGGGAATGACCGACTTCCGCAGCCTGCCCTCGGGGCCCGTCACGCTCACCAACGTGACGGTGCCTGCCTGTCTGCTGGGCCAGCCCGGCAGCCTTGTCCGCACCTCGGTCTCCATCGCCGAGGGCCGCATATCGGAGGGCCGCTTCGCCGAGGTCGACATGAAGGGCGCCATGGTCCTGCCCTGCTTCATCGACATGCATACGCATCTCGACAAGGGGCACATCTGGCCCCGCGCGTCGAACCCCGACGGGACCTTCATGGGGGCGCTCACGACCGTCGGCGCCGACCGCGCGGCGCGCTGGTCGGCCGAGGACGTGCGCGCGCGGATGACCTTCGGTCTGCGCGCGGCCCATGCCCACGGCACCCGCGCGATCCGCACCCATCTCGACAGCCTCGCGCCGCAGGACGCGATCAGCTTCGGCGTGTTCCGCGAGTTGCGCGCCGACTGGGCGGGGCGGGTGGAGCTTCAGGCCTCCTGCCTCGTTGGCTGCGACACGATGGACCCCGAGGGCGCCTTCGCGACCACGGCCGACATCGTGGCTGCCTCGGGCGGGGTGCTGGGCATGGTGACCTATCCGATCCCCGACCTGAAGGAGAGGCTTCTCGCCTTCTTCCGCATGGCCTCGGACCGGGGCCTGCATGCCGATTTCCACGTGGACGAGACGTGCGATCCGTCCGTCGCCACGCTGCGGATGATCGCCGAGACGGTGATCGAGACCGGCTTCGACGCGCCGGTGGTGGTGGGCCACTGCTGCAGCCTCGCCGTGCAGGACGAGACCGAGGCGCTGCACACGCTCGACCTCGTGGCCAGGGCGGGGCTCAACGTGGTGAGCCTGCCGATGTGCAACCTTTACCTCCAGGACCGCCACGCCCACCGCACCCCGCGCTGGCGGGGGATCACCCTGGTGCACGAGATGAAGGCGCGCGGCGTCAACGTGAGCTTCGCCTCGGACAACACCCGCGATCCGTTCTACGCCTATGGCGACCTCGACATGATCGAGGTGATGCGGCAGGCGACGCGGATCGGCCATCTGGACCATTCGGCCGAGGACTGGACCCACGCCTTCGTGACGAACCCCGCGCGCGCCTGCGGGTTCGCGGCGCCGTCGCTCGCCCCCGGCGCGCCGGCCGACCTCGTGATCTGCCGCGCGCGGGAATGGACCGAGCTGTTCTCGCGCCCGCAGTCCGACCGCATCGTGCTGCGCGCGGGCCGCGCCATCGACCGCACCCTGCCCGACTACGCTGAACTCGACGACCTCATGAGGACCGCATGACCCCGAACGTCGCCGCTGCGAAGGCCGCGCTGGCCCATCTCGACCTCGACCAGAGCGAGGCCGCCATCAAGTCGAAGAGCCGCGACTTCTTCTGGTACTCGCCGGTCCTCAAGCGCCACATGGACCACCTCGTCGCCGATTTCGTGGTGAACCCGCGTTCGCAGGACGAGGTGATCGAGGTGCTGAAGGTCTGCTACGCCCATGACGTGCCGGTGACGACGCGGGGGGCGGGCACCGGCAACTACGGGCAGGCCATGCCGCTCGCGGGCGGCTGCGTCATGCACCTGCGGCACATGAACAAGGTGCGCGAGATCCACCCCGGGCGGGTGATCGTGGAACCGGGCTGCGTCGTCCGCGACCTCGACCGCGAGACGCGGGCGCATTCGGGGCAGGAGGTGCGGATGATGCCCTCGACCTTCGCCACCGCCACGATCGGCGGCTTCGTGGCGGGCGGCTCGGGCGGGATCGGGTCGGTCCGCTGGGGGGCTTTGCGCGATCTCGGCAACATCATCCGCCTGCGGGTCGCGACGATGGAGGAAGAGCCCCGCGTGCTCGACTTCCGGGGCGATGAGCTGCCCCGCGTGAGCCACGCCTACGGGACCAACGGGATCATCACCGAGCTCGAGATGCCGCTCGCGCCCGCCTACGACTGGGTCGAGATGTTCGTGGGCTTCGACGACTTCATGGACTGCGCCCGCTTCGGCCTGAAGCTTGCAGCGCAGGACGGGATCCTGTGCAAGCTCGTGACCCCCATCGAGGCGCCGATCGCCTTCGACTACTTCCAGCGCGTGAAGCCCTACGTCACGGAGAAGACGAGCCTCATCGCTCTCATGGTCGCGCCCCATGCGATGGACGCCTTCGAGACCTTCGCCAAAGTGAACGGCAACCCGCCCGTGATCTACCGCTCCGATGCCTCGGACTGGGAGAAGGGACCAGGCGCGGTGGGCGAATACACCTGGAACCACACGACCCTGCGCGCTCTCAAAGTGAAGCCGTCGGTCACCTATCTCCAGGTGCGTTACGGGCATGGCGAGGAGGGGCTGCGCAAGATCGCCCGCATCCGCGAGATCTTCGGATCGGAGGTTATCCAGCATCTCGAGGTCCTGCGCGAGAGCGGCGCGCCCGCCTATGCGGGGCTGCCCATCGTGGACTTCACCACCGAGGAGCGGCTCGACGAGATCGTGCGGATCCACGAGGCGGAAGGCTGCATGGTCTTCAACCCGCACCGCTACACGCTCGAGGAGGGCGGGCGCCAGACGGTGGACGACCGGCAGTTGCGCTTCAAGAAGGAGGCCGATCCGAAGGGCCTTCTGAACCCCGGCAAGATGATCGCCTGGGACGACCCGGACTGGTCCTTCGACCGGATGTACTCCTATCCGAAGATCCGGGCCGCCGAATGAGGCCTGGCGCTGGATGGGGGCCGGGCAGGGGGGCTGTCTGCCCCCCTCTTGCGCGTGCCGCGCAATTCACCCCCCGAGGGTATTTCCGGACAGATGGAGGCGGCAGGTGACGCGCGCGCTCGTCCTTTTCGCGCATCCCTGCCCCGAGAGCTTCTCGGCCGCGTTGCACCACGAGGTGGTCGATTCACTGCAGGGGCGCGGCTGGGAGGTGGACGACTGCGACCTGAATGCCGAGGGGTTCTCGCCCGTCCTGACCGAGGCGGAGCGGCGCGGATATCATGAGGTGGGGCCGAATATCGGGCCGGTGCGGGACTACGTGGAGCGGCTGCGCGCGGCCGAGGCGCTGGTCATGGTGTTTCCGGTCTGGAACTTCGGCTATCCGGCGATCCTGAAGGGATTCCTCGACCGGGTGTTCCTGCCGGGCGTGTCCTTCCGTCTGGAGGACGGCCGCGTGAAGCCCAATTTGACGCACATCAAGCGGCTCGCGGCGGTCACGACCTACGGGGGGACGCGGGTGCGGGCGATGCTGGCGGGCGATCCGCCGCGGAAGTCGGTGACGCGCGCGGTCTGGCATGTCTGCCGCCCGATGAAGATGCGCTACCTCGCGCTTTACGACATGAACCGCGCGACCGACGCGCGGCGCGGGGCGTTCCTCGGGCGGGTCAGGAAGGAGATGGGAGACTTCTGATGCGCGCGCTTGTCGTCTATTGCCATCCCAAGCCCACGAGCTTCACCGCCGCCGTGCGCGACGTGGTGCTGGACCGGCTTCGGGCCGCGGGGGCGGAGGTTCGGCTGCGCGATCTCTATGCCGAAGGCTTCGACCCGAGGCTCACGGCCCATGACCTCGACATCTACGAGGACGAGGCGCAAAACGGCGCGGCCTTCGCGGGGGAGATCGCCGACCTGCGCTGGTGCGACACGCTGATCTTCGTCTATCCGACCTGGTGGTACGGGCTGCCTGCCATGCTGAAGGGCTGGCTCGACCGGGTGCTCGTGCCGGGCGTGGCCTTCCTGATGCCCGAGCCCGGGGGCACGATCAGGCCCGGGCTCACCCACATCACCCGGCTCGGGGTCTTCACCACCTGCGGGGCGAGCTGGTGGATCACCACGCTGGTGGGCGCGCCGGGGCGGCGGACGATCGCGCGGGGCGTCGGGCTTCTCTGTGCGAAGGGTCATGGGCGGGTCTTCGCGGCGCACTATCTCATGGACAGTTCGACCGACGCCTCGCGCCGCGCGCATCTGGCGAAGGTCGCGGGCAAGATGGACCGTTTCACCGGCGGCCCGCAAAAGGCGGAGGAGGCGCTTGCATGATCCCGACGCTCGACTGGCAGGACTGGGCGCGCGACCCGGACGGCTTCACCGCAGCGCTCGGCCGCGCCTGCCGGGACACCGGGTTCTTCCTGCTGACCGGCCACGGGATCGGCCCGGCGCTGCAGGAGCAGGTCCTGCGCGAGGCCGACCGCTTCTTCGACCTGGCCCTGGCCGACAAGGAGAGGCTTTCGATCCTGCGCAGCCCCCACAACCGCGGCTGGGCGGCGACCGGGACCGAGCGGCTCGACGAGACGAGCGGGCAGGTCGACCGGAAGGAGGCTTTCAACATCGGGCTCGAGCTCGAGCCAGACGATTCGCGCGTGCTGGCGGGCGAGCCGTTCCGCGGGCTCAACGTCTGGCCCGACCTGCCGGGCTTCCGCGCCACGATGCTGCGCTACTTCACCGCTGTCTGGGAACTGGGCGTCGATCTTCACCGGCCGGTTGCGCGGGACCTCGGCCTGCCCGAGGACCACTTCGGCCGGTTCTTCGATGCGCCTCTCGCCACGCTGCGCCTGTTGCGCTATCCGCCCGGAACCGGGGCCGGAGGCGAGATCGGAGCGGGCGCGCATACCGACTACGGGTCGCTCACGCTGCTTCTGACCGACGGGGAGCCGGGGCTCGAGGTGCGTCCGCGCGGGGGCGACTGGACCCCGGTGCCGCATGTGCCGGGGGCCTATGTCGTCAACATCGGCGACTGCCTCATGCGCTGGACGAACGATCTCTACATCTCGACGCCGCACCGGGTGCGCCCGCCGAAGCACCGCCGCCGGTCGGTGGTCTTCTTCCTCGACCCGAATCCCGACGCGGTGATCGCGGCGCTGCCGGGCACCGGGCGGGCCAAGTATCCCCCGGTCACCGGGGCCGACTACCTGCGCGCGCGGCTCGATGCCACCTACCGGCCGGACACCGCCGCATGACGCGCCGCCTCGACTGGGCCGACTACCGCACGGCCGAGTTCGCCGGGATCGACCCGATGCGGACGATCGCCATCCTGCCGACGGCCGCCATCGAGCAGCACGGGCCGCACCTGCCGGTCGGCACCGACACGATGATCGCGGGCGGCATGCTCGACCGGGTGCGGGTGGCCTGCCCCGACGACCTCGACATCCGCATCCTGCCGATCCAGGCGGTAGGGAAGTCGAACGAGCACCTTCATGCGGCGGGGACGCTGACGCTGTCGGCGCATACGGCGCTTGCCGTGTGGCAGGAGATCGGGCTGTCGGTCGCCCGCGCGGGCGTGCGGAAGATCGTCATCGTGAACTCCCACGGCGGCAACCTTGACCTCATCTCGATCCTGTCGCGCGAGCTTCGTGTCCGGGCGGGCATGCTTGCGGTCAAGTGCCAGTGGGGCGCCTTCGGCCATCCCGAGGGGATGTATCCGCGCGAGGAGCTGGCCTACGGCATCCACGGTGGCGACGTCGAGACCTCGCTCATGCTCGCCTTCCGGCCCGACTGCGTCGACATGGCCATGGCGCGCGACAACCGCTCCTCGGCGGAAGGCGCGGCCATTCCGCCCGTGGGGCCGGTGTCCTACGGCTGGGTGGCGACCGATCTGAACCCCGTGGGCACGGTGGGGAACGCGGCGATGGCCACGGCCGAGAAGGGCGAGGCCACGGCCGCGCATCAGGTCGCGGGCTTCCTCGCGCTCCTGCGGGAGGTCGCGGCGCGCCCTGTGGGTGCATTGCATCCGACGCAAACCTGGGCCTGACCCGCGCGCCCCTGCCACATTCCGCGCGTGGGACGGCCGGAAAATCGCCATGTTTGCGTGGCAGGGTTTCGGGATCGCGCGGGACGCGCGCCGGTTTCCGACCTGCTGGAGGACGCGATGTCAGCGGAAGCGACTGCGGTGGTTCCTGGTGAGGTTGCGGCATCCCGCGGCTTCTTCGCGATCGCCCTGCCTCGGCGGTTCTGCTTCGTCGAGGGCACCCACATCGCCACTCTGCGCGGCGAGATGCCGGTCGAGCACCTGCGCGAGGGCGAGCATATCCGCGCCAAGAAGGGCAGCTTCCACATCGTCTCGGAGGTCGCCGTCTTCGACTACGACTCGCTCGAGCCCGAGGCGCAGGCGCAGGTCGCGCTCTATCCCGTCAAGCGCGGCGCGGTCGAGGAAGGGCTGCCGCGGCGCGACTGCTACGTGACCAGCGGGCAGCAGTTCGAGCTGTCGCATCGGCTCGAGATCGCCCATGCGGTGCGCATGGCCGTCCGCAAGGAGGGCGCCGCGCTGTCGGGCATGCGGTTCGTGGTGTTCGCCTGCCCCGGTCTCCCGATGATCCGCGCCGAGGGCATCTGGACGATGCTGACGCCCATGGAGCGCGTCTTCCCCGAGCCCGAGCGCGAGGAGACCGCCGCCGAAGCCGGTGCCGACGCTGGTCCGGACATCGCGCCCGACCCGTCGGGTGCCTGAGGCTACTCCGCCGCCTCCGCGTCCGCGGTGCATGGCGTCAGCGCCTGCATCGCATCGAACTGAGACAGGAACACGCGGCCCGTCAGCTCGTCGAGGAAATGCGCGCGCTGGAGCCGGTCCATCACCGGGCCCTTCACCTCGGACAGGTGCAGCGCGATCCCCAGCGCCTGAAGTCGGTGGTTGATCGCCTCGAGCGATTCCAGAGCGCTCATGTCGATCTCGTTCACGGCCGAGCACATCAGGACGACGTGTTTCAGCGCGCGATCGGGCACCACGCGGTCGTAGATGTGGTCCTCGAGGAAGCGGGCGTTGGCGAAGTAGAGGCTTTCGTCGATCCGGATCGTCAGCACCTCGGGATGCGTCTCGACCCGGTGGCGCAGGATGTTGCGGAAATGCTGGGTACCGGGGACGAGCCCCACCTCGGCGATGTGCGGCCGCGAGGTCTTGTAGAGGTGCAGGAGGATCGACAGGAGCACCCCCGCCGACACACCCGCTTCGACGCCAAGCCCCAGCGTCAGCGCGATGGTGGCGAAGACGGCGGCGAAATCGGCCTTCGAATAGGCCCAGGTCTTCTTCAGGACGCCAAGGTCCACCAAAGAAAGAACTGCCACGACGATGGTCGCCGCCAACGTCGCCACGGGCAGGAAGAAGATGAGCGGCGTGAGCAGCATGGCCGCCACGAGGATCCCCACCGCCGTGAAGGCGCCCGCTGCCGGCGTCTCGGCGCCCGCGTCGTAGTTGACGACCGACCGCGCGAAGCCCCCCGTGACCGGGTAACCGCCCGACAGGGCCGCGGCGATGTTCGACGCGCCCAGCCCCACGAGCTCCTGGTCGGGCACGATCCGCTGGCGCTTCTTCGCGGCCAGCGTCTGCGCGACCGAGACGGACTCGACGAAACCGATCAGCGAGATCAGCGCCGCCGACCCCGCAAGCGCCATCCAGATGTCGAGGTCGAAGGACGGCACGGTCAGCGGCGGCAAGCCCTGCGGCACGGCGCCCACGATGGCCACGCCCCTCTCGTCCAGCCCGAAGCCCCAGACGGCCAGCGTGGTGACCGCCACGGCCGCCACCGGCCCGGCCTTTGCCACGATGTCGGCGAGCCGGGGGCGCAGGCCCGCGCGGAGAAGCAGCGGCTTCAGCCCCCGGCGCACCCAGAACAGGAAGGCCGCCGCGCCTGCGCCGATGACCAGCGTGATCGGGTTTGCGGCGCCAAGGTTCGCCCAGAGCCCCTCCGCGATCTCCACCAGCGTGTGCCCGCCGCCGGGAATCCCGAGAATGTGGCGCAGTTGGCTCGCCGCGATCAGGATGCCCGAAGCGGTGATGAACCCCGCGATCACCGGATGGCTCAGGAAGTTGGCGATGAAGCCCAGCCGGAAGACGCCCATCAGCACCAGCATCAGCCCCGACAGGAACGCGAGCGCGATGGCCGCCGCGGCATACTCCGCCGTGCCCTGCAGCGCGAGGTTCCCAACGGCCGCCGCCGTCATCAGCGACACGACCGCGACGGGGCCTACCGCGAGCGTCCGCGAGGTTCCGAAGACCGCATAGGCGACCAGCGGCAGGATCGAGGCGTAGAGCCCCATTTCGGGCGGCAGCCCCGCCAGCATCGCATAGGCGAGCGACTGCGGGATCAGCATGATCGTGACGATGACGGCGGCGACGAGGTCGTTCGTCGCCGTCTCGCGGGAATATGCGCCCGCCCAGTCGAGGATCGGGAAGTAGCGCCGGATGCCGGTGCCCATGGTCCTTGCCTTCATGCTCGTGCCAGTGATGTGGGGCCGCCCCGCCGGACGGCCCGGGGATCATGCCGGATGCGCCGCGCGCACACGGCTTGCCTCGGCAATGCGCGGCACCGCGGCACCGAGGTCGTAGCCCGCCGCGCCCGCGGCCGCGAGGATGTCGGCGACCGACCGGACCCGCGCCTGCGACAGCGCCCAGGCCGTGACCGAGCGCTGGCCGGTCCGGCAATAGGCAAGGACCGGCCCCGGCAGCGCCTCGAGCGCCGCGCCGAAGGCGGCTGCCGCCGCGTCCGTGGGCGCGCCCGCGATCGGCAGGTACCGCGTCTCGAGCCCGGCGGCCCAGGCCGCGGCGGCGATCTCGGCGAAGCCGGGCTGCCCCGGCTCCTCGCCATCGGGGCGGTTGCAGAGGATCGACCGGACACCCCGGTCGGCCAGCGCCCTCACGTCGACGGCCGTGATCTGGCCGCCGACCGACAGGGTGGACGTGATGAGTTTCGGGTTCATGTCCGACCTCAGAGCTTGTTGACCGGGACCTTGAGCATCGCGTTGCCGTCGGGGTCCTTCGGCACCTCGCCCGCCCGCATGTTCACCTGCAGCGACGGGATGATCAGCCGCGGCATGCCGAGCGTCGCGTCGCGCGTGGTGCGCGCCTTCACGAACTCGTCCTTGGACTTGCCGCCGCCCACATGGACGTTCTTCGCCTTCTGCTCGCCCACGGTCGATTCCCAAGCATACTCGTCCCGCCCCGGCGCCTTGTAGTCGTGGCCCACGAAGATGCGGGTCTCTTCCGGCAGGCTAAGGATCTTCTCGACGCTGGCATACATGTCCTCGGCCGATCCGCCGGGGAAGTCGCACCGCGCGGTCCCGAAGTCCGGCATGAACAGCGTGTCGCCCACGAAGGCCGCGTCGCCGATCACATGCGTCATGCAGGCGGGCGTGTGGCCGGGCGTGTGGATCGCGACGGCGGGCAGGGAGCCGATCGTGTAGCTGTCGCCGTCCTTGAACAGCCGGTCGAACTGCGACCCGTCGCGCTGGAACTCGGTGCCTTCGTTGAACACCTTGCCGAACGTGTTCTGGACGATGGTGATGTTCTCGCCGATGCCGATCTTGCCGCCGAGCTTCTCCTGCAGATAGGGCGCGGCCGACAGGTGGTCGGCATGGACGTGGGTCTCGATGATCCACTCCACGTTCAGGCCGTTCTCCTGCACATAGGCGATGATCTCGTCGGCGCTGCCGGTGGTGATGCGGCCTGCGGCATAGTCGATGTCCATCACCGAATCGATGATCGCGCAGGCGTTCGAGTTGGGGTCCTTCACGACATAGGAGGCGGTGAAGGTTTCCTCGTCGAAGAACGCCTTTACCTGCGGCTTGACGTCGATGCGGGTTTCATAGGTCATGGGTTCCTCCGGTTTCCGGTTCGGTCGTCTGTCTACCAATCCCCGACGGGCCCTTCAGTGACCATGTCACCGATGCCCGCAGGGCGTCAGCGGTCCTTCGCGGCCAGAGCCTCGAGCGCAGCCCGGTCGAGGATCCCGATCTCGCCCCGCGCCTGCGCGACCCAGTCGCGCCGCTGGAACTCGGACAGCTGGCGCGACACGACCTCGCGCGCGGTGCCGAGCTCGGCCGCCATCTGCTGGTGCGTCGCCTCGACCCGGCCGTCGCGGGCGAGCTCCAGCAGCTTCTGGGCAAGCCGGATGTCCATGCGCCGGAAGGCGATCTCCTCGATCACGAGAAAGAGGTCGGTGATGCGCTTGGAATAGGCGGTGAAGACGAAGGTGCGGAACTCGGGCGAGCCCGCCACGAGGTCGTCGAAGACCGCGCGCGGGATCGCCACCGCGCTGACCTCGGTCTCGGCGATGCCTTCGGCCGAATAGTCCTCGTAGGCCAGAAGGCAGGCCGTCGTCAGCACGCAGCTTTCGCCCGCATGGACGCGGTAGAGCACGATCTCGCGCCCGCTTTCGGAAAGCTGCTGCACGCGCACCGTGCCCTCGAGCATGAGAAGCAGGTTCTCGGGCGACTTGCCGGGGCCGAAGATCACCGTGTCCTTCGGCACCGTGATCACCGTGCTCCGCCTGAGGAGCATGTCCTTCACCGTCGCCTCGAGGCGCGACAGGCCGGGAAAGCGGTCGATCCAGTCCATGCGCGTGCCTCTCCTCCGGCTGCCCGACCATAGCAGGACCGGCATGTGCGGCGAAAGGCGCCGTCCGGTCGCGGGCCGCGCGCCGCGGCGGGTCTTGCCGGCCCGGCTCACTTCCGGCTAACTCCCGCCCATGACAGGCGGGATGTCTCGGCGGTTCGTTCTTGCGGGCCTGATGGCCGGCGGCGCGCAGGCGGCCTTCGCCAATGCGCCGACCGTCTCGCTCCGCCCGCGGATGCGGTCCAGCCGCACCCCGCCCACCGCGCGCGACCTGATCGCGGCGGCGGGCCTGTCGGGCAGCGTCGTCTATTCCGTCGCCGACGCCGCGACGGGGCAGGTCATCGATACGCTGTATCCCCTGCGCACCGCGGCGCCCGCGAGCGTCGCCAAGGTGCCGACCGCGCTTTATGCGCTCGAGACGCTGGGCGCCGACTACCGCTTCGCGACCCGCGTCCTCGCCACCGGCCCGGTCCGGAACGGCCGGCTCGAGGGCGACCTGATCCTTGCCGGGTCGGGCGACCCGACGCTCGACACGGACGCGCTCGGCCGGCTCGCGGCCGAGGTGCGGGCGGCCGGCGTCGCGGAGGTCGCGGGGGAGTTCCGCGTCGATTCCTCGTCGCTGCCGGCGCTGCCGTGGATCGACCCCGACCAGCCCGACCACGTCGGCTACAACCCGACCATCGGCGCCCTGAACCTCAACTTCAACCGCGTGCACTTCGAGTGGAAGCGCGGCGCGGGCGGCTTCGACCTGTCGATGGAGGCGCGCGCGGTGCGCTTCAGTCCGGCGGTGCAGGTGGCGCGCGTCGAGGTCGCCGACCGCAGCCTGCCCGTCTTCACCTACGAGGATCGCGACGGGGTCGAGCGCTGGACGGTGGCGCGCGCGGCGCTGGGCGAGGGCGGCGCGCGCTGGCTTCCGGTGCGCCGGCCGGCCGACTATGCGTCCGAGGTCTTCCGCACCCTCGCGCGCGAGACCGGCATCGCCCTGCGGCCCGGCGCACCCGTGCGGGCGCCCGGGGCCGCCGTGCTCGCCGAGGCCGTGAGCCAGCCCCTCGCCATCGTCCTGCGCGACATGCTCGACCATTCCACCAACCTGACCGCCGAGGTCTGCGGCCTCATGGCGAGCGGCAAGCTGGGGCCGATGCCCGACAGCCTCGGCGCCTCGGCCGGGCGGATGAACGGCTGGCTCGCCGAGCGCTACGGCCTTTTCGCGCCGGGCTTCGCCGACCATTCGGGCCTCGGCTACGGCAACGCGGTCTCGGCCTCCGACATGGTGCGCCTGCTCGGCGCGACAGACCGGCTCGCGCCGCTTCTCGACGACTGGCGCGTCACCGACGGCGGGCTCGCCGCGCGGGCGAAGACCGGGACACTCAACTTCACCGCGGCGCTCGCGGGCTACCTTCCAGCGGGGAACCGGACGCTCGCCTTCGCGATCTTCGCCGCCGACACCGCGCGGCGCGACGCGATCCCGCCCGCCCAGCGCGAACGCCCCGACGGCGCCCGCGCCTGGTCGTCCCGCGCGCGCCAGCTCCAGCGCGACATCCTCGCGTCCTGGGCCGTGACGCTCGCCGCCTGAGGCCTCACCAGTCGTCGCCCGGCGGAACGCCGCCCAGCACCTCGGCAATCCGCGCGCGCGTCGCGGGAGTGACGTCGCCCGGCAGGGCCGCGGGGTCGTGGAAGTCCGACGACAGGATCTCGGCGCCGGGCCTCGGCCTTGCGCGCCGGCGCACGTCCCGCGCCACGAACAGCACCACATGGTCGCGGCTCGCGAGCGCCCGGTTCAGGTAGAGATGGAACAGCGCCGGCGGCTCGGCGAATTCGAGGCCCGCTTCCTCGGCGCCCTCGCGCATCGCCGCCTCGCGTGCGGTCTCGCCCGGATCGACCCCGCCCCCCGGCAGGGCGAGACCGGGAAGATAGCTGTGCCGGACGAGCAGCACAGCGCCCTGCGCGTCGAATGCCATCAGCCGGACGCCAAGGCTCACCGGCGCGCGGAGCCGCGCCCGCGCCAGGATCGCCAGCCGCCCAACCGCGGTGTGCAGCCGGCCCGCGAGCCCCGAACCGGGGGGCGTGTCGGGGTCGGGCCTCACCGCCTCAGAGCCGCAGGTGACGCGCCCGCGCCCCCCGCTCGATCGCGGCGGCATGCAGGCGGTCGACGTTCAGTTCGTAGCGCATCTCCTCGAGAAGCCTGAGCTCGGTTTCGCGGATCGTCCCGTCGGCCGCCGCGACGTCGCAGGCGAGCGCATAGGCCGTCTCCCACAGGCGATCGGGCAGGTTCTCCCGCACCAGCCCGAAGAGCGCGTCGAGCCCTTCCTCCTCGGCAAAGAGATCTGCCACCGTCTGCGCGATCAGCCGGATGCGGTCGAGGTCGTAGTCGGCGAAGATCGGCAGGTGGTTGACCGTGCGTTCGATCGCCACCAGTTCCGATGTCCGGATATGCTCGTCCGACAGCGTGACCGCGATCATGATCGCGACGAGGCAGTCCTGGGGCGTGAGGGCGTGGGGAAGTTCGGCCATGGGTGCATCCGTTGTTCCGGCGGACATTATTGACGTGGCCCCCCCCGTTCAATAGGGAGCGGCTTCGCCGGGGCGCGCGGGCGCGCCCAAAGGAGCTGCACCATGTCAAACCTCCGTGACGCTGCCATGACCTCGAAAGCCTGGCCCTTCGAAGAGGCGCGGCGGGTGCTGAAACGCTATGAGGCCACGCCCCCCGCCAAGGGCCATGTCCTGTTCGAGACGGGCTACGGCCCCTCGGGCCTGCCCCACATCGGCACCTTCGGCGAGGTGCTGCGCACGACCATGGTGCGCCGTGCCTTCGAGGCGATCTCGGACATCCCCACCAAGCTCATCAGCTTTTCGGACGACATGGACGGGCTGCGCAAGGTGCCCGACAACGTGCCCAACCGCGAGATGCTGGCCGACCACCTCCAGAAGCCGCTCACCTCGGTGCCCGACCCCTTCGGCACGCATGAAAGCTTCGGCCACCACAACAACGCGATGCTGCGCCGTTTCCTCGACACCTTCGGCTTCGACTACGAGTTCATATCGGCGCGCGACTTCTACATGTCGGGCCGGTTCGACGAGACGCTCCTGCGCGCGGCCGAACGCTACGACGCGCTGATGGAGGTGATGCTGGCGAGCCTGCGGGACGAGCGCCAGCAGACCTATTCGATCTTCCTGCCGATCCATCCCGAGACGGGGCGCGTCCTTTACGTTCCGATCCGCCACGTGGACCCGAAGGAAGGCACTGTCACCTTCGACGACGAGACGGGGCGGGAATGGACGCTTCCCGTCACCGGCGGGAACGTCAAGCTCCAGTGGAAGCCCGACTTCGGCGCGCGCTGGGCCGCGCTCGGCGTCGACTGGGAGCCCTACGGCAAGGAACATGCGCCCAACACGCCGATCTACACCAGGATCTGCTCGATCCTCGGCGGCCGCCCGCCCGAGATCTTCACCTACGAGCTGTTCCTCGACGACCAGGGCCAGAAGATCTCGAAGTCGAAGGGCAATGGCCTGACGATCGACGAATGGCTGACCTATGCCGCGACCGAAAGCCTGTCCTACTTCATGTATCTCAAGCCCAAGACGGCGAAGCGGCTCTGGTGGGACGTGATCCCGAAGGCGGTGGACGAATACCACCAGCAGCTTCGCGCCTATCCGGACCAGCCGGTGGACCAGCAGGTCGCCAACCCGGTCTGGCACATCCACGAAGGCCACCCGCCCGAGAGCCGGATGGTCGTTCCCTTCGCGATGCTCCTCAACCTCGCCAGCGTCTCGGGGGCCGAGGACAAGGACCGGCTCTGGGGCTTCATCCGCCGCTACGCGCCCGACGCCTCGCCGGAGGCCAACCCCGACCTCGACGCGGCCGCCGGCTTCGCCGTGCGCTACTACCACGACTTCGTGAAGCCCGCGAAGGTCTTCCGCCTGCCCACAGACCAGGAGCGCGCCGCGATGGAGGACCTTCGCGCGCGGCTTGCCGCATGGGACGGCCCGCTCGAGGACGAGGCGCTGCAGAGCATGGTCTTCGCCGTCGGCAAGGAGCACGGGTTCGAGCCGCTGCGCGACTGGTTCAAGGCGCTCTACGAGGTGCTGCTTGGCGCCAGCGAAGGCCCCCGCTTCGGCGGGTTCATCGCGCTCTTCGGCCTTGAGGAATCCGTCCGCCTGATCGAGGCGGGTTTGAAGGGCGAGCTGCAGGCGGCGTGACGCGCGCCGCCCGCCCCGTCAGTCCAGGTACGCCGGGAAGAGGCGCGCCGCCTCTTCGACGCGCTTGAGGACCGAGGCGGCGGAACGTATCGTCGGATGAGCCAGCATCATGCCAAAAGGGCCTGTCACGCGGCGGGTTGCCTGAGGGGCACGCGGACCTTCAGGGAGAAAGAGGGGCCGTGAATGGCTGACACGGTGGCACTGATCGCGCCCGGAACCCTGCACGGACAAGACAGTCCCTTACCGGTCGAAAAGGACGACCGCGACGCGCTGGCGGCGAAGCGCACGGCGGTCAAGCGGGTCATGACGAAGGAGATCGAGGCGATCCTGGGACCGCTCGGCTACGTGCGCGCGGGCGACACCTGGCGGCGGAACTCTGCGCTGGCCACGAGCGCGCTGCAGCTTCAGAGCAGCACCTACGGATTCGGGGCCTTCATCAACGCTTTCGCCGGGCCACGCTACAGGGCGCAGTTCATGCCCCCGCACCGGCTGGCGCGGTTCTGCCCCGAACTCGGGCTCCAGGCGCCCGACGAATTGCCGTACTTGCGTCTGCACGACGACCCGGCCTTTCGCACGGGCATCCTGACCGTGGTTCGCGCCCGGATGGTGCCTTGGATGCAGGCGCGGCATGGCATGGGATGGATGGTCCGGCGGCTGGACCCCGCCGACATGCGCCGCGTGCCGCTGTTCGCCACCAGTGATGTGACGCCACGAGTGGACCCGGGCGGCGTCGGTCCAGCCTGACGTGCAGTGAGTTTCTCCCGATGACGGGCCACCGCCGTCGCCGTCCTGTGACCCGTCAAAGGCGCTCTGCTAGATCGCGGCCAGCATCGCGCTGATCGACGCGGCGCTTGGCGGGTCGTCCGTCTCGTCCTGATCCACGGCCCCAGGGTCGGCCGCCCAGGCCGCCCACCAGGCGCCCATCCGCCGGGCCATCGCCTTGGGCGTCTCGGCGAAGACCCGTGCCCCCACCACGAGCGCGCGCGCCTCGAGCCGCAGCCGCTCCTTCGCGATCAGCTCCTCGAGGCCCGCCCGCACTTCAGGGGAGAGATCCGACCCCGCCACGATCGGCGCGAAGGTGACAAGGTCGTGCTGCTCGCCGAGGCTCTCGCCCAGATCGTCCAGCAGCGCGGCATAGGGCTCCATCAGCGGCGGCCAGACCGGCGCGAGAAGCCGGGCGTGGTAGCCGTGGTATTTCACCCGCTTGCGGAACTCGTGGTACTCCTCGCCGCGCCCGGTCCGGTGCGCCTGCGTCATCGCCTTGCGCCCCCGCCCGTAGGTGAGCGCGAGCCCCGGCCCCAGAGCCTCCCACCCATCGGCCTTGAGCCGCCAGTCCTCCGCCCGCTCCCGCGCCCCGCGCAGGACGCAGCGGAAGGCCTCCACCCGCTCGCCCAGGTCCGGCGCCGCCGTGGCCGCATCCCGCCGCGCCTCGAGCGCCCTGCGCAGCGGCACGGTCCGCCGCCGGTCGATTCGGTCCGCATGGCGGGCCGACAGCCGCTCGAGCGTCTCGAGCATGGCGGTATGGTCGCGCAGTCCCGACAGCGTCCGCGCTGCATCCCTGAGCCGCGCGTTCTCTTCGCCGCAGGCTGCGAACGCAGGCCGCACGAGCCGCAGGAGCCCGCGCAGCTTCTTGATCCGCTTGCGCGCGTCATGCACGCCTTCGTGCAGCGCGTCCCCGTCGTCGATCGAGGCGAGCGCCTTCGTCAGCTGCTCGCCCGCAATCCGGCGGAAGCCCGCCTCCACGCTCTCGTCGTCATGCCGGAAGGTGTAGCCCATGCAGGGCAACGTAGCACGCAAGGGGCCCGTTCCGTCCAGTCAGCCTGCAAAGGCCCCGCCGAACCGTTCGCGCAGGGCGGCCTTCTGCACCTTGCCCATCGTGTTGCGCGGCAGCGCCTCGACGATTTCCCAGGCGCGGGGCTGCTTGAACCGCGCGAGGCGGTCGCGCAGGGCCTCCGCCAGGGCCTCCGCCTCGAGCACCGCCCCCGCCTCGGGCACGACCACGGCCAGCGGCACCTCTCCCAGATCCCGGTGCGGTACGCCGATAACGGCCGATTCGAGCACGCCGGGCAGGTCGTCGATCGCCTCTTCCACCTCCTTCGGATAGACGTTGTACCCCCCGGTGATGACGAGATCCTTCCCCCGCCCCACGATATGGAGATACCCCTCCGCATCGAACCGCCCGAGGTCGCCGGTCACGAAGAACCCGTCCGGCTTCAGCTCCTCCGCCGTCTTCTCGGGCATCCGCCAGTAGCCGGTGAAGACGTTCGGCCCCCGGACCTCCACCATCCCGATCTCGCCCACGGGCAGGACCGCGCGCGTCGCCGCCTCCACCACCCGGACCTCCGTCCCCGGCAGGGCAAGGCCCACGGTCCCGGCCCGCCGCTCGCCATCGTAGGGGTTCGAAGTGTTCATGTTCGTCTCGGTCATCCCGTATCGCTCGAGAATCCGGTGCCCCGTCCGCGCCTCCCAGACCCGGTGCGTCTCGGCCAGCAGGGGCGCCGAGCCCGACACGAAGAGCCGCACATGCGCCACGAGATCCCGCGTCAGCCGCGGCTCTTCCAGAAGCCGGGTGTAGAAGGTGGGCACCCCCATCAACGCGGTCGCCCGGGGCAGCCAGCGGATGACCTCGCCCGCGTCGAACCGGGGCAGGAGGATCATCGCGCCCCCCGCCGCCAGCGTCACGTTGATCGCCACGAACAGCCCATGCGTGTGGAAGATCGGCAGCGCGTGCAGCAGCACATCGGCTTGGGTGAAGCGCCACGCCTCGGTCAGCGCCCGGGCGTTCGACATCAGGTTCCCCTGCGTCAGCATCGCCCCCTTGGATCGCCCCGTGGTCCCCGAGGTGTAGAGCAGCGCGGCGAGGTCATCCTCCCCTCGCGCCTCGGTCGGAAACTCCTGCGCTTCGGCATCCGCCGCCGTCGCGAGCGTGCCCGTCCCGTCCGCCTCGAGGGTCATGAAAGGCAGAGGACCCGCGGCCTGCGCCAGGGCGCCGCCTGCGCCGCCGACCGTCAGCGCAGGCTCGGCATCGCCCACGAAGTACGCGACCTCCCCCGCCGTATAGGCCGTGTTCAAGGGCAGAAAGACCGCCCCCGCCTGCATGCAGGCGGCATAGAGCGCCACCGCCTCGCTGGATTTCTCCACCTGCACCGCCACCCGGTCCCCGGGTCCGACGCCGGCGCGGCGCAGGGCGTGGGCGACCTGCGCCGCACGGCGCAGGAACGCCGCGTAGGTCACGACGTCTCCGTCCGGGCGCAGGATGAACGCGGCGTCGCGCGCACCGTGCCGGCCGAAAAGCGTGTCGTGAAGCGGGTTCGCCATGGACATCTTCTCTCCGAAGCCGCGGGTGAAGTCACGCCTCGTCCTTCACCGCCTCCATCGAGACATGGGTCGAGGTGTGCCCCACATGCGGCAGCGCCGAGATCACCTCGCCCAGCACATGCCGGTAGTCGCGGATATCCCGCGTCCGCACCTTCAGGAGATAGTCGAAAGCCCCCGCGATCATGTGGCACTGCTCGATCTCGGGCACCTTCAGGACGGCCGCGTTGAAGGCCTGCAGCGCCTTCTCGGTCGTGTCCGTCAGCCGCACCTCCACGAAGGCCACATGGTCGCGGCCGAGCTTCGCCGGATCGACCACCGCCCGGAAGCCAAGGATCACGCCCATGGCCCGCATCCGCGCGATCCGGTTCTGGCAGGGCGTCTTCGACAGGCCCACGCGCGCAGCGATTTCGGTCACCGGCATCCGCCCGTCCTGCGCCAGAAGCGCGAGGATCGCCCGGTCGAAACGGTCAAGCTGTCCATCAGCGGGCGTCATCTCAGGCAAGTCACCTTCCCCAGGGCCAAGGAAAATCCGTTCAGGCGCCATCCTGAAGCAGAATAGGGCAAATCGCCAAGGGCTCTCGCGCTATCCTGCGCCATCGTTTCGGAGCTCCCCATGACAGACCTCGCCCCCCTCCGCGCCTGCATCGCCGAAGACCACCTGTCGCCCGAGGCACCGCTTCTCGACCGCCTCATCGCCGCCCACGCCCCCGACGCCGCCACGCGGGCCCGCGCCGCCCAATGCGGCGCCGCCTTCGTCACGGCCATCCGTAAGCAGGGCCGGCCGGGTCTCATGGAGGTCTTCCTCGCCGAATACGGCCTCTCGACCGACGAGGGCGTGGCGCTCATGTGCCTGGCCGAAGCCCTCCTCCGCGTCCCCGACGCCGCCACGATGGACGACCTGATCGAGGACAAGATCGCGCCCTCCGAATGGGGCCGCCACCTCGGCCACTCCGCCTCGCCGCTCGTGAACGCCTCCACCTGGGCGCTCATGCTCACCGGCAAGGTGCTGGCCGAGGACCAGGAACCGGGCATCGCCGCCACGCTCCGCGGCGCGGTCAAGCGCCTGGGCGAGCCGGTCATCCGCGCCGCCGTCCAGCGCGCGATGAAGGAGATGGGCCAGCAGTTCGTCCTGGGCCAGACCATCGCCGAGGCCATCCGGCGCGGCCGCGCCAAGGCCGCGCAGGGCTTCACCTTCTCCTACGACATGCTGGGCGAGGCCGCGATGACGGCCGAGGACGCCGCCCATTACCTCGCCGCCTATCGGGGCGCGATCGCAGCGCTCGCGGCCGAAGCCCGCTCCGAAGACATCCGCCAGAATCCCGGCATCTCGATCAAGCTGTCCGCCCTCCACCCCCGCTACGAGGAGCCCCAGCGCGCCCGCGTCATGGCGGAACTGGCGCCGACCGTCCTTTCCCTCGCCCAACAGGCGAAAGCCGCCCGCATGGGCCTCAACATCGACGCGGAAGAGGCCGACCGGCTGGAGCTGTCGCTCGACCTCATCGAGCACGTCCTGTCCGACCCCTCGCTCGCCGGCTGGGACGGCTTCGGCGTCGTCGTCCAGGGCTACGGGAAGCGCGCGCCCGCCGTCATCGACTGGCTCCACGCGCTGGCGACGCGCCTTGACCGCCGCATCATGGTCCGCCTCGTGAAGGGCGCATACTGGGACACCGAGGTGAAACGCGCCCAGGTGGACGGCCTGCCCGACTTCCCGGTCTGGACCCGCAAACCCGCGACCGACGTGGCCTACATCTGCTGCGCCGAAAAGCTCCTGGGGATGACCGACCGCCTCTACCCCCAGTTCGCCACCCATAACGCCCATACCGCCGCCGCCATCCTCGAAATGGCCGGCCCCCGCGACGATTACGAATTCCAGCGCCTCCACGGCATGGGCGAGGCGCTGCACGACCGGCTGGTGACCTCGAACGCGGCCCGTTCGCGCATCTACGCGCCCGTGGGCGCGCATCGCGACCTCCTCGCCTATCTCGTGCGGCGACTGCTCGAGAACGGCGCCAACTCCTCCTTCGTGAACCAGGTCGTCGACACCTCCGTGCCCGCCGGCACCGTCGCGTCCGACCCCTTCGCCGCCCTCGACCGCGCCCCGCCGCCACCCCCGCCGGGCGTGGACCTCCCCGCAAACCTCTTCGCCCCCCGCCGCCCCAACTCCCGCGGCTTCGACCTGCGCCACCCCGCGACGCTGGCGCAGATCGACGCCGCCCGCGCCCCCTTCCGTGCCGAGGTCTGGGAGGCCGCGCCCCTTCTCGCCGGACTGACCGCCCCCGAGGCCCCGCACCCGCTCCACAACCCGGCGACGCCCACCGACCTCGTGGGCCATGTCGCCAGTGCCAGCCCCGCCGACATCGAGACCGCCCTCGCCGCCGCCCGGCCTTGGGACGCCACGCCGGAGGAGCGCGCGGAGTGCCTCAACCGCGCCGCCGATCTCTGCGAGGCCCACATGGGCGAGATCTTCGCCCTTCTTGCCCGCGAAGCGGGCAAGACGCTTCCCGACGCGATGGCCGAACTGCGCGAGGCGGTGGACTTCCTGCGCTACTACGCCTCCTTCGCCACCTCCGACGCCCCTCGGGGGCTGATCACCTGCATCTCGCCGTGGAACTTCCCGCTCGCCATCTTCACCGGCCAGATCGCGGGTGCCCTCGCCGCCGGCAACGCGGTGCTCGCCAAACCCGCCGAGACGACGCCGCTCATCGCCTACCGCGCGGTGCAACTGATGCACGAGGCCGGCATCCCCCGCACCGCGCTCCAGTTCCTTCCCGGCACCGGCGCCGCCGTGGGCGCGGCGATCACCTCCGACCCGCGCGTGGCCGGCGTCGTCTTCACCGGCTCCACCGCGACGGCCAAACGCATCGACCGCGCCATGGCGGCGCACCTCGACCCCTTCGCGCCGCTGGTGGCCGAAACCGGCGGCATCAACGCCATGGTCGTGGACTCGACAGCCCTCCCCGAACAGGCCGTCCGCGACATCCTGGCCTCCGCCTTCCGCTCCGCCGGCCAGCGCTGCTCGGCGCTGCCCTGCCTCTATGTGCAGGAGGACGTGGCCCCTCGCGTGCTGACGATGCTGGAGGGCGCCCTGCGCGAGCTCAGCCTCGGCGACCCCTGGGACCCGGCCACCGACATCGGCCCCCTCATCACCGAAGCCGCCCGCGACGACATCGCCGCCCATGTGGAGACCGCCCGCCGCGAGGGCCGCCTGATCGCCGCGCGCGAGGCGCCGGGAACAGGCGCCTTCCTCGGCCCCGCGATCCTCCGCGTGCGGGGCATCGCCGACATCGACCGCGAGATCTTTGGCCCCGTCCTCCACCTCGCCACCTTCCGCGCGGCGGACCTCGACCGCGTGGTGCAGGCGATCAACGCGACCGGCTATGGCCTGACCTTCGGCCTCCACACAAGGATCGACGACCGGGTCGAGCACATCTCATCCCGCCTTCGGGTCGGCAACATCTACGTCAACCGCAACCAGATCGGCGCCGTCGTGGGCTCGCAGCCGTTCGGCGGCGAGGGGCTGTCGGGCACCGGACCCAAGGCGGGCGGACACGCCTATGTCGCGCGCTTCCGCGCAAGTTCCTCCGAACCCGTGGCCGCCACGGACCAGCCCGCCGATGCGGACCGCATCCGCCGCGCCCTCGCCGCGGCCGCCTTCGACCCCTTCGCGACCCTCTCCGTCGATCTCCTGCCCGGACCGACGGGCGAGATGAACCGGCTCACGACACATCCCCGCGGCCCGGTGCTCTGCCTTGGCCCGGGGGCGCAGGCGGCGGCCCGGCAGGCGCAGGCCGCGCGCGAGGCGGGCTGTCCGGCGGTGGAGGCCCCGGGCCTCGACCCCGCCGCGCTCGCCGCGCTGCCCGGCCTTGCCGTCGCCGCCTTCGACGGATCGCCCGACGCGGCCCGGCCCTATCGCGAGGCGCTGGCGCAGCGCGACGGTGCAATCGTCGCGCTCGCGCGCCACGGGGAACTCGCGGCGCTCTGCCGGATCGAACGACACCTCTGCATCGACACGACCGCCTCGGGCGGGAACGCCGCGCTGCTCGCGGCCTCCGCCTGACCGCCTACCGGTCGGGAACGTTGTCCACGCCGCTGCCGCCCCAGGGATGGCAGCGCAGGATCCGGCGCGCGGCCAGATACGCCCCCCGCGCCGCGCCGTGTTTTTCCAGCGCCTCGAGCGCATAGGCCGAGCAGGTCGGATGATATCGGCAGCCATGGCCGACCCAGGGCGACAGGATCAGCCGGTAGGCCCGGACGGGCAGGGCGACGATATGGGCAAGCGGACTCATGCCCCTGCCACATGGACGCGGGACAAGGCCGCTTGAAGGTCGGAAAGCAGCGCCTCGAAGGGACGCGCGGCGGTCGCTTCGGGGCGGCCGATCAGCACGTAATCCCAGCCCGGCCGGCCGAGCCGGGAAAGCGTCAGGCGCGCGGCCTCGCGCAGGCGCCGCTTGGCGCGGTTGCGGGCGACCGCATTTCCGACCTTCCGCGAACAGGTGAAGCCCACGCGGATCGCGCCGCCCGCCTCGTCCGCGTCGCGGGCGCGGGCCTGCAGCGTGAAGCCGGGGGTCGAGGCGCGACGGGCGCGGGCGGCGGCGAGGAAGTCCGCGCGACGGCGCAGACGCTCGACAGGAAACGGCACCGCCGGAGGCGTCGTCGCGGCGGGGGCGCTTTGGCCTGCCACGGGAGCCTCCGGCGGTGCCATGACCGGTTCAGGCCCGGCGCTTACGCGCTCAGGCGCTTGCGTCCCTTGGCGCGACGGGCGTTCAGGACCTTGCGGCCGCCCGGAGTGGCCATGCGGGACCGGAACCCGTGGCGGCGCTTGCGCACGAGGTTCGAGGGTTGGAAGGTGCGTTTCGACATCGCTTGCTCCGTCGTCCGGCGCGCATCCCGGACGGATTCGCGCGGCTGATCTCTTGAAACACCGCTCTCTAGGGGCATGACCGGGGCAAGTCAACGCCGAAGGCGCGGGCGATCCTGCAACATTCGGGCCGGCCGCCGCGCGGATTGTTACAGTTTCGAGGCGCCCGGCGGGTTCCGATCCGCCCCCAGATCACTCCCGATCAAGCGGGCGTGAGGGGGCTTACGCGGAGCCGGCCCTTGGGCGCATCTAGGCCCCAGCACAGCACCACCCAGCCCATGAATTCCACGAGGACCCGGATGACCGACATGACCGAACCCCGACCGCAGTCCGGCCTCGCCCGCCGCCTTCCGCTCCTCGCGATCCTCGCCGTCGCGGCGGTGGGCGCCTTCACCCTGGGCGACCTTCTCAGCTTCGAGACGCTGGCCGAGAACCGCGAGCGCCTGATCGCCTTCCGCGACGCGAACTACGCCGCGACCGTGGCGGTCTTCGTGGCGGCCTACGTCGTCATCGTCGCCTTCTCGCTGCCCGGCGCGACCATCGCGACGCTGACGGGCGGCTTCCTGTTCGCGACCTTTCCCGGCGCGCTCTTCAACGTGGCGGGCGCCACGATGGGCGCCACGCTTATCTTCCTCGCTGCCCGCTGGGGCCTGGGCGAGCGGCTGGCGGCGCGGATGGACGAGGGCGAGGGGCGCATCCAGCGCCTCAAGCGCGGCATCGACGAGAACCAGTGGGAGATGCTGTTCCTCATCCGCCTCGTCCCCGCCGTCCCCTTCTTCGTGGCCAACCTTTTACCCGCGCTCGTGGGCGTGCCGCTCGGCCGCTACGTGATCACCACCTTCCTCGGGATCATTCCGGGCGCGGTCGTCTACACCTCGGTCGGCGCCGGGCTGGGCGAGGTCTTCGCCCGGGGCGAGACGCCGGACCTCGGCATCATCTTCGAGCCGCATGTGCTGCTGCCGATCCTCGGCCTCGCGGCGCTCGCGGGTCTTCCCATCGTCGTCCGCGCCCTGCGCGGCAAGAAGGAGATCTGAGCCATGGACCAGACCAGGATCGACGCGACGACCGCCCAGCCCGCGACCCACCGCATCAAGACCGACGTCTGCGTGATCGGCGCGGGCTCGGGCGGCCTCTCGGTCGCGGCCGGGGCGGTGCAGATGGGGGCCAGGGTGGTGCTTCTGGAAGGCCACCTGATGGGCGGCGACTGCCTCAACTTCGGCTGCGTGCCGTCGAAGGCGCTGATCGCCGCGGGCAAGCAGGCCCATGCCATGCGCACGGGCGGGAAGTACGGCGTGGCCCCGGTGATGCCCGAAGTGAGCTACGCCGCCGCCAAGGACCACGTCCACAAGGTGATCGAGACGATCGCCCCCGTCGACAGCCAGGAACGCTTCGAGGGGCTGGGCGTCCAGGTCATCCGCGAATTCGGCCGCTTCATCTCGAAGACCGAGGTTCAGGCGGGCGACACGGTGATCGAGGCGCGGCGTTTCGTCATCGCCACCGGATCGCGCCCCTTCGTGCCGCCGATCCCCGGGATCGGGGAGGTGCCCCATTACACCAACGAGACCATCTTCGACCTGCGCGAACGCCCGTCGCATCTCATCATCATCGGCGGCGGGCCCATCGGGATGGAGATGGCGCAGGCGCACCGGCGGCTCGGGTCCGAGGTGACGGTGCTGGAAGGCGCCAAGGCGCTTGGCAAGGACGACCCCGAACTGGCGGCCGTGGTGCTGGACGCGCTCAAGGCCGAGGGCGTGCGGATCATCGAGGGCGCGCAGGCGGCGAAGGTTTCGGGCAGGGCCGGCGCGATCCGGGTCGAGACGGCGGACGGGCAGGTGATCGAGGGCTCGCACCTTCTCATGGCCGTGGGTCGCAAGGCCAACGTCGAGAAGCTGGACCTCGAGAAGGCCGGCATCGCCTACGACCGCGCGGTGAAGGTCGGGCCCGACCTGCGCACGACGAACCGGCGGGTCTATGCCGTGGGCGACGTGGCGGGCGGGCTTCAGTTCACCCATGTGGCGGGCTACCACGCGGGCGTCGTGATCCGCGCGATCCTCTTCGGCCTGCCCGCGAAGGCCAGGACGTCGCACATCCCCTGGGCCACCTACACCGACCCAGAGCTTGCGCAGGTGGGCCTCACCGAGGCCGAAGCGCGCAAGGCCCACGGCGCCCGGCTCGAGGTGGTGCGGTTCCCCTTCCACGAGAACGACCGCGCCATCGCGGAAGGAAAGACGGCCGGATTCATCAAGGTGATGGTCGTGCGTGGCCGCCCCGTGGGCGCCTCCATCGTGGGCGCACAGGCGGGCGAGTTGATCGGGCTCTGGGCGCTCGTCATCGCCAACACCATGAAGATGAGCGCCATCGCGGGCATGGTCGCGCCCTACCCGACGCTGTCGGAGGTTTCAAAGCGCGCGGCGGGGGCCTATTTCTCGCCGAGACTGTTTGATAATCCCAAGGTCAAGCGCGTCGTCGGGCTGGTCCAGAGGTGGCTGCCCTGACGCCGCCACAAGGCGCAGATGTTCCTCAATTCGCTCTCCGGCCGCTTTCTCGTCCTGACGGTCGTCTTCGTGATGATCGCCGAGGTGCTCATCTTCGTGCCCTCGGTCGCGCGGTACCGGGAAAGCTACCTGCTCCAGCGGCTCGAGCGGGCGCAGATCGCCTCGCTCGCGCTACTGGCGACCGAGATGATCGACGCCGAGCTCGAGGCCGAGCTTCTCGAGAACGCGGGCGTGCTGAACGTGGTCCTGCGCCGTGACGAGGTGCGCCAGCTCGTCCTGTCCTCGCCCATTCCCCAGCCCATCGAGGCGACCTTCGACCTGCGCGACCCGAGCGCCTATGACCTGATCCGCGACGCGATCGTCCGGCTCGTCGATCCCTCGCCACAGGTGATCCGGGTGATCGGCAACCCGGTCCAGGATGCGGGCCTCCTGATCGAGATCACGCTCGAGACGCTGCCGCTGCGCGCGGCGATGCTCGACTTCGGCCTGCGGATCCTGATCCTGTCGGCGGTGATCTCGGCGGTCACGGCGTCGCTTCTGTTCTTCGCCGTGCGGATCCTGCTGGTGAAGCCGATCCGCGGCGTGGTGGACGCGATGAAGACCTATGCCGAGGCGCCCGAGGACGCGCGCCGCATGATCGCGCCCACCGCGAAGGTGACCGAACTGCGCGAGGCCGAGACGGCGCTTCTGTCGCTCCAGACCGACCTCACCACCGCCCTCCGGCAGAAGGAACGGCTGGCGCAGCTGGGCGGCGCGGTGGCCAAGGTCAGCCACGACCTGCGCAACATCCTGACCACCGCCCAGCTCTTCACCGACCGGATCGAGGGCAGCGCCGATCCCGGCGTGAGGCGGCTGGTGCCCAAGCTCGTGGGCTCGATCAGCCGGGCGGTGAACCTTTGCGAGGCGACGCTGGCCTTCGGCAAGGCCGAAGAGCCGCCGCCTCAGCTGTCCCGCGTGCCGCTCGCGCGGATCGTGGACGACGTGATCGAGGGCGAGCGCCTCGCGGTGGGCGAAGCCGACGTGAGCTTCGCCGAGGACGTGCCGGGCAGTCTCACGATCCGCGCCGACCAGGAGCAGCTCTACCGCGTCCTGACCAATCTCGTGCGCAACGCCCGGCAGGCGATCGTGGCCAGCGGTCGGGGCGGCGAGATCCGGGTCTCGGCCGGCGAAACCGACGCCGAATGGACGGTGGCGGTCGAGGATACCGGTCCGGGGCTGCCGCCCAGGGCGCAGGAACACCTCTTCCGCCCGTTCCAGGGCAGCACCCG
>DAINOF010000010.1:0-22989 GCA_036735505.1 Paracoccaceae bacterium
CGGGCAGCCGCCCGTCCATGAAGTCCCGGAACGACTGCCCCCGCGCGTCGATGTAACGCCCGTCGCGGTAGACGAAGTACATCGGCACGTCGAGCGCGTAGTCCACGTATCGCTCGAACCCGAACCCCTCCTCGAAAACGAAGGGCAGCATGCCGGTGCGCGAGGCATCCAGATCGCGCCAGATGCGGCTCCGCCAGGACTTGTGGCCGTTCAAGGTCCCTTCGAAGAACGGCGAGTTGGCAAAGAGCGCGGTGGCGACCGGCTGGAGCGCCAGCGCCACGCGCATCTTCTGCACCATGTCGGCCTCGGAGCCGAAGTCGAGGTTCACCTGCACGGTGCAGGTGCGGTACATCATCTGCTTGCCGTGGGTGCCCACGCGGTCCATGTAGTCGGTCATGAGCGCATAGCGCCCCTTCGGCATGACCGGCATCTCCTCGTGCCGCCAGTGCGGCGCGGCCCCGAGCCCGATGAAGCCCACGCCGAGGTCGTCGGCCACCGACTTCACGTCGCGCAGATGCGCGTTCACTTCGTCGCAGGTCTCGTGGATCGTGCGGAGCGGCGCGCCAGACAGCTCGAGCTGCCCCCCGGGCTCGAGCGAGACGTTGGCGCCCTCGTGGCTCAGCCCGATGATGTTGTCGCCCTCGAGGACCGGCTCCCAGCCGAAGCGGTCGCGCATGCCTTCCAGCATGGCCTTGACCGAGCGCGGCCCGTCATAGGGCAGGGGCCGGAGCGTGTCCTTGCAATAGCCGAACTTCTCGTGCTCGGTCCCGATGCGCCAGGCGTCCTTGGGCTTGCAGCCAGAGGCGAGATACTCGGCCAGCTGCGCGCGGCTCTCGATCGGACCGCCGCCGGACTGGGGGATGGACATGTGGGGAACTCCGGCCTGGTCTCGCGGGCCTCACAGGTGTCGCCAATCGGGGATGAAGTCAATGCAGGCGCAGACTGTCCCGCTGCCAGATCAGGGTGCGGTCCCGCACGGGCCCCTGAAGACCGCGCAGCATCGTCCCGGTGCGCAGCCCGGGAAGGGCGGCGAAGAGGTCGAACAGCGCCTCGGCCCCCCGCGCGTCCACGGGAATCTCGAGCCGTTGCCCCTCCTCGTCGATCAGGACCCAGAGCCCCGCCATGCCCGGCGAGGGCACGAGTTCGAGGTAAGCGAGCCGGTCGAGCGCGGCGACGCCCCCGCCCCAGGGTCCGAAGTAGGTCACGCTGCCCTCGACGACCCGCACGACGCCGGGCCCCTCGCCCCCCTGCCGGAACCGCCCCCGCTGCACACCGGCGACCGCGAGCCCCGCGCCGCCGATCGCGAGCGCGATCCCGAAGAGGAACGGCAGCCCGGCCGAGGTCAGGAGAAGCCAGAGCCCGGCCGCCGCCGCCGCCCCGCCGATCAGCGCCTCGCGCCAGCGGAGAAGCTGCGCCCTGGCCTCGGGGCGGAGGAAGTCAGACATCGGCCGCTCCATCAAGGAGGATGAAGGCGAACTGCCCGATCTGGCGGAACCCGATCCCGAGATAGGCGCGCCGGGCCGCGTCGCTCGCGGCGAAGAGGACGGCGCGCGTCGCGCCCCGGGCGCGCGCCTCGCCGAGGTGCAGCGCCACGGCGCGGCGGGCAAGGCCCTGGCCGCGGCGGTCCGGGGGCGTGTAGACCCCGCCGATCTGCACGATGCCCGGAAGCTCGGCGTTGAAGCCGGTCATCGCGACGGGCCGGTCGCCCTCGAGAAGCAGCCGGTGGCTGCCCCGCGCGCACCAGGCTTCGACTTCGCGCGCGGCTGCCGCCGTGGTCTCGGCCTCGGGCGTTCCCAACACCTCGCGGTGGAAGGCCGCCCGCCACGCCCGCGCGGTGGCCGGGTCGTGATCGACCGGGACGAGCCGCGTTCCGCCCGGCGGCACCGCAAGATCGGCAAGGTCCAGCGCGAGGTGCGGCTCGTCGGCGTTCCGCCGCATCGGCGCATCGGCCAGACCGAGCGCCGCGAGCAGCGGACGGACCTGGCCCGCGGGCCCGATCGCGCCCTCGATCCGGCGCCCGGCGAGATGAGCGCGCACCCCGTCCCACGGCCCCTCGCGCTGCGGCAGGAGCATGCCCGAGTTGGTCAGCCCGAGCACGCCCCGGTCGTCGAGCCAGAAGGCGGTCCCGTTCGGCGCATCCGAGCCAAGCCCATGCGTGCGCAGGTTCATGAGCGGAAACATCGAGGTCTCGACATGCGCCGCCAGATGCGTCTCGATCCACTGCAGGTCGGCCAGGCCCGCGGGTCTCACCGCCAGTCCCCCAGCGCCGCCTGCCAGAGCGTCAGCGCCGCCACCGCCGCCGTGTCCGCCCGCAGGATGCGGGGGCCGAGGCTGACCCGCGTGGCGAAGGGCAGCGCCGAAAGCCGTGCCCGCTCGGCCTCGGAGAACCCACCCTCGGGGCCGATCAGGATGGCCCAGGGTCCGCGCTCGGCCCCGGCGAGACCCACCGAGGCCCCCGCGAGCCCCTCGTCGCAGAACATGAGCCGCCGCCCCTCGGGCCAGCCGGCCAGCACGCGCTCCAGCGGCTCGAGATCGCGCACCTCTGGCACCACGGTCCCGCCGCACTGCTCCGTCGCCTCGACGGCATGGGCGAGGAGCCGGTCCGTCCGCACCCGTTCGGACTGGGTGAACTCGGTCCGCACCGGCTGGATCACCGCGGCGCCGAGCTCGGTCGCCTTCTCGACGATGAAATCCGTCCGCTCCTTCTTGATCGGCGCAAAGAGGAGCCAGACATCCGCCGGCTCCCGCCGCGGCCGCGTCTGCTCGACGCAGCGCAGCGCCCCGCCGCGCTTGCCCGCCTCGGCGACTTGGGCCAGCCATTCGCCCGAGGTCTGGTTGAAGACGAACAGCCTGTCCCCCACAGACAGCCGCATGACCCCGAACAGGTAATGCGCCTGGTCCCGGTCCAGGGGAACGGTTTGCCCCTCTCCCACCGGATGGGCTACATGAAGCCGGACCTTCGCAGCCGCAGGCATGGACCCTTCCCGATGGCAGACCCTACGCAGGCAACTGACGGTCAGGTGGCCGACGCCGTCAAGGGCAATTGGGTCGACACCCGCGCCCCCGCCTGGACGCGCCCCTACCTGCGCCTGTCGCGCGCCGACCGGCCGATCGGGACCTGGCTCCTGCTCCTGCCCTGCTGGTGGGGGCTCCTCCTCGCTGCGGCCCACACCGGGACCTTCACGCTCCACGACGCCTGGATCGCGACGGGCTGCGCCATCGGCGCCTGGCTCATGCGCGGCGCAGGCTGCACCTGGAACGACATCGCCGACCGCGACTTCGACGCCGCCGTGGCGCGCACCCGGTCCCGGCCCATCCCCGCAGGCCAGGTCACGGTGCGGCAGGCGATGGCCTGGCTCGTGATCCAGTCGCTCCTGGCCTTCGGCATCCTCCTCACCTTCCCCCCCGCCGCCATCGCGCTGGGCGTGGCCTCCCTCGCCCTCGTCGCGATCTACCCCTTCGCCAAGCGCTTCACCTGGTGGCCGCAGATCTTCCTCGGGCTCGCCTTCAACTGGGGCGCGCTTCTCGCCTGGGCCGCCCATACCGGAAGCCTGGGCTGGCCCGCCGTGGCGCTCTGGCTCTCGGGGATCGCCTGGACGCTGTTCTACGACACGATCTACGCCCACCAGGACAAGGAGGACGACGCGCTCATCGGCGTGAAGTCCACCGCCCGGCTCTTCGGCGACCGGACGGGCCCCTGGCTTCGCGGGTTCCTCGTGGCGACCGTCACCCTCATGGCGACCGCCATCGTGGGCGCGCTGATCGACCGCAACGCGCTCGCCCTCGCGGTGGGCTTCGGCGCGGCCTGGGGGATCGGCTGGCACCTCGCCTGGCAGCTGACGCGGCTCGACACCGACGACCCCGAGACCTGCCTGCGCGTCTTCCGCTCCAATCGCGACGCCGGGCTGATCCCCGTGCCGTTTCTTGCCGCCGCCGCCCTGCTCTGATTGATCCCCGGGCGGGAGGGGACTAACAGGGGGCCTGACCGAAGAAGAGGCCCCGGCACGATGCGCCTTTCCGCCTACCTCCCCGTAACGCTCGCCATGACGCTCGGCGCCGCCGCCTGCTGGGGCGTCGCCGTGGCCTCGGTCACGGCGATCGAGACCCAGTCGCGGCAGGCCGTGCGCGCGGCGGTCTCGGGCGACGGCCAGGACTGGGCCGCGGTCGAGGTCGACGGCCTGCAGGTGCGCCTGACGGGATTCGCCCCCGACGAAGCCGCCCGCTTCGCGGCGGTCAGCGCGGCCGGCCGCGTCGTCGACGCGAGCCGGGTGATCGACCGGATGGAGGTCGCCGCGGGCGACTCCGCCGCCGGTCCGGCCTTCACCATCGACATCCTGCGCAACGACGACGGCGTCTCGCTCATCGGCCTCGTCCCGGCGGGCGAGGTGCGGACCGAGATCGTCGCGCGCGCCGGGCGGATCGATGGCGCGACGGTGACCGATCTTCTCGAGGACGCCGACTATCCCGTGCCCGCGACCTGGCCCGAAGCGCTGGCCTTCGGGCTCCACGCGCTCGAGCGGCTGCCGCGGTCGAAGATCACCATCGAGGCGGCGCGCGTGACCGTGACCGCGATCTCGGACAGCGCCGCCGCCAAGCGCGCGACCGAGGAGGCGCTGCGCGCCGCGGCGCCCGAGGGCGTCGAGATCGTGCTCGCGCTTTCGGCGCCGCGCCCGGTGCTCGCCCCCTTCACCCTGCGCTTCCTGATCGACGAGCGCGGCGCGCGGTTCGACGCCTGCAGCGCCGACACGGCCGAAACCCGCGCGACCATCCTCGCAGCAGCGCGGGAGGCGGGGCTCGGCGGAGAGGCGAGCTGCCTCGTGGGCCTCGGCCAGCCGTCGGCCCGCTGGGCCGAGGCCGCGGTGGCCGGCATCGAGGCGGTCGCCGCGCTCGGCGGCGGCTCGGTCACCTTCTCGGACGCCGACGTGACGCTCGAGGCCCCGCAGGGCACGCGCCAGGATGCCTTCGACCGGATCGCCGGCCGCTTCGACGCCGTGTTGCCCGAGGTCTTCTCGCTCACCGCCCTGCTGCCGCCGCCCGCTGCCGATCAGGCCCCGGCCGAGGAGGACGACGCGCCGCTCGACTTCGTGGCCCGGCGCGACGCCGATGGCGGCACCGACCTGCGCGGCCGGCTGCCGGACGACCTGTCGCGCGAGGCCGTCCTGAGCCTTGCCCAGGCACGCCTCGACGCCGACCGGGACGCCGCCGCCATCCGCATCGCCCCGGACACGCCGCAGGACTGGCCGGTGCGCGTGATGGTGGGCATCGAGGCGCTCGCGCTTCTGAACAGCGGCACGCTGACGGTCCGTCCCGACACGATCCGGATCTCGGGCGAGACGGGCGACCCCGAGGCGCGGGACGAGATTGCCCGCCTCCTGACGGCGCGGCTCGGGGACGCGGCGCGCCTGTCGCTCGACGTGACCTATGTCGAGGCGCTCGACCCGGTCGCGGCCCTGCCGACGCCCGAGGAATGCATCGCCGGGATCGACGCGGCGCTCGCCGAACGGAAGATCACCTTCGCCCCGGGATCGAGCGACATCGACGGCGACGCGCTCGTCACCATCGACCGGATTGCCGAGACGCTGCGCGACTGCCAGACCGTGCAGATGGAGATCGGCGGACATACCGACAGCCAGGGCAGCGAAGGCATGAACGAGCGCCTCTCGCAGGAACGGGCGGACGCGGTGCTGAACGCGATCATGGCGCGGCGCGTGCTGACCTCGAACCTCACCGCGAAGGGCTACGGCGAGGCGCAGCCGATCGCCGACAACGGCACCGAGGAAGGCCGCGAGGCGAACCGCCGCATCGCGTTCCGCCTTCTTCCGCCGGACGGCGACGAGGAGGAGGAGGTAACGGCGGAGGACGGCGAGGACGCCGAAGGGGCCGCGGACGAGGACGAAGAATGAACCGGACCGAATTCATCCTCGCTGCGGCGCTCGTCCTCTTCGCCGCCTTCATGTTCGGCTGGTTCGCCTACTGGCTCCTACACAGGCTGACGCGGGTCAGCGCGGCCGACATCGGGCAGATCGAGCGGATGGCGCAGGAACTGCACGATGCAGAGGAATCCCGCGACCAGGCGATCACCTACTTCCAGACGCGCGAGGCCGAGCTGACCAACCAGCTCCACCAGACCGAGGCCGAACTGCGCGCCGCGATGGAGGGGCTGCGCGAGGCGCGCGCCGAGGCCGAGGACCTGCGCATCTGGATCGACCGGCAGAAACAGCCGGGCTGACCCCCCGGACTTCATCTTGGTCCAAGTACTCATGGCCACACGCCATCCCGCACGCCGATGCGGCCGGAAGCGCCTCCTCCCCCCGCCCGCGCGGGGGGAGGCCGGGAGGGGGGCCTACCAGCGGCCGAGCGCGGCCTCGTCCGCGTCCTTCGCCGCCACCCAGCCCGCGCCGTCCCGCGTGATCTCCTTCTTCCAGAAGGGCGCGCGGGACTTGAGGTAGTCCATCAGGAACTCTGCCGCCGCGAAGGCATCCGCCCGGTGCGGCGCGACGGTGGCCACCATCATGATGGGATCGCCGGGCGCGAGCCGCCCGTGGCGATGGATGACAAGGCTCGCCGACAGGCTCCAGCGGCGCACCGCCTCGGCCTCGATCGCGGCGATCGCGCTCTCGGTCATGCCCGGGTAGTGCTCGATCTCCATCGCCTGAAGCGTGCCGCCCGCGTCCCGAACGAGTCCCGAGAAGGTCACGAGCGCGCCGGCATCGGTCCGCCCGGCCACGAGGCCTGCGGCCTCGGCGCCGAGGTCGAAGGGCCCCGTCTGCACCCGCACCGCCACCTCAGCCCCCCGTCATCGGCGGGAAGAAGGCGACCTCCCGCACGCCCGCGAGCGGCGCGTCGAGATCGGCGAGTTCCTGGTCGACCGCCACGCGGATCGCGGCGAGGTCGAGGAAGGCGGCGGCATAGCGCTCTTCCCGCGCGCGGAGTTCCTCGACCAGGTCCGCCACGGTCGCGGCCCCGGTCTCGATGCGTTCCTTCGGCACGCCGATCCGCTCGCGGACCCAGGCGAAGTAGAGCACGTCGATCATGGCCTGTCCTCAAGATAGGGCAGCGACTTGCGGAAGTAGTCCCAGCCGGTGATCACCGTCAGCGCCGCCGCGACCCACAGAAGGCAGATGCCGACGAAGGTCGCCCAGCCCGCCGGCCCGTCGCTCAGCCGCGCGAGGCCGCCCGCCTCGGGACCCCGGCCGCGTTCGAGGAAGTCGAGCCCGGTGCCGAGGAACAGGACCGCGATCGCCACCATCTGCGCCGTGGTCTTCCACTTGGCGAGCTTCGTGACCTGAAGCGTGCCGGCCGCGGCGCCGAGAAACTCGCGAAGCCCGCTCACGAAGACCTCGCGGAAGAGGATCAGCGTGGCCGGCAACAGGATCCACGGGTTCATTCCCGAGAACCCCGTGATCACCAGAAGCGCGATGACCACCATGGCCTTGTCCGCGATCGGGTCGAGCATCGCGCCGAACTTCGATTCCTGCTTCCAGAGACGCGCAAGATAGCCGTCGAACCAGTCGGTGACGGCCGCGCCGACGAAGAGGACGAGCGCGAACCAGTCGGCCCAGGGGCGGGTGAAGTAGAGAAACATGATCACGACGCCCGGCGCCGCAAGGAGCCGCAGCGTGGTGAGCGCGTTGGGGATCGTCCAGGTCATGGCCGAAACATAAGGGCCGCTCGCGGGAAAGGGAACCGGGGGCGGTTCCGGGCAGGGGCCAGGAGTGCTAGGGTGCGCCCATGTCCAACTCACAGGAAGGCCCGCGGGCCTACAGCCGCGCCGAGTATGTCTCGGACGCCGTCGTGCATGTGGCGGGCCTTTCGCTCGCCGCCATGGCGGTGCCTGCGCTTGTCGTCACGGCCGCGCTCGCCCGCGGGGACGCGCCCGCGCTTGTCGGCACCTCGGTCTACGGCGTCGCGCTGACCCTGATGCTGGCGTGCTCGGCGCTCTACAACATGGTGCGCCGGCCGCGCTGGTCCTGGCTCCTGCGGCGGCTCGATCATTCCGCGATCTACATGAAGATCGCTGGGACCTTCACGCCCTTCACCCTGATGACCGGGCAGGGCGTCGCGCTGACCTTCGGCCTCTGGGGGGCGGCGGCGCTCGGCGTCGCGCTGAAGCTCGCCGATCCTCAGCGGTTCCGCTGGCCGGGCCTCGCTCTTTACCTTGGGATGGGCTGGGGCGGCGCGGCGATCGGGTCGTCCATGTTCCTTTCCCTGCCGGGGCCGACGCTTGTCCTGATCGTGGCGGGGGGTCTTCTCTACACGATCGGCGTGATGTTCTACCTCTGGGAGCGGCTCCCGTTCCACACCACGATCTGGCACGTCTTCGTGCTCGCCGCGAGCGCGGCCTTGTACGGGGCCGTCGCGCTTCTGGTCGTCGGCGGCTGAAAGGGGGGCTGTCTGCCCCCCTCTTGGCCTGCGGCCAATTCACCCCCCGAGGGTATTTCCGGACAGATGGAGGCGACAGGGGCCGGAGGGGGTCAATCCCTCGCGTGGAAGAAGTCGTAGATGCCCTGCGCCATGGTCTCGCTGATGCCCTCGACCGCCGTGAGGTCGGAGAGATTGGCGCGGGCGACCGCCTTGGCCGAGCCGAAATGCGCCAGAAGCGCGCGCTTGCGCGCCGCGCCGACGCCCGGCACCTCGTCGAGCGGGGTGGCGCCGACCGCCTTGGCGCGCTTGGCGCGATGCGCGCCGATGGCGAAGCGGTGCGCCTCGTCGCGCAGGCGCTGGACGAAGTAGAGGACGGGGTCGTTGCGGCGGAGCGCGAAGGGCGGCTGCCCCGCGCGGTGGAATTCCTCCTTGCCGGCGTCCCGGTCGATGCCCTTGGCCACGCCCAGGACCTCGATGTCGTCGAGGCCGAGCTCGGTCAGGATTCCGTGCACGGCCGAGACCTGGCCCGCGCCCCCGTCGATCAGGAGGAGGTCGGGCCAGGTGCCGCCCGCGCGGTCGGGATCCTCCTTGAGGAGCCGCCGGAAGCGGCGCGACAGGACCTCCTTCATCATCCCGAAATCGTCGCCGGGGGTCAGGTCGTCGCCGCGGATGTTGAACTTGCGGTACTGGCTCTTCTGGAAGCCGTCGGGCCCCGAGACGATCATGGCGCCGACCGCGTCGGTGCCCTGGATGTGGGAGTTATCGTAGACCTCGATCCGGCGCGGCGGCGCCTCGAACCCGAAAGCCTCGGCCAGCCCCTCGAGGAGCCTCCCCTGCGTCGCGGATTCGGCCATCTTCCGCGCGAGGCTTTCGCGCGCGTTCCGCAGCGCGCCCGCGACGAGGTCGAGCTTTTCGCCCCGCTGCGGCACGGCGAGCAGGACCTTGCGGCCCGCGCGGCCCGACAGGAGGTCGGTCACGAGGTCGGCGTCGTCGACGGCGTGGGACAGGAGGATGAGCCGGGGCGGCGTCTTGTCGTCGTAGAACTGGGCGAGGAAGGCCGCCATCACCTCGCCTGCCTCGGCGCCAGAGCCGGTGCGCGGGTAGTAGTCGCGGTTGCCCCAGTTCTGGTTCGCGCGGATGAAGAAGACCTGCACGCAGGCCTGCCCGCCCTCCATGTGGAGCGCCACGACATCGGCCTCGGTCACGCCGACCGGGTTGATTCCCTGCGCCGACTGGACCTGCGTGAGCGCGCGGATCCGGTCGCGCAGCGCGGCGGCGCGCTCGAATTCCATGGCCTCGGAGGCTTGCGCCATCTGGGCCGCGAGCGTGGTCTGCACGGAGGTCGACTTGCCCTGCAGGAAGCGTTCGGCATCGGACACGAGCCCGGCGTAGTCCCGTTCCGAGATATGCCCCACGCAAGGTGCCGAGCAGCGCTTGATCTGGTAGAGGAGGCAGGGCCGCGTGCGGCTTTCGAAGGTGGCGTCGGTGCAGTTGCGCAGCAGGAACACCTTCTGGAGCTGGTTCAGCGTGCGGTTGACCGCGCCGGCGGAGGCGAAGGGGCCATAGTAGCTCCCCTTCTCGGCCTTGCGCCCGCGGTGCTTCTTGATCTGCGGGAAGGCGTGTTCGCGGCTGACGAGGATGTTCGGGAAGGACTTGTCGTCGCGCAAAAGCACGTTGTAGCGGGGCTTGAGCTGCTTGATGAGGTTCTGCTCGAGCAGCAGCGCCTCGGTCTCGGTCCGCGTCGTGAGGAACATCATGGACGCTGTGTCGCGGATCATCCGCTCGATCCGGGGGCTGTGGGTGCCGGGCCGGGCGTAGTTCGACACGCGCGCCTTCAGGTTCCGCGCCTTGCCGACGTAGAGAACCGCGCCCTGCGCGTCGAGCATGCGGTACACGCCGGGCGAGGCGTCGAGCGCGTTGAGATAGCTGCGGATCGCGGCATGGCCCGTCAGGCCCTGCCCGGCTTCGGTTTCGGTCATCGCGGGTTTGTCTGATTCTCGGCCTCGGCTGCCATCATACCGGGGACCCGACAAGAGGAAAGCTGTCCACGGAATCTGTGGATAACTCTGCGGACAAACACGGGGCGTGAGGAATTCCTCGTGGAATCCTGCCAGCTTCGTCGCTTTGCACATTTTTTAGGCTTGTTTTCAAGGCATTGATTTCGCGAAGTAAAATTCTGGACGCTATACAAACACTTGAATCCATTAGCGGAATCGTAACGAATTCGTGACCACCGGCTGCGACGTGGACAAGTCAAGCCGCAGCTTTGTCGTAGGGCGGGCGCCTACTCGACCCCAAGGACGTCGGGCGTCTGCCAGACGAGGTGCTGTCCGCCGTCGACACAGAGGATCTGGCCGGTGACGGCGCGGGCGTCGAGGAAGTAGTCGAGCGCCCTCACGATCCCTTCCGGATCGGCCCCGCGGCGCAGGATCGTCGCCTCGCGCTGGCGCCGGAAATGGTCGGCCGACTGGCGCGCGCCCCGCATCGTGGGCCCCGGCCCGATGGCGTTGACCCGCGCCCTGGGGCCTAGCGCCTGTGCCGCCGTGCGCGTGAAGGCCCAGAGGCCCAACTTGGCGATGGTGTAGGTCATGAATTCGGGCGTCAGCTTGTTGATCCGCATGTCGATCATGTTGACGACGAGGCCCTGCGCCTGCGGCTCGCCGGCCTCGTCCGTCACCGGATCGGGGCATTGCCGCGCGAAGGCCTGCGTGAGCACGAAGGGCGCGCGCAGGTTCGACCCGATGTGGCGGTTCCAGCTCTCGGCGGTGGCGGTTTCGAGCGTGTCGTGCTCGAAGATCGAGGCGTTGTTGACGAGCACCGTGACCGCGCCTCCCAGCGCCTCGGCCGCCCGCGGCAGGAGATCCGCCGTCGCCGCCTCGTCGAGCAGGTCTGCGCCGAGGGTGACGGCGGTCCGGCCGATGGCGCGGATCTCGTCTGCCACGGCCTCTGCCTCGGCGGCCGAAGCGTTGTAGTGCACCGCCACGTCATGCCCGCGCCGCGCCAGATGGAGGGCCATGGCGCGGCCGAGCCGTCGCCCTGCGCCGGTCACCAGCGCAATCGGTTTCGCTGTCATTTTCGTCTCCTCAGGCAGTACGCGCGACGACATAGGACGCGGGTGGCCCCACGAACAGAAGGCCCGGCGCTCGGGTCAGGGTGCGCGTCTTGAGCGTCGGCGCCTCACCCGGAACCCGATGGCGCGTAACCGGGATGGTTCCGACATGCGCCGACGCGCACGGTCCGAGCTTCACGCGCCCTTGCCGCAGTCGCAGGGGCCCTTGCCGATCTGGAACCGGCCGCAGCGGCTGCACCTGCGCGTCTCGCGCCGGCCGATGCGGGGGAACCTGAGGCGGCCGAACATGGCGAGCACCGCCATGGCCAGGAGGAAGAGGACGACGACCTTGATCAGCATGGGCTCACAGACCGAAGCGCGCGAAGGCCGCGCGCTCCTCGAGCCCGGAAAGCGCGTCGGCGGCGAGCCGCCCGCCGAGCCGGCCGAGCAGCGGCTTGCGCTGCTGGTGCAGCACGAAGCGCACCTTGTCGCCGTAGCGGCGCTTCATCTCGGGCACGACATGGCCGACGCCGTCGGCGAGCCCGACCTCGACCGCCCTTGCGCCCAACCAGATGCTGCCGTCGAAGAGATCCCTGTCGCCGAGCCGCGCGCCGCGGCGTGCCTTGACATGGTCGATGAAGCCCTCGTGGATCACGTTCTGGATCTCCTTCAGCCGCTCGACGTCGGCGGTCTTTTCCGGCTGGAACGGGTCGAGGAGCGACTTCGACTTGCCCGAGGTATAGACCCGCCGCTCGATCCCGTAGCGTGCGAGGAACTCGGGGAAGCCGAAGCCGGCCGAGATCACGCCGATCGAGCCCAGGATGGAATTGGGGTCCACCGTGATGTCGTCGGCCGCGCAGGCGAGCCAGTAGCCGCCCGAGGCGGCCACATCCTCGACGAAGGCATGGACGGGGATCTTCTTTTCCTCCGCCAGCCGCCGGATGCGCGCGGCGATGAGCGAGGATTGCGCGGGGCTTCCCCCGGGCGAGTTGATGACGAGCGCGATCGCCTTGGGCTTGCCGCGGCGGAACGCTTTCTCGATCAGCGGCGCGAGGCCGGCATCGCTCAGCGCCGCGCCGCGGCCGCCCGAGGCGATGATGCCCTGAAGACGGATGACGCCGACGACCGGACCGCCGCGGCGGAAGGGAAGGAAATCGAACATGGGCAGCCATGTAGAGCGTGCGGCCCCCGCCAACAAGGCGAAGCCGTCAGTTCCTGAGCCGCCAGCCGCTGCGGAAGATCCACCAGATCGCCGCCAGACACAGCCCGGTGAAGCCGAGGATCGCCAGAAGCGACAGGCCCACCGGCACGTCGGCCATCCCGAAGAAGGACCAGCGGAACCCCGAGACGAGGTAGACGACCGGGTTGAAGAGCGTGATCGTCTGCCAGACGGGCGGCAGCATCGAGATCGAATAGAAGCTCCCGCCGAGGAAGACGAGCGGCGTCACGACGAGGAGCGGCACCAGCTGCAACTGCTCGAAGTTGCGCGCCCAGATGCCGATGATGAAGCCCAGTAGGCTGAAGGACAGGCAGGTAAGCGTCAGGAACCCCAGCATCACGACGGGATGCTGGATATGCAGGTCGACGAAGAGGAACGAGGTGGCGAGGATGATGAGACCGATCATCAGGCTCTTCGTCGCCGCCGCGCCCACATAGCCGATCACGATCTCGATGAAGTTCACCGGCGCCGAGAGGAGCTCGAAGATCGTTCCGATGAACTTCGGGAAGTAGATCCCGAAAGAGGCGTTCGACACCGCCTGCATCATCACCGACAGCATGATCAGCCCCGGCACGATGAAGGCGCCGTAGCTTATGCCGTCGACCTCCTCGATCCGGCTGCCGATCGCCGCGCCGAAGACGACGAAGTAGAGCGCGGTCGAGACCACGGGGGAGACCACCGATTGCAGGAGCGTGCGGAAGGTCCGCGACATCTCGAAGACGTAGATCGCCCGGATCGCCTGCCAGTTCATCGCGCCGCCCCCACGAGCCCCACGAAGATCTCCTCGAGCGAGCTTTGCCGCGTCTGCACGTCGCGGAGCACGATCCCCTCCTTCTGGAGATCGGTGAGGAGCGTCGTGATCCCCGTGCGCTCGCCCTTCGTGTCGTAGGAATAGACAAGCGCCCGGCCGCCCTCCGCAATCTCGAGCCCGTGGCGGGACAGCGACGGCGGCAGCGCGGTCACGGGATCGTGCAGCTCGATCACCATCTGCTTGCGGCCCATCCGGGTCATCAGCGCGGCCTTGTGCTCGACAAGCAGGATCCGCCCCTTGTCGATCACGCCGATCCGGTCGGCCATCGCCTCGGCCTCCTCGAGGTAATGCGTCGTCAGGATGATCGTCACGCCCTCGGCCTTGAGCTGCGCGACCGTCTCCCACATCCCCTTGCGCAGCTCCACGTCGACCCCGGCCGTCGGCTCGTCGAGGAACAGGACGCGCGGCTCGTGGGACAGCGCCTTGGCGATCAGCACCCGCCGCTTCATGCCGCCCGAAAGCTCCACCACGCGCGCGTCACGCTTGTCCCAGAGCGACAGCTGCCGGAGCACGCGTTCGAGATGCGCCTCGTCCCGCGGCTTGCCGAAGAGCCCGCGCGAGAAGCGCACCGTGTTCATCACGCGCTCGAACGGCTCGAGCGAGATGTCCTGCGGCACGAGCCCCACGAGCGCCCGCGCCCGGCGGTAGTCGGTCCGGATGTCGTGCCCGCCGATGGTGACGCTACCGCCGGTTGGCGTCACGAGCCCACAGATGGCCGAGATGAGCGTCGTCTTGCCCGCGCCATTGGGCCCCAGAAGCGCGAGCAGCTCGCCTTCGCGGATCGAGAGCGTCACGCCCTTCAGCGCCTCGAAGCCGCTCGCATAGACCTTCCTCAGGTCCTCCACTGTCACGATGTCGGGCATGGTCCGTCCAGGAGTTGCTTCCTGCCCGGACCTTCTCACGTCCGGGCGGGAGTTGACAGCCCCGACGCGGCATCCCCTTCTGGGTGGGCGGCGCAAGGCGGCGAGGACATGGCGGGCCCCGGGATCACCCTCGTCACGGCGATGCGGAACGAAGGCCCCTTCGTCCTCGAATGGATCGCGCATCACAAGGCGCTCGGCGTCGCCGGCTTCGTCATCGTGACGAACGACTGCGACGACGGGACGGACGCGCTGCTCGACCGTCTGGCGGCGGCGGGCGAGGTCGTGCACCTGCGCCAGACGCCCGGCGCGCGTTCGGTCCAGTGGGAGGCGCTGGCGCTCGCCGGCGGAACCGAGGCGGTGCGCGACGCCGACTGGGTGCTCGGGATCGACTGCGACGAGTTCGTCAACCTGCGTTCGCCCCTGGTCTCGCTCCCCGACCTCCTCGCCGTCTCGGGCGACGTCGACGCCATCGTGCTGCCCTGGCGCCTCTTCGGCCATTCGGGACACCTCGGGTTCGAGGACGCGACGCTGACGGCGCGGTTCACCCGAGCCATCCCCGAGGACGCGCTGTTCCCCGGCGTCGCGCGGTCCTTCAAGACGCTGGCCCGCTGGCGCGACGGCCCTTTCGCCCGGCTCGGGATCCACCGGCCGAAGACGAGGCAGGGGCGGGAGCCGGTCTGGATCGACGGCTCGGGCCGCCGGCTGCCCGCGCCTTTCGCCGGCGACGATGGCCGGATCCTTCTCCTGACGCCGCGGATCGAGACCGGGCTGGTGCAGCTCAACCACTATTCGCTCCGCTCGGCCGAGGATTTCCTTGTGAAGCGGGCGCGCGGGCTGCCGAACCGGACGCGCAAGGCGCTCGACGCGAGCTACTGGGCCGAGCGCAACTTCAACACCGTCGGGGACACGACCATCGCGCGGCACGCCCCTGCGACGGCACGCGAAGCGGCGCGGCTTCGCGCGCTGCCCGGCGTCGCGGCGGCGCACGAGGCCGCGGTCGCCGCCCACCGGGCGAAGATCGCAGCCCTTCTCGCCATCCGCGCCGAGGCCGCGCTGTTCTCGCGCCTCGCCCTTCTCGCCACGAGCGTGCCGCCCTCGCCGGAGGTCGCCCGGCGCCTCCTGCACCTCGTGAGCGGGGCGGGCGACGGCGGCTGACGGCCGGAAACCGCACCCCGCCCTGCGGCGTTGATCCCTAGGCGGCCTTTGCCGCAGGGAGACGCAGGGATGGCATCGCGCGCGATCTGGAAGGGGCAGCTTCGCCTGTCGCTCGTCTCGATCCCCGTCGAGATCCACGCGGCCCGCAAGAGCTCGGCGAGGGTGTCGTTCCGGCAGATCCACGGGCCCAGCGGCAAGCCGGTGAAGTACCAGAAGGTGGTCGCGGGCATCGGCCCGGTCGAAAGCGCGGACATCCTGAAGGGCTACGAGACGAGCGGGGGCGACTACATCCTGCTCGAACAGGCCGAGATCGACGCGATCAAGCTCGAGACCAAGAAGACGCTGGAACTCGTCCAGTTCGTCGGCGCGACCGAGATCGCGCCGATCTGGTTCGACGCGCCCTATTACATCGTTCCCTCGGACGAGTTGGCACGCGACGCCTACCGGGTCGTGCGCGACGCGCTGCGCGAGACCCAGCGCACCGGCATCGGCCAGCTGACCATGCGCGGCAAGGAGTACCTCTGCGCGGTGCGGCCCTGCGGCGACGGCCTGCTGATGGAGACGCTGCACTACGCCGAGGAGATCCGCAGCGCCGACCCCTTCTTCGCCGGCATCGAGGACGACAAGGCGGACGCCGAGCTGCTGGGCGTCGCGCGCGAACTCATCGACCGCAAGACCGCGCCCTTCGACGCCGCCGCCTTCGAGGACCGGCACGCGGCCGCGATGCGCGGCCTGATCGACCGCAAGCTCGGCAACAAGAAGACGCCGCGCGCCCGGGGCGCCAGGGACGAGGCGCCAGCCGAAAGCAACGTCGTCGACCTGATGGACGCGCTCAAGCGCAGCCTGAAGGAGACGAAGGCGCCCCGCGGGAAGGGCCGCAAGGCATCGTGAGCCCGCTCGAGGCATACCGGGCGAAGCGCAACTTCGACGTCACGCCCGAACCCGCCCCCGAGGCGAGGCCACGCGCGGCAGAGGCGCTGTCCTTCGTTGTCCAGAAGCACGCCGCGCGTCGGCTGCACTTCGACCTGCGGCTGGAATGGGGCGGCGTGTTGTGGTCCTGGGCCGTCACCCGCGGACCCTCGGCCGATCCCGCCGAGAAGCGTCTGGCCGTCCGGACCGAAGATCACCCGCTGGCCTACGGCGACTTCGAGGGCACGATCCCGCAGGGCGAATACGGCGCCGGGACGGTCATGCTCTGGGACCGCGGCACATGGACGCCCGAGGGCGACCCCGAGACGGGGCTCGCCGCGGGCAAGCTCAAGTTCCGGCTTCATGGCGCGCGGCTGACGGGCGGGTGGACGCTCGTGCGGATGCGGACGCGCGAGAAGGCCGAGACCTGGCTTCTGATCAAGGAGCGGGACGCGGCGGCGGGGCGCAGCCCTGATGCGCTCGTCAACACGCACAAGACCAGCGTGACGACCGGGCGCAGCATGGCGGCCATCGCGCGAGGAAAGGCAGCGGAACCCGTCGCCCGATCCCGCCCGGCGCCCGGCTTCCGGCCGGTCCAGCTCGCCACGCTTCAGGACGCGCCCCCCACGGGCGAGGCCTGGGTCCACGAGCCCAAGTTCGACGGCTACCGCTGCCTGATCGCGCTGGGCAAGGGCGGCGCGCGGCTCTACACCCGGAACGGCAAGGACTGGACCGACCGCTTCGGCGCGCTGAAGGCGCCGGCCGAGGCGCTGCCCTGCGACAGCGCGCTCATCGACGGCGAGGTGATCGCGGGCGCCTCGGGCGGCGACTTCGGCGCGCTGCAGGACGTGCTCAAGTCCGGCGGTCCCCTCACATTTTACGCCTTCGATCTCCTGCATCTCGACGGGACGGACCTGTCGCACCACCCCTTCGAGGCGCGCCGCGAGGCGCTCGAGACGCTGTTCGACACGGTCCCCGACCGCGGCCCGGTCCGGCTCGGGCCCTTTCTCGCCGGAACGGGCGCCGAGGCGCTCGCCGCGATGTGCCGCGCGGGGGGCGAGGGCATCGTCTCGAAACGCACGGATGCACCCTACCGGGGCGGGCGGGGCCGGGCCTGGATCAAGACGAAATGCGCGCGCCGGGCCGAGTTCCTGATCGCGGGCTGGATGCCGTCGGACAAGGCGGGTCGGCCCTTCGCCTCGCTGGTGCTGGGAAGCCGGGAAAGCGGCGCGCTGATCCACCGCGGCCGGGTCGGCACCGGCTTCGACGGCGCGGCGATGGAGGACCTCATGCGCCGCATGGCGCCGCTCGCCCGCAAGACCGCGCCTTTCCCCGAAACGCCCGCCGAGGCGCGCGGCGCGCGGTGGGTCCGGCCGGACCTCGTGGCCGAGATCGCCTATGCCGAGTTCACGCAGGACGGCCGGCTTCGGCACGCGGTCTTCCACGGCCTGCGCGAGGACAAGCCAGCAAGGGAGGTAAGCGCGATGGCGGAAGAGAGCCTGAGCAAGGGCGACGCCCGGATCGGCGGCACCCGGATCTCGTCGCCCGACCGGGTCGTCTTCCCGGGCGCGGGCTTCACCAAGGGCGACATCGCGCGGCACTACGATCTCGTGGCCGACCGGATGCTCGAGACGGCGGCCGGCCATCCCGCCTCGCTCGTCCGCTGCCCGGCCGGCGTGTCGAAGGAGTGCTTCTTCCAGAAGCACGCCGGCACGGGCTTCCCCGAGGCGCTGAAGACCCTGCCGATCCGCGAGAGCAAGGGCACCGTCGAGGACTACATCTACCTGTCCGACCGCGCCTCGGTCCTCGCCGCCGTCCAGATGGGGACGATCGAGTTCCACATCTGGGGGTCGGCGCGCGACCGTCTCGAGCAGCCCGACCGCATGGTCTTCGACCTCGACCCCGACGAGGGGCTGGGCTTTGCCGCCGTGCGGGCCGCGGCGGAAGAGGTGCGCGCGGTGCTCGCCGCGACGGGCCTGCCGTCCGTCCCCATGGTCACCGGCGGCAAGGGCGTCCACGTCATCGTGCCGCTTCGCCGGACGGCCGGGTGGGAGACGGTCAAGACCTTCTCGAAGACGCTCGCGACCGCGCTGGCCGGGCGTCATCCCGACCGCTACGTCGCCAGCATGTCGAAGGCGCTGCGCAAGGGCCGCATCTTCATCGACTGGCTCAGGAACGAACGCGGTGCGACGGCCATCGCACCCTACGCGCTGCGCGCCCGGCCCGGCGCGAAGGTGGCTGTCCCCGTGACATGGGAGGAACTGGCGGACCTCGCGGCCGCGAACACCTTCAGGTCCGCCGACATGGCGCCCCGGCTCGCCCGCCCCTGCCCGCTGTCGGCGGTCCGGCCGAAGGGCATCGGGCGCGGCGTGGTCGACGCGCTGGGCGACTGGATCGCCGGCTAGTCCCTCGGCTCGGCGCCCCAGCGATGGAAGCGGGCAAGGATCGGCGCGGGCACGACGCCCGAAAGCGCGGTGATGAGCTTGCTGCGTGCACCCGGGATCGACCGGCGGTCGCCGCGCAGCATGGCCGCGTAGCCGGCCTGGGCGACCTCGACCGGATCGTCCTTTGCGTCGCTTTGTGCGATGGGCGTTTCTTCGAGCCGGTTGTCGTCGCGGTGGAAGACCGGCGTGTCGACCGGACCCGGCATCAGGCAGGTAAGCGTGACGGGGCCGTCCTTCCACTCGTCGGCGAGCGCCCCGCAGAGCAGGTTCAGGTAGGCCTTCGTCGCGTTGTAGACCGCGTCGAAGGGGCCGGGCACGAAGCCGCCGATGGACCCCGTGACAAGGATGCGCCCGCTGCCCCGCCTGCGCATCTTCTCGCCCGCCTGCCGCAGCAGCATCGTCGTCTGCATGACGTTGAGATTGACCAGCCGGCGGATTGCGACTGGGTCCTGCTCGAGAAAGCCGTGCCCGAGTGCCCGGCCGGCGTTCGCGAAGAGAAGGTCGATCTCGCGCCCCGCGATCCGGCTCCAGAACGCGTCGAACCCCGCTTCGGTCGCAAGGTCCGCGACCACCGCCTCGACCGAGGCGCCGAGGCGGCGAAGCTTGTCGGCCGCCGCGTGGATCTCTTCCTCGTCGGCGCAGATGACCAACTCATGGCCATCCTCGGCCGCGAGCCGCGCGAACTGGTAGCCGAGCCCCGACGAAGCCCCGGTGACGACGGCAAGACCCATCAGGCCGCCATCGTGCCCGGCTTCAGCACGACCTTGGTCCAGTCGTTCTGCCGGTAGCGGAAGTTGCGGTAGCCCTCGGCCGCCTTCTCGAGCGGCAGGCGGTGCGAGATCAGGAAGGTCGTGTCGATCTCTCCCTCGCCGATCCGGCGCAGGAGCTCGGGCAGGTACCTCTGCACATGCGTCTGCCCGGTGCGCAGCTCGATCCCCTTCTCCATCAGCGCGCCCAGCGGGAACTTGTCGGCAAAGCCGCCGTAGACGCCGGGCACCGACACCCGGCCGCCCTTGCGCACCGCCATGATCGCCTCGCGCAGCGCATGCGCCCCGTCCGCCCCCATGCCCACGCGCTGCTTCAGCGTGTCGAGCACCGTGTCGGGCGCGAAGCCGTGCGCCTCCATGCCCACAGCGTCGATCACCGCGTCGGGACCTATCCCGCCCGACATCTCCATCAGCGCCTCGAGCACGCGCGTCTGCTTGAAGTCGATCACCTCGGCGCCGAGCTTGCGGGCGAGGTCGAGCCGGTTCGGCCATTCGTCGATGGCGATGACCTTGCCCGCCCCCATCACCAGCGCCGACTGCACCGCGAACAGCCCGACCGGGCCGCAGCCCCAGACCGCGACCGTGTCACCCTCGCGGATGGCCGCGTTCTCGGCCGCCATCCAGCCCGTGGGCAGGATGTCCGACAGGAACAGCACCTGGTCGTCGTCGAGCCCGTCGGGCACCTCGATCGGCCCGACATCCGAGAACGGCACGCGCACGTATTCCGCCTGCCCGCCCGCATAGCCGCCCGTCAGGTGCGAATAGCCGAAGAGCGCCGACAGCGCGTGACCATAGAGGGTCTCGGTCACGTCCTGGTTCTCGACCGGGTTCGAGTTGTCGCAGGCGGAATAGAGCTTTTCCTCGAAGAAGAAGCACTTGCCGCAGGAGATGGTGAAGGGGACCACGACGCGGCTTCCCTTGCGCAGCGTGCTGGCAGGCCCCGTCTCGACCACCCGGCCCATGAATTCGTGGCCAAGAATGTCGCCCGCGCGCATGCCCGGAATGACCCCGTCGTAGAGATGCAGGTCCGAGCCGCAGATCGCGGTCGAGGTCACTTCGATGACCGCGTCGCGAGGGTTCACGATGCCGGGATCGGGGACCGTCTCGACGCGGACGTCTTGGCGGCCCTGCCAGGTGAGTGCGCGCATGCTCGTCTCCTCAGACTGTCTTGCGGGTGGCGTTGGTGGCGATCTCTCCCGCCTCCATCAGCATCTTGAAGCGCTTGAGCTCGCGCCGGCCCTGCAGCTGCGGCTCGGACCGGAACGCGCTCGCCACCCAGCGGCCGAGCGTCCCGGCGGGCGGCACGTAGGCGATGATCGCCTGCACCTCGGTGCCGCGTCCGGCGGGGGCGTCGCGGAAGGTCACCTTGCCCTCGGTCTCGATCTCGGAGGCGTCGGTCGACCGCCAGGCGATCTGCTCGTTCTCGCGGTCGTCGACGATGCGCGCCTCGATCCGGACCTCGCGTCCCATGGGTCCGGCGATGCTCCAGCGGGTGAGGTCGCCCTCGACCGTCACCGACGTCACGTCGCTCATGAAGCGGGGCAGGTTCGCGAAGTCGCGCCAGAAGGCGTAGAGTTCGGCGCGCGGCTTGTTGATGGTGACGGTGCGTCCGGAGACGGCGTAGCGCCCGAAGCGGCGCTGCCGGGCGGTGCGGCCGGGCGCGCTGTCGGGCCGGCGCCGCGGCCGGGGATTGCGCGTCTGCTGCTCGTACCAGGCGAAGGCGGCGGCGCCGAGAAGGGCGCCGACGCCCGCGGCGACCGTCAGGCGGTTCGGAAGGGACGCGGTCCGGGAACGGACGGGTCTGGGAGGCTGCATCAGGGTCTGGCCGATCGGGTTGGGAACGGGTCAGACATTAGAATGCGGCGGGCCCCCGCTTGTTCCGGGGCCGCGGGCGCGCCCGGGCTAGGAGCGCAGGCGCTTGGCCGATTCCGTCATGGCCTCGTACTGGCCGGTGGGCCGGAACCGCCACAGATACTCGGGCAGCACCGCCACGAGCGGGGTCGGCTCGATCCCGAGGTCGGCGAAGGTCATCGCCTCGGGTCCGACCACGTTGTCCCTGGCAAGGCTCCGCGCCTGGTCGAGCGTCACCGGCCCCGACACCAGCCCCAGCGTCAGGCTGTTCAGCAGGTCGAAGGTTCCACCCATGAGGCGTCCGAGCCAGAGCGGGATGCCGAGGACGAGGCGCCGCCGGCGGATGATCCCGAGCATCCGGACCATCAGCTCGCGGAAGGTGGCAACCTCGGGGCCGCCGAGCTCGTAGATCCCGGGCTTGGCAAGGCCCAGCACGCCCAGCATGGCGGCCTTCGCCACGTCACCCACATAGACCGGCTGGAACCGCGTCCCCCCGCCGATGACCGGCAGGACAGGACCGAGTCGCGACATGGCAGCGAAACGGTTGAAGAACTGGTCCTCCGCCCCGAAGACGACCGAGGGACGCAGGATCACGGCGCCCGGGAAGTGCTGCAGGATGCCCGCCTCGCCTTCGGCCTTCGAGCGGGCGTAGCGGCTGTTGCCGGCCGCATCCGCGCCGATGGCCGACAGATGGACGAGCGCGCGCACCCCTTCCTCGGCGGCGATGCGGGCGATGCGCGTCGCGCCCTCGGCCTGCACCGCGTCGAAGTTGTTCTTGCCGCCCTTGTCGAAGGTGCCGACGCAGTTCACCACCGCATCGGCGCCCGTCATCACAAGCCGCACGCTGTCGTCGTCGCGGATGTTGCAGAACACCGGCTCGACCTGCCCCACGACGCCGTAGGGCCGCACGAACATGGCCTCGTTCGGGCGCCGCACGGCGACGCGCACGCGCCAGCCTTCCTTGGCCATGCGGCGCGCGATGTAGCGCCCGACGAAGCCCGAGCCGCCGTAGATCGTCACGAGTTTCGACATGGGATGCCGCCTCCGGATGCGTCATGCGGTGAATAGCCCTGCGGCACGGTCCGGGCAACCCGCCTCGCCGCGCCGGTTTGCCACGGAGAGGTTTCGCATCCGATGCGACGCCCGCTCATTGAGGTCCCGTCAAGTTAACAAAGCGTTCATCGACAAGCCGGTTTCGGACAACGAAGGAGTACATGACATGACACGCATCAAGATCCTTCCAGCGCTCTTCGTTTCGGCGTCGGTCGCGGCCTGCGGTTCCAGCACGACGACCGCCACCACGACGACGCCCACGACGACGCCCCCCGTAGTGACGCTGCCGCCGCCGCCCCCTGCCGTCAGCCGGATCTTCGACACCGACTCGCCGTTCGAGGGCGCGCTTTCCACCGTCATCGGCGTCTCGCCCGCGGCCGCCCAGACGATCCTCGAATTCGAGCGGCGCAACCTGCTCGACGTCGAGACGAACCCCACAGGAGGCGCGGTCTACTTCGGCCAGACGGCGATGGAACTGGGCGGTTCGGGAGGCTCGGGCCGCCT